>NZ_JAYMFF010000009.1:0-274074 GCF_035989245.1 Adlercreutzia wanghongyangiae | reverse complement strand
CCCCCCCCCCCCCCCCCCCCCCGATCCGCTCTGGCGCCTTCCCGATTAGCCTCGGCGTGTTATGAGCCTTGTTTTCGGGCATTCTGACGGATACGTTTAGCGAAAAGGAACCCCGTTTGCTGTTTGATGCATGTGGCCGCACGGGTCTTTTTCTCGCCATGACATAAAACGACCCCGATCGTGGTCACGAATTCGACTTTTGTGCACGACGTTGCCTCGCTGGGGGCATATTTGGTTGCTAAGCTGGAAGCAGCTTGCAGTTCATCTGGTAAAACACGGGCTTCTGCCGAGCGGAAGCTCGCGCGGAATGCCTGCGCGCACTCTGAAACGCTCGATTTGTGCACAAAAGTCGAATTCGTGACCAGAAATCGGTCGTTCTTGTGCAGTCTGAGACGAATGAGGGTGGCTGGAGATGCTCGATCATCAGTTTCGCGGCCGTGCATCTCCCTGAGTCTGCCTAAATCGACAGGTTTCTGACCCGTCTGTGGAGATCCTCTTTGCGCATGAGGTATTCGGGCATGCGGCAGCGCCATCGTCTGCCGAGCAGGCGATAGAGCACGGCGCATATACGATCTAGCTCGCTGGTTCTTTTGAACTGGCTGTTGGTAACAACGACCAGGTCGTATCCCGCCGCTTGAAGGAGCGTCCGTCGCTCGGCATCGCGCGCTATCTTCTCGGCACCAACGTGGAACTCATCGCTATCGTACTCGACAGCTACGCATTCGCGTGGCCAGCTGATATCGGCGCGTCGGATGTCTCTGCGCCAAGGGAACTTCGTGGTGGCTGGCACATCGATCGGCGCGTTGAGCTCAAAATCGGCGAGACCGTATCCACCGAGTCGCGTGGGAAGGCCGAGGATCATCGCCAGCTGCGTTTCGCGTGGCGATGCCGAATTCTCCTTAATGTGTCCGAGATTTCGCAGGGCGCGGGAGCGGTGGCGCATCCCGTGCGCCCGATGAAGAAACCGACTGATCTTGTCTGCCGACGTTGCGGGTGCGATGTCGTAGGCCATGGCGTCGGCGCCGATACGTGTGTAAGTTCCGCAAAGCTCGAAGCCGAGGGCGATGCACTCGAAATCGCTTGCGTGGTCGTGCATTTGCAGGAATGCAAGCTCCGGCGAGGAAAGATAGAGCTGACCCTCCAAGTGAATGAACGATCCTCGTGGAAAAGCCGCGCTATGGGTGGCAAATCGGATGCCATCGGCGTTCCGACGTCGTTGAGGTGGGTGGACGGTGAGGCAAAGATCGTCAGAACAAGGTGCGAGGTACGAGCGCGCCAGGGTAAGCTCAGCGTCGCTGGGGCTCTTTGACCCGAGGAGCATGGGTCGCGGGTTCGTGGTCCATAGCGCACAGACGCGCCGCCTGTTTCGGATAGCTTGAATGGCGCTTGGACCTGCGAGGGCGGTAGCCATAGGCGTCTCCTTTCGAACGTTTGCGTGAGGGCGAAGGACGAGGGGGCGCGATTCTAGCAGAGGGGTGTCGCACGGGAGTCTCGCTACTGTCGCAACTTCGTCGTATTTGGTTGACAAAGGCAAGGTGAGGGGCTTGGGGCCGATATCGAGAAAGACGAAAAAACACAAGAATCCTTGCGTTTCAGCTGCATTTCGTTTGAAAAACGAGAGCATTTTCTGCGGCTGTTGGAATTGCGCGGGTTGTTACCATGAATCGGATGTAAGAAGCGCGCCTCATCGCGCGTGCGCTGCCTGATGCGAAAGGAAGCGATGGCCATGGAGAAGCTGCCGCCCATCGAGAAAGTGTACGAAGCCTACAGCGCGCTTGCTGACGAGCGGTTCGATCTGGCTCCCGATCATCTGACGGTGCGGTCGTCGGACGGCTTGAAAGAGTACACCGTCACCTGGGACGATGCCGGGCATTACCGCTCCAACGACAGCGCTACTTACTGGCAGGGCTATGCTGGCTATCCAGTGATCGCTGCGCTGCTCATGCAAGGGCGTCTGCCCCTGGATGAGGAAGTAGTCGGTTGGTTTGCCGGCATCCCATGGAAGCGCCTCAATGGGTCTTGCAAGCGCGATTATGCCGCAGCTGCCTTGGAGGCCTTCGAACTGGCCGGGCTGGATATGAGCCAGCAACTGCGTGCCGAGGAGGCCGCTGACGAGGACATGGCGGCCTTGGCCGCGCTGCCCATTACTGTAGGCCGGCTGCCCCAGCCCGTGCGGAAGCTGGGGTAGGGGATCGGCGGCCGGACGCCGGTCGCTGCGTCCGGATGACGGCCGCTGCGCCGAAGCGTGCTGCCCCCGATGGCTACGGGGCTCGCCGCACCTCGGCGGCCGCGCTTTTGTGGGGTGGGTGGAAGGTGACGCGGGCGGCAGGAGCGCGGGCGAGGCCGTGATATACTGGGCGGTGACCTATCAGCCCCGTACACGACCGAGTTTTTAAGGATTTTCATGACCGACACCACTAAGCCCGTGCGCGTCCGCTTCGCGCCTTCTCCCACCGGCAAGCTGCACATCGGCGGCGCCCGCACTGCCATCTACAACTGGGCCTTCGCCCGCTCGTGCGGCGGTACCTTCGTCCTGCGTATCGAGGATACCGACCCGGAGCGCTCCACCGAGGAGAACACCCAGATCATCTTGCGCGCCCTGCGCTGGATGGGCCTTGATTGGGACGAGGGCCCCGAGGTGGGCGGTCCGTGCGGCCCCTACTTTCAGACCCAACGCACCGGCACCTACGAGGCGGCGCTTCAGAAACTCATCGAAGCGGGGGCGGCCTACCCGTGCTTCTGCTCGAAGGAGACGCTGGATGCCAAGCGCGCCGAGGCCGAGAAGACCCAGGGCGGCTACGCGGGCTACGACCGCACCTGCCGCTCCATCCCGCGCGAGGAGGCCGCCTCGCGCATCGCGGCCGGCGAGCCCCACGTGTGGCGCCTCGCGGTGCCCGAGGGCCACGGCCCCGTGGAGTTCGAGGACGCGGTATACGGGCAGATGAGCTTCCCCATCGACGTGATGGACGACATGATTCTGCGCCGCACCGACGGCACCTTCACCTACAACTTTGCCGTGGTCTGCGACGACGTGAACATGGGCATCACCCATGTCATTCGCGGTGACGACCACCTGTCCAACACGCCGCGCCAGGTGCTCATCTACGAGGCGCTGGGCGCCGAGGTGCCGCTGTTCGCGCACCTGTCCATGATTCTGGGTGCCGACGGCAAGAAGCTCTCCAAACGCCACGGGGCCACCAACGTGGAGGAGTACCGCGACCGCGGCTATCTGCCCGACGCGCTCGTGAACTTCCTCGCGCTGCTGGGCTGGTCGCTCGACGGCGAGACCACCATCATCCCGCCGGCGGAGCTGTGCCGGCGCTTCTCGCTCGACCGCATCACCAAGAAGCACTCCATCTTCGACGAGAAGAAGCTCGACTGGATGGACGGCGTCTACATCCGTGAGATGGGCGCCGCCGCGTGGGTGCAGGCCGCGAAGCCCTGGCTCGCCCAAACCAACATCGACGGCAGCAACGTGGCCGACGGCATCATCGTGGCGCCCACGCCCACTAAGGAAGAGGCCGAGGCCGCCGCGGCGATCACGCGGGTGCCCGGCGAGGGCGTGGATGCCGAGACCTGGGAGGCCTGCCTGGCCGACGTGGACGATGACGCCGAGTTCTACCAGGCCATGTACCCGCTCGTGGCCGAGCGGCTCTCGCGCATGGACGAGATCCCCGCGAAGCTGGCATTCTTGTTCTGGGGCGACTCGGTGGTGCTCGACGAGAAGAGCGTGCAGAAGGTGCTGCTGAAGGAGGGCTCGCGGGCCGATGAGGCGCTTGCCATTTGTCGTGCCATCCTGGCCGACGACGACAATCCCTGGGATGCCGAGGCGCTGCAGGAGCTGTGCCGCGCGGCGGGCGAGGAGGCCGGGCTCAAGCCGAAGCTTTTGTTCCAGCCCCTGCGCGTGGCCATCGCCGGCAACATGGTGTCGCCGCCGCTGTTCGAGGCCATGATGCTGATGGATCCGGCCGATGTGGTGGCGCGCATCGACGGCGTGGTCGCGAAGGTGTTCAACAACTAGAAAGGTCGAGGACCATGGACGAGAATAAGAACGTGAACGGCGAGGGACAGGCTCCCGAGCCTCCTGCGCAGCCCGAGCCCGAGGCGACCGCCCCGGCTGCTCCGGCGTCGGAAGTGCCGGCGCCTGCAGGGGGCGAGGCGCCCGAGGTTGCGGCCGTTGCCCCAGCGGCTCCGACGACTCCGGCCGCCCCGGTGTCGGAGAATCCCTTCGCTGCGCTGAGCGCGACGGCGGCTCCCGCTCCGGCGACTGCGGGCCCCGCCATCCCGGCGCCCGAGGTGACCGCGCCCGCCGCGCCTGCGGCAACGGCCGGTTTCTCCCCGGCGCCTGTGCCCCAGCAGCCGGCTTCGGCGACCCAGCCCTATGCGGTTTACGAGCCGGCCCCGCAGCCCGCGGCGGCCGCTGGGCAGCCGACGTACCAGCAGGCTTCCTATGGCGCCTACGACCAGGTCTACACCTACGGTGCCGCCCAGCCCCAGCAGCCCGTGCCTCCCGTGCCCCCGGTGCCCCCGGCGCCGGTTTACGGCTACGAGCCTCCGGCCTCGGGCGGTCAGAAGCGCCGCTGGCCCTGGTTCCTGCTGGGTTTGGCCGTGGGTCTCGTTATCGGTCTGGGCGGTTGCGTCAGCTGCGTGGGCGTCATGGCCGCGTCCAGCTACGACGATAGCTACGATTACGATCGCAACCGCGACTATGGTTACGACGATTACGACTACGACGACGATTACGACTACAGCTATCCTCCCGAGGACGACTACGATCTGCTGGATGAGGACTCGTCTTTCGAAACCTACACCTACGAAGAGATCGCCGACGCGCTCGAGGGCGCCGGCCTGCCTGCCGGCACGCCCGGCGCCGATGGCACGTGCGCCATGGGGTACTACACCGTGGGACCCGATGCCGATATTCCGGCGGGACTTTACTATCTGGAAGGCTCCAACGACGCTCTGAGCCACTACTACATCTTCGAGTATGACGACAATGGCTCGGACAACTACGAGCTGGACGATGCCGTGCAGTACTTCGGCAACTACTTCGCCGAGTTGGATGACGGCGACCTGATCGCGTACGTGCCCGGCGCTGAGGTGACCATGCGTCCGGCGCCCACCACTTCTATCGAGCCTGCGGTGCCCTACACCAACGGGTGCTACCGCGTGGGCATCGATATTCCCGCCGGCAGCTACACGGTGACGGCGCTGCCCGTCAGCGAGCGCGAGACCACCGAGGAGAGCGCGGCCTTCGTTATGAAGGATCTCGACTTCAACGACGACTCCATCGTGGACACCCAGTACGTCATCGCCGGTGGCAAGCAGGTGGTTACCGTGTCCGATGGTCAGTACCTGGAGCTGTTCGCCGCCCAGGCTACCCCCGTGACCCAGGGCTAGAACGACCTCCGCTTCGCCCGTCCGTAGGGGGCCTTTAGCCCACGCGCAGCTGCGGCCCTCTCCTCATCCGCGGGCATGGCCCTCGCCCTCATCCGTAGGGGCGGGCTTTAGCCCGCCCACTGAAGCGGGAAATCTCATTTGCAACCAGGGGCGACTTCCGTCGCCCCTTGCGTTAGGCTCCCATGACGAAAGGCGCACCATGGCTAAGCAGTTAAGTGATCATCCCACCCTCGACGAGCTGAACGACTTCTTCGGCCACGACCGCTTCGCCGAGCACGTGGGCTGCCGCATTGTGGAAGGTGCGGTGGGTCATGGCGTGGTGGAGCTGGATATCCAGGACCACCACCGCAACGCGCTGGGCAACGTGATGGGCGGCGCGGTGTTCACCCTGGCCGACTTCGCCCTGGCGCTCGCCAGCAACATCGGCCAGCCGCCGAGCGTGTCGGTCAACAGCGCTATCGACTTCATGTCAGCCTCGCGCGGCACGAAGCTCATCGCCACGTGCGATGCCGAGAAGTCAGGACGCCATCTGGGCTTCTACACCACCGAGGTGACCGATGACACCGGTCGCCGCATCGCGCGCGTGACCGCCACGGTCTACCGCGAAGGGGAGTAGCCCCCGTTCTACTCAGCACACGGGAAAGGGCCCCAACCGGGGCCCTTTGTTGTAACGTTTCCTCGGTCGGAATCGCCGGGTATTCTGATTCGCTCAAACAGTCCTCGCTTTGGAGAACAGTCCACAGGACTGTTCTCGTCGCTGCGGAACTCGCTCGGTCAGAACACCCGCCGCTTCCTTTGCGCGCTACCGCCGCCGAATAGTCCCTATTCGAGCCCGCAGGCGGCACGCAGGGCGTCCACCTTGTCGGTGGCCTCCCAGGTGAACTCGGGCAGCTCGCGACCGAAGTGGCCGTAGGCGGCCGTCTTCTGATAGATGGGACGGCGCAGATCCAGCGCGTCGATGATGGCGCCGGGGCGCAGATCGAACACCTCGGCCACGGCGCGCTCGATGTCGGATTCGGGCACGTGCGCGGTGCCGAAGGTCTCCACCATCACGCTCACGGGCTGGGCCACGCCGATGGCGTAGGCGATCTGCACCTCGCAGCGGTCGGCCAGGCCGGCGGCCACCACGTTTTTGGCCACCCAGCGTGCCGCATAGGCGGCCGAGCGGTCCACCTTGGTGCAGTCCTTGCCCGAGAAGGCGCCGCCGCCGTGGCGGCCCATGCCGCCGTAGGTGTCCACGATGATCTTGCGGCCCGTGAGGCCCGCGTCGCCCATGGGGCCGCCGATGACGAAGCGGCCGGTGGGGTTCACGTAGATCTCGCAGTCCGCGGCCAGTTCCACGCCCTCGGCCGCGAACACCGGGCGGATGACCGTCTCCACGATGGCCTCGCGCAGGGCGTCCTGCTCGATGTCCTCCGAATGCTGGGTGGACACGACCACCTTCTCCACCGCGGTGGGCACGCCGTCCACGTAGCGCACCGACACCTGGGTCTTGCCGTCGGGGCGCAGGAAATCCAGCGTGCCGTTCTTGCGCACCTCGGTCAGGCGCTCGGAGAGGCGGTGCGCCAGGTAAATGGGCATGGGCATGAGGGTGCTCGTCTCGTTGCAGGCGTAGCCGAACATCATGCCCTGGTCGCCCGCGCCCACCGTCTCGTAGGGGTCGGCGGCCGCGGCGGCGTCGCGCTGGGCCTCGAAGGATTCGTCCACGCCCTGGGCGATGTCGGCCGACTGCTCGTGGATGGAGCTCATCACGGCGCAGGTGTTGCCGTCGAAGCCGTACTTGGCGCGGTCGTAGCCGATGCCGCACACCACGTCGCGCACGATGGACTGCACGTCCACGTAGGCCTGGGTGCGAATCTCTCCGGTGACGAACACGGTGCCCGTGGTCACCAGCGTCTCACAGGCGCAGCGGAACTTCGTGGGATCGGCCGGCTGCCCGTCGGGGGCGATATAGCCCTCCTCGGCTAGCGCGATCTCCTTGGCCAGAATGGCGTCCAAGATGGCGTCGGAAATCTGGTCGCAGATCTTGTCGGGGTGGCCTTCCGTAACAGATTCGGAGGTGAACAGATAGCTCGAATGGCTCTCGGTCATGAGATTCCTTCCTTATCGCTGTTGGCCGGACCACCTTGGCGGCCGCCCGCGGGCGAGGCGCGTCAGGTTGGTGTCGGGATCGGCGAGCCAACTCTCTACCCCGACTCTGGATAATATGGTGCGCGCCGGTGCCGGTCGGACGGTTTCCGAAGGACTTTGCAGCGTGGTGCGGCGCAATGGCCCATGGTAGCGGGGAAGGGGTGCTGGCGCAACAATATGCACGGTGAAGGATACAGAAACCATACGGAAGGTGCTGTGTCCGCGGGCGGCGCATAACGTCTCGTCGGCGATGCGGTCCACTCTTCTGCGACTCGGCGGGTGTGGCATATGGCCGGGCCGACCAACGGCTCCGCTACGCCTGCGGTGCGTCCTCGCTGCAACGTGCTACACTTATGCGGATATACCAGAGTCGAGGAAAAGAGCTCCCATGCCCACTAACGCCGACTACACGCGCGACTACTTCCAGATCATCGACGAACTGGACGGCGCCATCGAGGGGCGCCGCGCCGCCTTCGCCTACATGATGGACTCCACGGCCATCGTGCACCACGAGGTGGTGGCGTCCAGCTTCGTGCCGCGCCTGTTCAACCAGCGCACCTACGATGTGATGAAGCACACGGCCGAAACCTGCCACGGCATCCTGTGCAAGGTGATCGAGCGGTATCGGGAAGATGCCGCATATCGGAAGAACTTCGACTTCGACGAGCGTTTGGTGGAGCTCATCTGCCTGCCGCGCGACTACGATGCGGTGCTGCCCTTCGCCCGCGTGGACACCTTCCTGAACGAGGACGATTACCGCATCCACTTCTGCGAGTTCAACGGCGACGGCAGCGCGGGCATGAACGAGAACCGCGAGATCACGAACTCCATCAAGGATTCCGAGGCCTTCCGCGCCTTTGCCGAGAATCACCGTCTGCTGGGCTGCGACCTGTTCGATCCCTGGGTGCGCGCCTTCATGGACATCTACGCCACCTATCGCTTCAAGGTGGAGAACCCGCGCGTGGCCATCTGCGACTACCTGGAGAACGGCGTGGTGGATGAGTTCCACATCTTCGCCGAGCGGTTCCGCGCGGCCGGGGTGGACTGTGCCGTGGTCGATGTGCGCGACCTCGTCTTCGACGGCGAGGTGCTGCGCGACGGCGACGGCAAGCCCGTGAACGCCATCTGGCGCCGCTGCGTGACCAACGACGTGCTTCAGTTCTGGGACGAATCGCAGGCGCTCATCGATGCGGTGCGGGCGCGGAAAGTGGCGCTCATCGGGTCGTTCGCCGGTCATATCGTGCACGACAAGCAGCTGTTCGAGGTGCTGTTCAAGCCCGAGACCCAGGCCTTCCTCACCGAGGAGGAGATCGCCTTCGTGGAGGCCGCCGTGCCCATGACGGCGTTTTTGAACGAGGACGAGGTGAATCTGGCCCAGATTCGCGCGAACAAGGACGAGTGGATCATCAAGCCCACCGACCACTACGGCGCCGACAACGTGTACGCCGGATGCGAGCAGTCGCAGGAGGTGTGGGAGCAGCTGATCGACCGCTACGCCAACGAGGGCGCCGGCTATCCTTTCATCGTGCAGCGCTATATTCGTCCCTTCAAGACCGACACGCTGCCGCCCGATGCGGGCATTCTGGATATGCCCGACGGCGCGGTGCGAAGCGAGCCGGTGCCCTACAACAACTTGAACGGCCTGTACCTGTACAACGGCCATTTCCAGGGCGTCTTCAGCCGTCTGGGGCCCTATCCCACCATCTGCAAGCAGAACGGCGGCATGACCGCTGCCACCATCTGGGTTGACTGCGACAACCCCGACGGCGCCCCCGTCGCCTAGCGGCGCGACCGTCTTCCGACCGAAGGAGTCTTTGTGGGATCGAACAGCATTCTCGCCGGCATCGGCGCTACGGTGCTCGCCATCACGCTGCTGGTGTGCGGGTTCGCGGCCTGCTGCCTGCCTGGCACTACCGCCGCCCTGGCCGGGGCTGTGAGCAGCGGGGAGGATTCCCCCTACACCCACGAGCAGCTGGTGGAACTGGCCGACGTTACCCGTGCCTTCACGGTGGACTCGCACCGCGACGCCGAGGCGGCGGCGAAGGAACTGGCCGCCTCGGTGGTGGACGCGGCCCGCGCGGCGAGCGCCGAGGGCGCTCCGAAGGCGGGGGAGTGGTCCGATGCGGCTCGCCGGGCGCTTGACGAGGGCGCCGCCCCGCTTGATGCCATGGAGGCCCTGGCTAAGGTGTCCGACCGCTACGCTCTGGACGGCGCGGCTGTGAGCCATCTGGAGGATTGCAACGCCCTTATCGTGGGCAGCAGCTCGTGGCTGGGCATGATCGGCGTGGCGGCTTTGATCATCGCCGTGCTGCTGGGCGTGCAGCGGCAGTGGGCGGCCCTCGCCTTCATGCTGCGTATGGGGCCGGCGCTTCTGGTGGCGCTGCTCGTGGTGCTGGGCCTGTGGGGACTCGTGGACTTCAACGGCCTGTTCGCCGCCTTCCACTCGCTGTTCTTCGTCGATGGCAGCTGGACGTTCAACTACGACTCGCTGCTCATTTCCATGTACCCCCTCGATTTCTGGATGGGCATGGGCGTGGTGTGGCTGGGTGTTGCCGTGGGCCTGGGGCTGCTGTGCTTCGCCGGCGGCTGCGTGGCCGCGTGGCGCGCCCAAGTGCAGGCCCGCCAGCTGGCCGAGCAAGCCGCCGCAGCCACCGGCAAGAAGGGCAAGAAGGGCAAGAAGAGCGCCCGCAAGTAGCCCCGCCCGGCTTCGCCCCGCCCCACTCCCGTAGGGGCGGCCTTCAGGCCGTCCGCCGTGCGCAGTCCCCGCCCTGCGCGTCCTCGCCCCGTAGGGGCGGCCTGAAGGCCGCCCGCCCCAACTGGCAATCCCGTCGCCGAAAGGAACCCATGGCCCGCGCTCCCAAAGACCACAAGACCAACGCCCTGCGCGAGCTGGACGCCGCCGGCATCGTCCACGAGGCCCTGTTCTTCGACGCCGACCCCGCGATGACCGGCGTGCAGATCGCCCAATCGCAGGGCGAAGACGTGGATGCTGTGTTCAAGACCCTCGTCACCGAGGGCAAATCCGGTGAGCATTACGTATTCCTGGTACCTGTGGCCTGCGAGCTGGACCTGAAGAAGGCCTCCGCGGCGGCGGGGGAGAAGTCGGTGGCCATGGTGCGCGCCCGCGACCTGCTGCCGCTGACCGGCTATGTGCACGGCGGGTGCTCGCCCATCGGCATGAAGAAGCGCTTCGCCACCTTCGTGGACGAGACGGCCCAGCTGTTCGACGAGATTTACTTCTCGGGCGGGAAGGTGGGCTGTCAGGTGCGCATGGCCCCCGACGACCTGGCTCTGCTCGTGCCCTTTGCCTACGCCGACCTCACGGCGTAGGCTTGCGGTATACTGGCGGTCATGTATATCGCCTCTGTCATACTCGATATTCCCACCCAGGCCCTCGACACCCCTTATTCCTATGCCGTGCCCGACGACATGGCGGCGGAAGTGGGCTGCGCGGTGCTGGTGACCCTCGGCGGCCGGAAGGCCGTGGGCTACATCGTGGACATGGAAGAGGCTACGCCGTCGCCCGACGAGGGCACCGATCTGTGGGGCAACCCGCTGACAGCTGCCGAGTTGCGCCAGGTGGAGGCCGTGCTGTCGGCTTCTTTCTTCGACGAGGAGGGCGCGGCCTGCGCCCAGTACATCGCCGACCGCTATGTGGCACCGCTCGCCAGCTGCGTGCGCCTGTTCACGCCGCCCGGCGCCGTGCCGCGCGTGGTGCGCGGCCGCGACGGGCGGTGGCGTTTGGAGGAGCCCAAGATCGGCCAGGTGGACGACCGGTGGGTCACCCGCGGGCCGGCCTTCGACGCCTTCGTTCCGCGGAAGAACGCCGTGAAGCAGCAGCAAGTACTGGAGGCCGTGGCTGTGGGTGACGTGCGCGTGGCCGAGCTGGCGGCCGAGTTCGGGGCTGTGGGCGGCACGCTGAAGGCGCTCGCCGCCAAGGACGCCGTGGTGGTGGAACGCCGCCGCCGTCTGCGCGGCATGGGCGGTCCGCTGCCTGCGAGCCCCGCGCCCGAGGGCGCCGGCTCGGCTTCCGTAGTTGCCACAGCGCCCGCGCCCCGGCTGACGGCCGGGCAGGAGGCGGCCCTGGCGGCCATCGAGGCGGCACGGGCCGCTGCGTGCGGGCGCGTGGTGCTGGTGGACGGGGTGACCGGTTCGGGCAAGACCGAGGTGTACCTGCAGGCCATCGCGCGCACCCTGGCCGAGGGGCGCAACGCCGTGGTGCTGGTGCCCGAGATATCGCTCACGCCCCAAACCGTGGCCCGTTTCCGCGGCCGCTTCGGCGACGCCGTGGCCGTCATGCACTCGCGCATGAGCGCCGGCGAGCGCTACGACCAATGGGACTTCATCGGAAGCGGCGCGGCGCGCGTGGTGGTGGGTGCCCGCAGCGCCCTGTTCACGCCGCTGGCGAACGTGGGGCTCATCGTCATCGACGAGGAGCACGAGGGCTCCTATAAGCAGGACTCGGCCCCGCGCTACCAGGCCCGCGACGTGGCCCGGTGGATGATGGAGCGCACCGGGGGAGCGGTGGTGCTCGGAAGCGCCACCCCCTCCATCGAGGCGCTGTACGCGGCGGCGAAGGACCCGCTGTGGACGCAGGTGGCGCTGCCCGAGCGCGCCAACGGCCGCCCGCGGCCGCCGGTGGAGGTGGTGAACATGGCCGCTGAATTCGCCTCGGGCGCTCGCAGCATGTTCTCGGGGAAGCTGACGCGCGCCCTGGCTGCCGAGCTGTCCGCGGGCCACAAGGCGGTGCTGCTGCTGAACCAGCGCGGCTTTGCCAAGTTCCTGCTGTGTCGCGACTGCGGGTTCGTGCCGGAATGCCCCCACTGCGCCACCAGCCTCACCTACCACGAGCAGGGAGCGAAGCTCGTCTGCCACCACTGCGGCCACACGGTGCCCGCCCCGCCGACCTGCCCGGAATGCGGCAGCCCCTACCTGAAGAAGTTCGGCGCCGGCACCCAGCGCGTGGAGGCCGACCTGCGCGCGCTGATGAACACCATGCCGGGGGTGGGCTCGCGCGTGCCCATCATCCGTATGGACGCCGACACCACCAAGGCGAAGGGCGCCCACCAGGCCCTGCTGGAGCAGTTCGGTGCGGCGGATGCGGCGGTGCTGCTGGGCACCCAGATGATCGCCAAGGGGCTCGATTTCGACGACGTGACGCTGGTGGGGGTCATCAACGCCGACACCCAGCTGCACCTGCCCGACTACCGTGCCGGCGAGCGCACCTTCCAGCTGATCGAGCAGGTGGCGGGGCGCGCGGGGCGCGCCAGCCTGCCTGGCCGCGTGATGGTGCAGACCTACGAGGCCGACAGTCCCGCCATCCGGGCGGCCGCCTCCTACGACCGCGCCGCGTTTCTGCGCACCGAGCTGCCGAAGCGCCAGATGCTGGGCTTCCCGCCCTACGTGCGCATGGCCAACGTGCTGGTCTGGGGCTCCGACGAGCATGAGGTGGCCACCGAGGCCGAGCTTCTGCACGCCCAGCTGACCGAGTTGGTGCGCAACGAGGTGGGCGATGCGCGCTGGACGGTGCTGCCGGCGGTGCCCTGCGTGTTGGGGAAGCTGCGCAACACCTACCGCTACCACATCGTGGTGAAGGCGCCGGCCGACGCTGACATCTCCGCCCCGCTCACGCGCCTGTTCCGCGCCCGCAAGGCGAACGGCCGGGTGAGCGCCGCCGTAGACGTGGATCCGATGGATCTGCTGTGACGATTCGCCTTCCCGCAATCTGCTCGACCAGGTTCCGGAAAACAATCCAGTGGATCGATACCGTTTTTCTCTTGAAGGGGTCGCATATTTGTAGTATTCTTCTCTGCTGTATCTCTGCGCCAGAATTGCATTTTCATGCCCAAAATCAGGCGCGGACGCCAGAGAAAGGACCATCGCGTGGCAGATGCTGCAAAGAAGAATCCTGAGCAAGAGACTGAAGAGATCGTCGAGGAAGAGGTTGTCGAGGACATCGACGACATGGACGACGATGATATGGATAACGCCGAGCCCCCGGTGAACGCCGGCGGCGATACGGCCTCTGACAATCTTACCGAGGACAAAATCGAGGCGGGCATCGACCCTGAAGAGGATCTGCTGGACGGCATTCCCGAGGAGGAGCTGAAGGCCACCGTAGAGGTGGCGGCCCTGCCGAAGGTGACGCCGCGCACCCGCGCCCGCAGCCGCACCAAGCGCGCGGCCGATGGCGGCGTGACCATGCTCACCGGCGACCCGGTGCGCATGTACCTGAAGGAGATCGGCAAGGTGCCGCTGCTCACTGCCGCCGAGGAGATCGACCTGGCCATGAAGATCGAGGCCGGCGTGGCCGCCACCGAGGAACTGGAAAAGGCGGAAGAGGACGGCGTCGAGCTGGACCGCCGCGAGAAGCGCCGCCTGGGCCGCATCGAGCAGGTGGGCCTGGATGCCAAGCAGCAGCTCATCGAGGCCAACCTGCGCCTCGTGGTGTCCATCGCCAAGCGCTACGTGGGTCGCGGCATGCTGTTCCTTGACCTCATCCAAGAGGGCAATCTGGGCCTCATCCGCGCCGTGGAGAAGTTCGACTACACCAAGGGCTTCAAGTTCTCCACCTACGCCACCTGGTGGATCCGCCAGGCCATCACCCGCGCCATCGCCGACCAGGCCCGCACCATCCGCATTCCCGTGCACATGGTGGAGACCATCAACAAGCTCGTGCGCATCCAACGCCAGCTGCTGCAGGAACTCGGCCGCGAGCCAACCCCCGAGGAGATCGGCGAGGAGATGGGCCTCACCGCCGAGCGCGTGCGCGAGATCCAGAAGATCTCCCAGGAACCGGTAAGCCTGGAGACGCCCATCGGCGAGGAGGAGGACTCCCAGCTGGGCGACTTCATCGAGGACGATGCCGCCGTGGTGCCTCCCGACGCCGCCAGCTTCAGCATGCTGCAGGAGCAGCTCGCCAAGGTGCTCGAGGGCCTGGCCGAGCGTGAGCGCAAGGTCATCAGCCTGCGCTTCGGCTTGGAGGACGGTCATCCGCGCACGCTGGAGGAGGTGGGTCGCGAGTTCGGCGTTACCCGCGAGCGCATCCGCCAGATCGAGAGCAAGACGTTGGCCAAGTTGAGGCATCCCAGTCGGTCCAGCAAGCTGAAGGACTATCTGGAAGATTAACGACGCAGTCGCCCGCAGCTTCGGTTGCGGGCGATTTTACGTCTGATTGCAAAAGAAGTACAAGAAATTGGTCACAAATCCGACTTTTGTGCAGCTTTGCAGGTAATTTCGGTCCCAAAGCATTCTTTTCAGGGCTTATTTGCGGCAAAACGGTGCGATTTTGGTCGCGTATTGCCGATTTGCTGCACAAAAGTCGGATTTGTGACCAAAAATGGAACCGAGGAATGAAATCACGGTGATTCTGCCTGTCCGCAAATGCGGGTATGCGGCGGGATCTAGGCGGACAGGGCGCGAGATGGTCGGCGCTCCCGAGTGAAACGTAAGGTGGATGAGCGGCCCATGCAAGTGAAAGACAGCCGGCAACGAGAAGAGTGCGAGTTCTTCGCGACGTGCCCGCCGGGCGTGGAGGGGCTGCTGGCCGACGAGCTGCGCGGCCTGGGCGTGCGGAAGGTGCGCCCGCTGGCCGGGGGCGCGGCATTTTACGGCAAGCCCGCCGCGGGGCTGCGCGTGTGCCTGTGGTCGCGCTTGGCGGGACGGGTGAACGTCGTGGTGGGTCGCGTGGGCGCCCGCGACGCCGAGGCGCTGTACGAGGGGGCGCGGGCGCTGCCCTGGGATGCGGCCATCGACCCGGCAGCGAGCATTGCCGTGCGGGCCAAGGGCATGAACGACAATCTGCGCAACACCCAGTTCACGGCCTTGAAGGTGAAAGATGCCCTGTGCGACGCCCTGGTGGCGGCGCGCGGCGCGCGACCGGATGTAGACGCCCACGAGCCCGACGCGCTGGTAGAGGTGCGCCTGAAGGGCGAGCGGGCCACGGTGTCGCTCGATCTGTCGGGGCGGTCGCTCGCGCGCCGCAGCTATCTGGACGGCGAGGACGGCGCCGACGCGCCGGTGGCCGTGGCCCAGGCGGCGGCCCTGCTGGCGGCCCTGGGTGCCGGCGAGCTGCTGCGGGAGGGGTGGGGTCTGCTCGATCCGGCATGCGACGACGGCATCCTGGTGTGCGAGGCCGCGGGGCTTCTGGTCGATCAGGCGCCGGGGCTCGTGCGCGACCGCTGGGGCTTTGCCGGCTGGGGCCTTGCCGACGAGGCAGCCTGGGACGATATGCTGGCCGAGGCCGACGATCGCCTTGAGGCGGGGCTGGAGCGCATCTTGGGGGCGCAGAAGGCCGCCCGGGCGGGGGCCGATGCGCCCGATCAGCGCTCGGTGCGCATCGTGGGTCTGTCGGAGTCGTCGCCGGCTGTGGCTCGGGCGCGTCGCCATTTGCGTGCGGCCGGCCTGCGGGCCGTTGCCAGCGTGGAGGCGGTCGGCTCCGGGGATGCGGCGGCCGTGGAGGAGCGTCTGGCGGCCGCGGTGGCGCGCGCCGCGGGTGTGATGGCCCCGGCCGGGAATGAGGCGGCTGCCGGCGATGTCGGACGGCCCGCACCGTCGGTGGTGGTGGCCTCGGCCGCGCCTCCCTCGCGCGACGATGACGCCCGGGCCGTGGCCGAGCAGGCGGCTTGCGTGGCGGCCGCCCGTCGGGCACCGGCCGGAGCACGCTCCGGATTCCTCGGTACCGGCGCGCTGGCCGCGCGCTTCGGCGTTGCCCCGGCTCGGCGGCTGACCATGGGGGCGGGGCGCACCGAGGCCGTCCTCGAGGTGTTCGATGCGCCGCCGCGCGAGCCGGCCGTCATCGCCGTGTCCAATCCGGCTGGGGGCACCGAGCTTTCCGTGGAGGTGAACGACGCCGCGGCCGCGCAGTTCGCGAGCCGTCTGCGCAAAGTGGCCCGCGAGCGCCGCAAGTGGGCCGCCCGCGAGGGCGTGCGCTGCTACCGCGTGTACGACGCCGATCTGCCCGAATATGCCTGCGCTATCGACTTGTACGAGGGGGCGGCGGAATCCGACGGTATCCTGTATGCCCATGTGGCGGAGTACGCAGCGCCCAAGTCGGTGGACGATGCCGTGGCCCGCGCCCGATTCGAGGATGTGCTTGCCGTGGTGCCCGCCGTGCTGGGTATCCGACCCGACCACGTGTTCTCGAAGGCCCGTGTGCGCGCCCGCGGCGGCGGCCAGTACCGCGACGCCGGCGGCCGCAGCTACGTGACCCACACCACCGAGGACGGCCTGCTGTGCGAGATCGATCTGGGCGGCTACCTGGACACGGGTATCTTCCTCGATCACCGCATCACGCGCCAGATGCTGGGGAAGATGGCCGCTGGCAAGCGCTTTCTGAACCTGTTCGCCTACACGGGCGTGGCCACGCTGCACGCGGCCGCCGGGGGAGCGGCGTCCACCACCACAGTGGACATGTCGCCGACCTATCTGGAATGGGCCGCCCGCAACTTGGAGGCCAACGGCTTTCCCGTCGTCGCCGACGGTGCGCTCCGGTCGGGGAAGGGCGCTGCCGGCCGGCGTGCCGCCCACGAGCTGGTGCGGGCCGATGCGACCCGCTGGATTCAGCAGGCCCGACGCGACCGTCGCCAGTGGGACCTCATCTTCGTGGACCCGCCCACGTTCTCGAACTCCAAGGCCATGGGGCGGCGCACGTGGGATGTGCAGCGCGACCATGTGGAGCTGCTCATCGGCGTGTCGCGTCTGCTCGCCCGCGACGGTGTGGCGGTGTTCTCGTGCAACCTGCGCACGTTCAAGCCCGATACCGAGGCTTTGGCGCGCGCCGGTGTGGTCATCGAGGACATTACCGCCGACACCATTCCCCACGATTTCGAGCGCAATCCTCGCATCCACCGGTGCTATCGGGTGCGCCGCGATCCGTCGTGGGCGCCGCCGCGATCGGCCGTTCCAGCGCGTTCGCGCCGCGTCGGAGACTAATTTGGCGTTGGGCCAAAAAAGTTCTTGCAAACGCAACGCGCTTCGGTATAATTCTATCTTGCGCTGAGGGCGAGAACGTCGCCCCGCCGATATTCCTCGGTAGCTCAACGGCAGAGCATTCGGCTGTTAACCGAAGGGTTGTAGGTTCGAATCCTACCCGGGGAGCCAGAATTTCAGCAGGTCAGACAGTTTTTTTGTCTGGCCTGTTTTGTTTTATGACGCTGCAAAGTAGCTCCAAATCTGCGAATCATCTGCAAATCACACCGAAAACGTGGTGAATCAGGCTATTTGCGCCTCAATGGGAACAGGCTCGCTATGAGCCGAGTACAACGAGGCAATGACGTTTGCGGCGGCCTCGTCTCGCGCGGGCAATGCGTGGGAATAGGTGTTCAGCGTTAGCGATGCGTTTGCGTGACCCAAACGCGCTTGTACGGTTTTCACGTCGATGCCGGCTCCTAAAAGTTGTGTAGCCATTGTGTGCCGCAGCTCGTGGAGCTTCAACGTTTCAAATCCATTCTTCGTGCGCCATACGCGCCACCATTTTTGAAATCCCGACTTATCAAGGAAGTCTCCCACCGATGAGCAGAAACAGGGCGTCGAATCGTCTTGCGCAACTCCGATAGTTGCCAGTAGTTCCGCTTGGAGTTGCTTCCATGCCGCAAGGTGCATCATAGTGCTTCGATCGACATAGATTGAGCGTATGCCGCTCTGGGTCTTCGGTTGCTTGATCTCGCCGCCATTGCTCATTGCCTGTGCGATGGTGAAGCGCGAGCTTGCGAAATCAAGTTCGCGCCAAGTGGCGGCCATCAGTTCGCCTTGGCGCGCGCCTGTAGCGAGGGCAAGGCGGACGAGCAGGATATAGCTTACGTCGCGTATGCCGCGTAGGAAATCACGGTCTTGTATGTCTGACGGCCTTTGCCGCGATTCCTTATCTGCGAGAGCTTCCAGCGCAGCTTGCTCCGATACGTCGATGCAATGCAGTAAGCGCCCGGCCTCGTCGGCGTCTAATGCGCGCCGCGCCACGGTATCGCGGCGGGGGGCCTCGATCTTATCCAGTGGGTTCCTCATCAGCAAATCGAGGTTCACGGCGGCTTTGAGGCAAGTTTTCAGCAAGGCGTGATAGTGCTGCAGTGTTGAATTAGAGCAGCGATACCCTTGCGCTTCTCGGCGCTTCCGTATCTCGGGAAACAGATTTTTAGTCATTCGGGCATCAAGTTTGCATAGCGGAACATCGCCCAGAATCGAGCAAATTAGATCGAGCATATTCTGATCGTTCGCTAGAGTGGATGCGCCTACACGGCCGGACTCGCGTCGCGAGGTCATGAACTCTTTAGCCCACTGACCGAATGTGATCGTTTGGGAGTCGATGCTCAAACCGCCTCCCAGCTCTGTTCTCAGTTTGTCCAGCGCTCGCGCTGCATCGCGCTTGGTACCATGAATCGTCCGGCTGATGCGACGATAACGGCCAGTTGCAGGGTCTTTCCCGCAAGATAGCTGAATCTCGTAAACGCCACGGCGCTTTTCAATGATCGTGCCGTTGCCTTTAACCTTTGCCATTATCGGCCCCCTTCGTTCCTCGGAAGAGTGCGATTAAGTCGCGTTTCTCATCTTCTGTAAGGTATTCGGTGATGGAGGGTTTGTTCTGGGCCTCTTCCTCTTCGGGGGTGAGGGTCTGCATTGCTTTCCAGAGCTGAAACTCCGTGAAGTTGATTATCTGTGCTTCGATCTCCTTTAGCTCTTCGGTGGAAAGATGTTTGCTACCCCTCTCGCCCCGTTTGGAGAGAATGAACGAGGTGGTACCGTCCTTATAGTCGAGGTCTTCATCAACGTCCCCCATCTTTGTTGTGGCGACTGCAAACAGATAGCCCGAGCGCAGGGCGAGCCTCATAAGAATGCTGTGGACGTCCATGGAGTCTGTATCTGCGGCCTCGTCCCTCTTCCTCTCTTGGGCGAGTTCGTAGTCCGCTGTGGTGGGGTAGTTGTCGTGGCCCAGCAGCCAATCAGCGCGGTAAGGGGGAAACCTCTGTGCTAAGGCCTCGGCTTGATAGGGTTGCAGGTCAGCACGACCCTGAAGGATGAGCGAAATACGCTGTTGCGGTAGCGATGATGATAGGTCTTCTAAGTCCTTTTGCGTCAGTCCAAGCTCTTCCTTCATTTGCGCGAGGTTTCTTGCCTGACGTGGGTTCTTGCTTCGAGTGCGCAATAGTCTCACCTCAAGTACATTCAAATAAATGTTAATAGCGTTTGAAATTACATCACATTGCTTCTAATCTGTAAATACCAGCTTGCAAGCATTCACACCAAAATCCATCGAAAGGAAATTCATGGCATCGAATGGCAATACGCCCTACACCGTCGCAGAAGCAGCACAGGTTCTGGGGCTGTCGGCCCAGACAATCCGCGCTGAAATCCGCGCGGGGAGGCTGGCCGCCGCCCGTGTCGGTCGAAAGTATCTGATTCCTCGCAACACTATCCAGAGGCTTGTCAGTGGCGAAGAGTTCGAAGGGGTGAGTAGCGATGTGGCGTGATGACTCGCCACAGGCGTCCGTTATCCAATGTGGCCGCCGCCGCGCCGAGCTTGATTGCTGCGCCCGCTACTTCGCCGACCTCGAACGCCGAGAGCGGGAAGCTCGCGAGGAGGAGCGACGGGAATGGATTGAGGCGCTGACGCGTGGCTGGCGACGCCCGCTCTGACGGATGGGGGCGGTTGCACCAGCGCGAGTTCGATGCAGTCGCCCCGTCAGTGCCGGCCTCTGCCTGCGTCGCTTACTGCGCCCTCGTGTCGTGCCGTAGCGCCACGACCATGAGGACGCCGCCCCTCGGCACCGCGCTGCTCATGCGGAAGACCGGGCAGACGCGGAGGACTCTTTTCCGAAACCTGGCGGCCCTTGAGGCGGCGGGGTTCATCACCCGGGAGGGCGTCGGCAAGAGGCTGGTGTTCGGGTTCCCACTGATGAACGGTGCCACTGATGGCACCGATTGAGTGCCACCTATGGCACCTAGAACAGAAACTAGAACAGAGTAGGGCCGAGGCCCTGAAGCCTCGGCCCGTGCAGCAAGGAGATTGTACCATGACGAACAACACGGTACCGCCGCCCGCCTTGGAGGGCGGGCGGCTCAGGTGGAACTCGGAGAGGCGGGATGAGCTTCTGTCTTCCCTAGGCGGGCTGCGCCCCTACGCCTCCACGGGGTTCTCATCCCTGGACAGGCTCCTCGGGGGCGGTCTATGCCCGGGGCTGCATGTGCTATCCGCTCTCCCGGGATGCGGGAAGACCACGCTCGCGCTGATGATCGGCGATCACATCGCGAGGTTCGGGGCGGGCAGCACCATGGTCGCCACCCTTGAGATGAGCGCGGCCAGTCTCGTCTGCAAGTCCATCGTAAGGCTCTCTGCTGAGCAGGGGGGGACGCCGCTCACGTTCTCGGAGGTGGCGCGCCTCGCACGCCGACCCGAGGCCGTGGGCACGCCCCGCTTCGAAGAGCTGATGGCGGCGGCGGACGCGTACTTCAGTGAGATCGCGCCCCGCGTCGCCATGGTGGACGCCGCCGTGACCGTTGACACGCTGGCCCACATCTACGACGCGCTTCCCGCCACCGAGAGGAAGCCGTGCCTGATCGTGGACTACGTGCAACTTCTCCGCCGCCCCGACGGGGATGCGGCTGCGACCGACTACGCGGCCCTGACCGCGACGGTAACCGATCTCTGCGCCATCGCGCAGCGCCACTCCGTGCCGATCCTGTGCATCTCTTCGCAGAATCGCGGAGCCAAGCGAGGGGGTGCCTCGCTCGATCTCCTCTCCGGCAGCAGTGCCCTTGAATACGGATCAGTGTCGGCGTCATTCCTCACGGTGGACGGCGAAGACGACTCGGAGAGGCAGAGGAACGCGGAGATGGAGCCGCGCCCGGTATGCCTCCACGTGCTGAAGAACCGATTCGGCCCGTGCGGCCGCATCCCGATGTGGTTCAGCGCCTCCCAGGGCCGGTTCATCGAGCGCGAGGGCTGAGCCGTGGGGCCGCGCCAGAATGCCCCGCCAGCGCTCGCCGTGAACGACAGTTAACCGCCCTGCGGCATCAAAGCCGCAGGGCTTCGAGAAAAGGAGTTATCGTGACCAGAGAAACCGAAGCCATCACAACCGTTCCCGCCATCGCTGTCGAGGCTTTGGCCGAGCGCTACGCGCGCCTCGTCCGCTGCCTCGTCCTCGGCTGGGTCACCTCCCTTCTTGGCCTGGTTGCAGTCGCGGCATGGATGCTGTGACGGCATCTGAGGCCCTTGGCACCGCCCTGGCGGCCCGTGTGGGCCGCCTGTGCGCCGTCGCGAGGGATGCGCGCCAGCCGCCGCTCTATCGGCGGCTGGCGGCCTCGCAGCTCGGCGAGATAGTCGGACGCGTGCTGGCCGATCAGGCACGCCGGGGAGATCGAGCAACACTTGAATTGCTAGGAGAAGGCCAGAAATGACAATCGAATTTGGAAACTGCGCGGAGGTCATGCGCTATCACCTCAACCACAGTTGGGCCGGCATCGATCGCCCCCTGGTCGAGCTATTCAGCATCCAGCGCCGGGAGCAGGCGGCGGCGAACCAGTAATGGCGAACGTGGACATGGGCGAGGCATTGAAGCTGCAAAACGAATACCTGGCCGCCGGGGTGCTACCTGAAATCGCGTTGCTGCTGGCGAAAGCGCGTCTGGGCGATGCGGAGGCTCTGGCCGAGCTGGAAGACCTCGCGGCCTACATCAAGCAATTCGATCATTGAGAGGAGGTGACTGTGAAGCAGAACGAAACAAATTGCGACACTTTAGAAGGCCTGTCTTCCACCGAGTTGATGGCCGTCGCCGTCGCCGTGTCCCCATCGATCACGGCAGCGGCCGAGATGGCCCATTGCTCGCGGGCGACGATTTACAGAGCTTTTTCTTCCGACCCGTTTTTTCCTGCAATGGTACGAGATGCTCGTGAGGCCACGAAAGCCGCTCGCATCGCTCGTGCTGCCGAGATTGTCGATGAGGCGGTTGGCGTGCTGCTCGATGTTCTCCGCAATGGGGAGGCTACGACTGACCAAAGAATACGAGCGGCAGCATCGTTGCTGAGCAAGTTCGGATAGCCGCACGGTGCAACTGCGCATCCCAAATTGCTCCATGAGGCCGTTCGTTGGCGGCTGCTGTGCTAGAATTCCTTCTGCCACAACCGTGAGCAAACGATGCTCGCAACAACCGAATAGCCGAATTGGAGCGCACCTGTCTCTAGGGCTATTCATTGTTGTGAATACTCACGGTTGTGGCGACCGATGATGGGTGCCCTCCATTTTCCCGACATTCGTTTCCGGGTGGCTGCAAAAGTGGATGGCCGTTGAAAGGAAACGACATGAAATTGCTCGGCATGGATGCCCCGATTGTCCTCATTTGGCTGATCGTCGGGATAGTCTTTGGCATTGCTTCGGGTAAGGTGGCTCAGAAAAAGGGCTATTCTTACAGTGCTTTCTGCGCACTTGGATTTTTCCTTGGTGTCATCGGTCTTATTGTCGCCCTGGTAATGCCCGACAAAGCAGTTAAATCCGTCGATATCGCCGACGGCCTTCTGAAATACAAGCGGCTGCTTGACGAGGGCGTTATTTCTCAGAGCGAATTTGATGCCAAGAAGAAAGAGCTGATGGGCGAGGATAGTTAGAATTGCGAGGGGCAGCGAGTTGCTAGGCCCGGGCCTCAAAGCCCGGGCCTTTTCGCGTTTGCGAAATCTGCAAATCGTCTGCAAATGCACATCATTTTAAATTGTTATAGGCATCACTACTTATCGCATAAATTAATGTTGATCTGCATAGATATATCTAGTTATTTCGTAAAACCTTAGCCTGTTAACCGAAGGGTTGTAGGTTCGAATCCTACCCGGGGAGCCAGGAACTTGCAGAACCCGCCTCGGCGGGTTCTTTTTTTCTGTGGCTTGGCCGCTGGTGCTCCGCTCGGGCGGCGAAGGGAACCGCCCCGTTTTCGTTCGGGGCCCATTTGGCCGTTGACCCCTTGTCAGGGGCTCATCTTTGCTATCATTACCTTTCGTGGCGGCATGGGTTTCGCCACAAGTCCGAATAATGCGGGCGTGGTGGAATTGGCAGACGCGCCAGATTTAGGTTCTGGTGGGCAACCCCCGTGAAGGTTCAAGTCCTTTCGCCCGCACCATTCGCTCATCGGGCCGGCTGCGGTCGGCCGCGAGCGGGCCTGCGCTTCCAAGGGCGCGGGCATCGAAAGGAGTGTATCTTGGCAGTCCCCGGTATCCTGAAGAAGTACAACGAGGTCAGCTTGATCAAGCGCATCCTCGTCGGTCTGGTCATCGGCGTCGTTCTCGCCCTTGTCATCCCGGGCAACGACGTCATCACCCTGCTGGGCACCTTGTTCGTGGGCGCTCTGAAGGCCGTTGCCCCCATCCTCGTGTTCTTCCTGGTCATCAGCGCCCTGTGCAACGCCCAGGGAGCCGGCACCATGAAGACCGTCGTCATCCTGTACGTGATCAGTACGCTGGTCGCCGCCATCGTGGCGCTGATCGGCAGCGAGCTGTTCCCCTCCACTCTCACGCTGGACACCTCGTCGATGGTGGAGCAGGCAGCCCCCGAGGGCATCGGAGAGGTGCTCACCACGCTGGTCATGAACGTCGTGGCCAACCCGGTTGACGCCCTCATGAACGCCAATTACGTGGGCATTCTCGCTTGGGCCGTGGTGCTGGGCATCGCCCTGCGCGCCTCCGGCGAGCGCACCAAGGAAGTGTTCAGCAACATCTCCGACGCCGTGTCCGTGGCCGTGCGCTGGGTGATCAACCTGGCCCCCTTCGGCATTCTCGGCCTGGTGTACACCTCGGTGAGCACCTCGGGCATGGACATCTTCGTGGAGTACGGCCACCTCATCTTGGTGCTGGTGGGCTGCATGCTGGTGATCGCCCTGGGCACCAATCCTCTCATCGTGTGGGCGTGCACGCGCAAGAACCCCTATCCGCTGGTGCTGCGCTGCCTGAAGGACTCGGGTCTGACCGCGTTCTTCACCCGCAGCTCGGCGGCTAACATCCCGGTGAACATGGAGCTGTGCCGCAAGCTGGGCCTGAACAAGGACAACTACTCGGTGTCCATTCCGCTGGGCGCCACCATCAACATGGCCGGCGCGGCCGTCACCATCACCGTGATGACCATGGCCGCCTGCCAGACCATCGACCTGGCCGTCGATCCCTTCACCGCCGTCATCCTGTGCGTGCTGGCCGCCGTGTCGGCGTGCGGTGCCTCGGGTGTGGCCGGCGGGTCGCTTTTGCTCATCCCCATGTGCTGCGCGCTGTTCGGCATCAACAACGACATCGCCATGCAGGTGGTGGGCATCGGGTTCATCATCGGTGTGATCCAGGACTCCTGCGAGACGGGCCTGAACTCCTCGTCCGACGTGGTGTTCACGGCCACCGCCGAGTACCGCCAGCTCATCAAGGATGGCAAGGAAGTGCGCCTCGGCCAGGACGCCTTCTCGGCCGACGAGCTGAGCTAAGCCGCGCATTCGCGCTCCGTCTTGTTCTGCCAGGGAGTCCCGCTGAGGGGCTCCCTTTTTTGCGTACCCGGCGGCAGTTGGGGCGGCCGAGTGTCGGAAGGGAGGCGGTGAGGCGTTGGAAGGGGACGGGCAAGGGCTGAAAGGCGGAACGAGACAGCGAGGCAGCGAGGGAGGTGCGCTCTCAATGCGTTTTCGGGAAGAAAAGAGCGCCGCGTTCCGACGTGCTTTTGGAAGGGAAAGGCGAGAGGCGGTTCCGCGGCTAGGCCTTGGTGCCGCCTGGGGCGCTCTTCCGCTCGGTTTTCGGGGTGGCGGTTTCCACCAGGTTGCGAGTGGCCACCAGGCTGATCAGCACCACGCAGGCCAGGGCGCCGAAGGTGAGGCGCATGGCGTTGGCCTGGGCGGCCGATTTCGCCTCCACCAGCTTAACCGCTTGGTCGGCGTCGGCGCCCCACTGGCCGGTCAGCGCCTCGAAGGCGTCGTCGGCCATGAGGGCGGAGGCCTGGTCGGTGGCGGCCGCCACCAGGTCTTGGTGCACCCCGTTCTCGGTGGCCAAGGTGGTGAACCCGCCGGCCATCACCAGCAGCAGACAGGTGCCGGCAAGCGCCGTGCCCAGGGCCAGGCCGATGCTGCGCGCCGCGCCCTGGATGCCGCCGGACTGCTCGGCCTCCTCGCGGCTGACGGAGCAGGCCACGGCGTTGTTGGCCTGGGAATTCACCGCGCCCACGCCGAAACCGCCCAGGGCCATGCCGCAGAACAGGGGCAGGGCCACGCCGTGCTGCTGCACTCCCAGGGCCATAAGCGCGCTGGCCCCCGCCAGGGCGACGAAGCCCGCGCGGATGATGAGGCGCGAGGAGAGGTGCGGGGCCAGCTTCGGCAGGAAGGTGGCCAGAAGGAACATCGGGATACCCGACAAAAGCGATAAGAGGCCGGTCTGCAGGGCCGTGAACCCGGTCACCAGCTGCAGGTAGGGCGTGGCCAGGATGCCCACGGCGCCCATATAGAAGAACGGCACGAACACGGCGGCCAGGCCCGCGCGCACGCCGGGCGAGGTGACGAAGGCCGTGGGAATGAGCGGGTTGCCCCGGCGCTCGGCGCGCCGCTCGGTGGGCACCAGCAGCCCCAGCAGCACCAGCCCCGCCGCGATGGCCGGCAGCGTGGGCGCGATGCCGAACAGAGTGAAGGGGCACAGCTTCTGCGGGGCGATAATGCCCCAGTCGGACAGGTGCGACACCCCCAGCAGCACCAGTCCCAGGCCCAGGGCGGCCACGGCGGTGCCGGCCACGTCGAAGCGGGTGTGCGCGTCGGGCGTGGGCGTGCGCGGCACGAGCCGTGTGCAGCACAGCACCAGCGCGAAGTAGGCGGTCATGATGGCGAAGGTGAGGCGGAAGCCGGCCTGGTCCATCACGGCCCCCAGGGCCAGCGGTGACAGCGTGGAAAGCGCCGCGGCTCCGGCGATGGTGCCGAAGGCGATGGCCCGCTGCCTTCCCTGGTACAGTGCGGCCACCAGGCCCAGCACCGCCGGGGTGACAAGGCAGGCACCCAGGGCCATGACCACGCGCCCGCCCCAGGTGAACACCGCGATGGTGGGGGAGAGCGCGGCGATCAGCTCGCCGGCCAGCGCCATACCCAGGCCGATGCCGAGGGCCCGGCGCAGGCCGATGGTCACGCCGATGAGGCCGCCGGCGATCATGAAGGCGCCGGCGATGAGGGAGAACAGGGCCGTGGCCACCTGGATGTCATCCAGGGTGGCACCGAGGCCGCCCACCAGGCTCGCCGTGGCCAGGTTCATGGCCGCGCCGTCGCTGGAAGTGCCGATTTGCGCCAAGGCCAGCACCGCCAGGGGCACGTAGCTCGCCTTCTCGATTGCGGGGGACTGCCCGATGCCGGGCGCGGCAGCAAGAACCGTAGTCGCCATATCGAACCTCTCAACGCATCCCGGCGGCCGCAGCCGCGTCGATGCTGTCTCGCGAACTTTGCAACTCAACGATTTTCCTCCAACGGCTGCGGCCGCGAGCCCGGTCTTGGGGAATCTCTTCCAACTGTTGCCATCTTGCCACGGTGTTGTCGCCCGGGTGCGGGCGGCCGGGACTACACTGGTTCGGTGAGCAATTCGATGATGGTAGGCGCCGGGAAGGAGAGACCATGAACAGCAGGCAGGGGGCGCTGCTGCGGGCGCTGCTGAACGCCGGCGACTACAAGACCGCCGGCGAGTACGGCCGCGAGCTGGGCTGCTCGGACCGCACGGTGCGCTCCGACGTGAAGGCCCTGAACGCCGCGCTGGCCCGCGAGGGCTTCCATTCCCATGTGGACCGCCAGCGGGGCGCGGGCCTGCGCATCGTGGTGGTGCCCGACGAGGAGAACCGCCTGGTGCGGCTGCTCGGCGAGGCCGAGGCCGAGATGCACCCGCGCTACGAGCGGCTCTGCCAGGAGATGCTGGCCCTCACCTGCCATCCCGGACCCCACACCGCCGATCTGCTGGCACGCCGCATGTTCCGCAACAAGCAGCAGATCCAGGCCGATCTGCACTGGTGGCAGGGGGTGCTGGAGCTCAGCGGGCTCTCGCTGTCCTTGGGACGGTACCTGAAGGTGGAGGGTCCCGAGTGGACCATCCGCGGCTTCGTGATGTCCATGCTGTTCTCGTTCCCGGCCCCTGCCGTGCGCCGCCGCATCCTGCCGTCGCTTGTGGGGTCGCTCGATCCCTACGACCGCCAGTTCCTGGAGCGCTGCATCGCCGAGATGCAGCGCGATCTGGGTTTCGAGTTCTCCAGCAACGCCCAGTGGCAGTTCGGGGTGTACCTGTGCATCATGGTGACGCGCATCCGCCTCGGCCACAGCCTGGCCGCCTGGCGCGATGCCCGCGAGCCGGGCCCGTTTTTCGCCTACCTGCAGAAGCGGCTGGAGCGGCATTTCTCCATGACGGTGAGCGATGCGGAAATGGGGCTTCTGCGCGATATGGCGAACTGCTGCACCTGGCAGTGGAGCCTCGCGGCCATGGAGGCCTACGAGCCCACCGAGCGCGCCCGCGCCCTGGCCGACGCCATCGCATCGGCCCTGGCCGACGCCTTCGGCGCGCCGGTGCCCGACGACATGCGCAAGCCCCTGGCCATCCTCCTGGAAAGCGGCCTGGCCCGTCGGGGCTGCGGGCTGGTGGCGCCCAACCCCAACGAGGAGGCGGTGAAGTACGAGGCCATGGACGGCGCGTGCCTTTTGTCCTCGGTGCTCGCCGAGGTGCCCGCGCTGGTGGAGGCCGACCTGTTCAGCCCCGATTACGCCCGGCTCCTGCTGGTGCTTTTCGACTACCTGGAGCAGGTGGGGGCGCTGCGGTGCTACCGCGTGGGGCTGGTGGTGAACTGCGGCATCGATCTGGCCCTGTGGGGCGCCCACCGCATCGAGAAGCTGTCGAGCCGCCTTCAGGTGACCGACGTGCTGACCGAGAACGAGGTGGCCGCGGCCGCCGCGCGCCCGGGCTCCGCCCTGGCCGAGCGGTTCGACTTCCTCGTGTCCTTCGAGCCGCTGGACGTGAAGTTCCCCAGCGTGACCATCTCGCCGGCTGTGAGCCGGGCCGATATCGACCACATCATCGCCTCGGTGCCGCTGTGGCGGCGCGGCCGCGAGGTGCGCACGGCCTGGGAGCAGGAGGTGCTTCCCGTGGGACCCTCGCCCGAGGGGCTCTTCGCGGCCCTGCACGGGCGCCTGGTCGACGAGGGGCTGGTCGATATGCCCCGCGAGCGTTTCGAGTGGCTTTTGTGGACGCTCTCCATCGTGAAGGACCGCACGCTCGTGCTCGCGTGGTGCGGCCCGGGGGTGCGCCGCACGGGTATCCGCATCTTCCGCCTGGAAGAGGGCGACGGCGCCGAGTGCGGGCGATGCACCATGGCGGCGGTGCTGGTGGTGGCGCCCGCCGACCGCGGCGACCTCACGCCGCTCACCCAGGGCTTCAAGCGCCTGGTGGAAGACTACGCCGACACCTCCGGCGCCGTCAACGACGACGGCTTTTTCGTCTGCTTCCCCGATCCGGAATAGAAAAGGGGAGGCCGCCTTCGCAGCCTCCCCTCGCATGTTCCCGTATCGGGCGCCTCCTACTTCGCGGGGCGCTCGTAGAGAACGTCGCCCTCCTTCACCGTGGCGAGCACCTTGATGTCGCGGATCTCGCGCGGGTCCACGGCTAGCGGGTTGCGGTCGAGCACAGCCAGGTCGGCCAGCTTGCCCACCTCCAGCGTGCCCTTGTCGGCCTCCTCGCCGTACTGGTAGGCGCCGTTGTAGGTGATGGCGCGCAGGGCCTCGTAGGGGGTTATCTTCTGGTCCTCGTCCAGCTGGGCGCCGTCCTTGGTGATGCGGTTCACGGCGCACCAGGCGGCCTCCAGCAGGTTCGGTCGCAGCACCGGGGTGTCGGTGTGCAGCGTGAAGGGCAGGCCCGCCCGCTCGGCGTCGCCGCAGGCGCTCACGCGGCCGCCGCGCACGGGGCCCAGGTTGCGCAGGTGCGCGTCGCCCCAGTACCACACGTGCGACGAGAAGATGGAGGGGATCATGCCGATCTCGGCCATCTTGGCGTACTGGTCGGTGCGGGCGGTCTGGGCATGGATCATCACCGGGCGCAGGGCCGCCTTCTCGGGGTTGTCCGAGGCGTCGCGGGCGGCCTCGTACACGCGCAGCAGCTGGTCGGCCGCGGCGTCGCCGTTGCAGTGGCACAGAAGCTGGTGGTTGGAGTCGATGGCCAGCTTCGCGAAGGCGATGGCGTCCTCGTCGGTCATGGTGCTGTAGGCCACCCAGTCCTTCTCGCCGGCGGGCCCTTCCACGTACGGCTCGGTCATCCAGGCGGTGAGGCCCTGGGGCGAGCCGTCCAGGAACATCTTCAGGCCGCCGAAACGGAAGTGGTTGTGGTAGTCCTGGCTGTCGAACGCGGCGTTGTCGGCCAGGGTGGCCATCACGTCGGTGCCCCACATGGGATAGCTCACGATGTCCATCTTCAGAAGGCCCGCCTTCGCGAGCGACACCAGCACGCCGGCCATGTCGGGAGCGGTGGCGCCGTCCTGGCAGGTGGTCACGCCGTGCTCCAGGTAGATGCGCTGCATGTCGGGCACCATGGCGGCGAAGTCCAGGCCCAGACGCGGCGTGGTCACCGCGTAGAAGGGGTTCATGGCCGCGGGCTCCTCGGCGTAGCCGTCCAAGTCGCCGGTGCCGTTCATGCGCCCGTAGCGGCCGCCCTCGGGGTCGGGGGTGGTCGGCGTGATGCCGGCCAGCTTCAGCAGGCAGTCATTGGCCACGCCCATGTGGTTCGACACGTGGGTGATGAGCACGGGGACGTCCTCGGACACGGCGTTCAGGACGGACTTGTCGGGGTGGCGCTGCTCGATCAGGTTGTTCTGGTCGTAGCCGTTGCCCATGATGACGCCGTCCGGGCCGATGTTGCGCTCGGCGGCGAACGCTTTCAGGGTCTCGGTGATCTCGGCGAAGGAGGTGCACTCGGACAGGTCGGCGTACAGCAGGTACTGCAGGGCACCGGTGAAATGGCTGTGGGGGTCGATGAGGCCGGGCACCACAGCGGCACCTCCCAGATCCACCTCCTCCGCGCCGTCGGCCATCGCGCGGGCCTCCTCGACAGAGCCGATGTAGGCGATGCGGCCGTCGTCGCCGACGAGCAGGGCGTCGGCGGTGTCGATGTCGTCGACCATGGTGACGAAGGTGGCGTTGGTGTAAAGCCGTTTCATGGTCTTCCTTTCAAAAGGGGTTTGATACCGTTTGGAATGGATGCGCGGGCGCGGGCCCGGCATAAGGAAAGGGGGCGGATGCGAATCCCACCCCCTTTCAGAGCGCGACCTTCAGCGGAATCGTCGCAGCGGGGCTGCGGGATGAAGGTGCTGCGGATGCGGAGTTACATCTCGCGGTCGACCACGGGCTCGTAGGGCAGCTCGCCGGCGGTCTCCTCGACGATGCTTTCCTCCTTGCCGTCCTCCTCCTTCTTGAAGATGGTGATCCAGCGGGTGGACAGAAGGCCCAGCAGGATGAGCACGGCGGCCACCACGTAGGAGGTGATCGTCGACTGGATGCGGGCGTCGGAGTTCAGCTGCACCAGCTCGGCGCGCTGCGCGTCGTCCATGGGGATGTCGGCGATGGTCTGCTCGAACTGCGCGTCGCCCATGAGCGAGATGTTGCGCTCGGCCACGGCCTGCTGCACCTCGGGGGTGATGACGGGGCTCTCGGCCATGGCGTTGTCGATGTTGGCGGTGATGCCGAACAGCAGCACGGCGCCGATGGCCGCCACGCCGATGGCCTGGCCGACGTTGCGCATCGTGGTCTGGATGCCGCCGGACTGGGAGGCGTCGCGCTCGTTCACGGCCAGGGCCACGATGTTGTTGGCCTGGGCGGACACGATGCCGGCGCCGGCGCCGGCGATGGCCAGGCCCACCCACATGAGGCCGTTGACCTCAGAGCCGTGCAGCGAGAAGGCCATGGGGATGAAGGCGGCGGCCATCACGATGTAGCCGAGCTGGATGACGTGGCGCGGGTTGGCGTTCGGCATGAACTTCGGGATGCCGAGCGAGAAGATGAAGGTGGGGATGCCCACGGCCAGCGCCATGACGCCCATCAGCACCGGCGACCAGCCGGCCACCAGCTGCAGGTAGGGGGACAGCAGGATGGCCTGCACGCCCATGAAGAAGAAGGTGATGGCGCTCGCCACCAGGCCGGCGCGCACCTGCGGGGTCTTCAGGAACGACTGGGGCAGAAGCGCGATGCCGTTCTTCTGCTCGACGCGCTTCTCCACCGGCACCAGGATGACCAGCAAAATCAGGCCGAGCACGGCCATGGGCAGCGCGGGCGAGATGCCGAAGATGGTGAAGGGGCACTCGGCGAAGGGCTCGATGAGGCCCCAGGCGGAGATGCGGGAGAGGCCCACGAGGAACAGGAACAGGCCCACGGCGGCAATGCCGGTGCCGAGCCCGTCGAACTTCAGCTTCTCAGCGGGCTTCTCGATGGCCGGCAGCTTGAACGACAACAGCAGCACCAGCGCGAAGTACACGGCCAGGGCGCCGAAGGTGATGCGGAAGCCGCCGAACTGCATGACGATGCCCAGGATCAGCGGCAGGAAGGCCGAAAGTCCTGACGCGGCGCCGATGCAGCCGAAGGCCAGCACGCGGTTCTTCCCGTGGTAGATGAAGGGGATAAGGCCCAGCACCGACGGGATCATGAAGCTGGCGCCGAAGCCGACGAGAATGCGGCCGCCCCAGATGAAGATGGTCATATTCGGCGACAGCGCCATGACCAGCTCGCCTGCGGCGCACAGGGCCGCGCCCAGGCGGAAGTTGGTGCGCCACCCGATGATGGTGCCCACCAGGCCGCCGGCCACCATGAAGGCGCCCGCCATCAGCGAGTACACCATGTTGGCCAGCTGGATGTCGGGCGTCGTGGCTCCCAGCACGTCCACCAGCTGCTGATTGGCGAGGCCGAGCGCGCCGTTGTCGCCCGATGTTCCCATCTGCGCCAGAATCAACACGATAATGGGCAGAACCAGGAACTTCTCCACACCCCCCTCGGGATGCGTCGCTTTGCTCTTCGCCATTGTTCCTCCTTAAAGCATTGAGTGAATAGTTCCGCCGAAGAGGGTAGTCTCGCGGGGCTGGCCCGTTGCTCGGCGGCGCTCATTGTAGTGAGATTGAATCCTTTCCGAATGGGAAACGTTTTCCGCAGCAACGGAAACGGTTCATGCGGGAAACAAGAACAGGGGTTCCTATAATGCGATGCGACGAAACCCCGGCGCGATGACGCCGGCTTGAGCGAGTGAGCAAGAAAGAAAGGAACGCTCCCTATGGCAAAGAACAAGGCCCCCAAGTCCTTCAAATCCTATGCGCTGAACAAGTGCCTCATCGGCTACGGCGTGGTGAACGGCATCATCAACGCCTCCATCTTCGCCGGCATGCACGCCGCCACCCCCGATGCCGTGTTCGACATGGCCGCTATCGCCCACGACATCGCCTTCACCGGCCTGCTTCTGGGCATGCTGCTGTTCGCCTGCGTGGTGCCGCTGACCCGCATGGATCTGAAGCACGGCAAGTTCGCCCTGCCGGCCGCGGGCCACGGCACCTTCGCGCTGATGCCGCGCTCCTATGCGGGATCCCTTTTCGTGACCGGATTGGTGGCCATGGTCGCCATGACCGGCCTGGGCGCGCTGGCGGGGCTGTTCGTGCCCGCGGCGGGTCTGTCGGTGGGCGCCATGATGCTGCTGAAGGGCGTGCTGTGCGCCTGCGGCGGCGCGGTGGCTGGCTGGTGCACCCTCAGCTTCGTGGTGCGCTGCCAGCAGCAGGCCGACGAGGTGGCCGACGCCATGGCCGCCCGCAAGGCCTCGGCCGCGGTGTAGACACTCCCTCGCATATCCTCTTTTCAAAGCCGTTCGGGTTTCCGGGCGGCTTCTTTTTTGCTTGGACTGCATTCCGGGCTTTTGGCGAAACCGTTTGGCAACGGAGTTCCTGCCGGTTGGTGGCGAACCGGCTCGAAAGTACCCTGGCTCCCACTCTTCCGTAACGGAATCGCCTTGGTGTCGATAGGGCCGCGGGCGCCTTCCATAATGCCCGTTGAAGCCGCTGTTCGGTTCGCGGACGGCGACAACGGGTAAGGAAAGAAAGGAATTCTTATGGCCAAGACCATGGCGAACCCCGGCGCGGCCGCTCCGGTGCCGGCGCGCCCTGCCAAACCGTTCAACTCCTATCTGCTGAACAAGTGCATCATCGGCTACGGCGTCATCAATGGCATCATCAACGCCGTCATCTTCTACCTTATACATATGGGAGATCCCGCGGCCCGTTTCGGCGAGGCCGACATCTTCCACGACTTCGCCCTGACCGGCGTGCTGCTGGGTATCCTGCTGTTCGTGATCGTCGTGCCGTTGACTCGCATGGATCTGCGCAAGGGCGTGTTCTCGGGACCCCAGGTGGCGAACTTGGGCGGCGCGGCCTCGCTGGTGCCCTCCAGCTACGCGCCCGCCCTGCTGGTGACCACGGTCGTGGCTACGGTGGTGCTCATGGGAACCGGCGCCTTCGCCGCCACCTTGTTGCCGCTGCCGCTGAGCATGACTGGCATGATGCTGCTGAAGGGCGTGGTGTGCGCTGTGGGCGGCGGCGTGGCCGGCTACTTCACCATCTGCTACGTGGTGCGCTCGGGCAAGACCGGGGCGTAAGGGGCGGGGCCTGCGTCATCTCCTGCTTCTCCGGCCGCGCCTGCGGGGAGGAGGTGCCGTGCTCAGACAGTTCTCGCTTGGTGGAACGGCCCCACTGGGCTGTTTCAGTCGCTGCGGAACTCCGCGCGGACCCCCTCCCCACAGGCGCGGCCTGCTTTATCTGGCTCAAGGGAAAGTCGCGCGTTCCGCGATAACCGATTCCCCCTCAGAGGCGCGGGAGTTATCCCGCGTCCCTTTTTTGTGTCCGGGCGCGGGGAGTTGTAGCCAGCCTGTGGAGGTTGTGGCATAATAGCGAACCGTGCGCTTCCGCGGGAGAACCGCCTGGCGGATCGCCGAGGAAGTGTCTGCGCGGGCGCAGGTTCCGCGCCGTGTTAGGAAACGATGGAGGAATTATTCGTGGAAACAAAAGTTGAGGCCCTTGAGGGCAATAAGGCCAAGGTAACGGTCACCATCGATGCCGCCGATATCGATGGCCGCATCAACAAGACCTACAAGGACTTCGCTCGCAAGTACAACTTCCCGGGCTTCCGCAAGGGCAAGGCCCCGCGCCCGGTCATCGATAACGCGCTTGGCGCCGAGGCCGTGTTGGCCACGGTGACCGACGAGGTCATCAACAGCGCCTACCCGGCCGCCATCGAGGCCGAGAAGCTGGCCCCCATGGGCGCTCCGGCCATGGAGGAGAACGAGCTGGTGTGCGCCGGCAAGCCCTACACGGTCACCTTCACTGTGGAGCTGCGCCCCGCCGCCGAGCTTTCCAACTACGACGCCGTGGCCATCGAGATCCCCTTCGCCGACGCCACCGAGGCTGAGATCGAAGACCAGATGAACGCCATGGCCGAGCACTACACCACCTACGAGGACGCCTCGGCGGCCACGAAGATGAAGCCCGAGAACTTCGCCGACCTCACCATCAAGGCCACCGACGCCGACGGCAACGACATTGCCGCCATCACCAGCGAGTCGCGCCTGTACGGCCCGGGCACCGGCATGCTGTCCGAGGCCTTCGACGCCGAGATCATGGGCATGAAGAAGGGCCAGACCAAGGAGTTCACCCTGGAGGTGCCCGCCGACGAGACCGCCGTGCTGCTGGCCGATCAGGCCGGCAAGCCGGTTGCCTTCGAGGTTACCTGCAACGTGGTGAAGAAGAAGGCCGCTCCCGAGATCACCGACGAGTGGGCCAAGGAGACCATGGGCTTCGAATCAGTGGACGACATGCGCGAGCAGATCAAGCAGTCGCTGTCGATGCAGAAGGCCTCTATGATGCCCCGCATCAAGGAGAACGCCATCATGGCCCAGCTGCTGGAGCGCTTCGAGGGCGATGCTCCCGAGGCTCTGGTGAACGAGGCCGAGACCTCGCTGCTGCAGGACTTCTTCACCCAGATGCAGCGCGCCGGCATGACCTTCGACGCCTATCTGGCCAGCCAGGACATCACGGCCGACCAGTTCAAGGCCGACCTGAAGGCCCAGTCCGCCGATCACGTGAAGGAAGAGCTCGCCCTTGAGGCTTGGGCCCGTCACGCTGGCATGGAGGTCACCGACGAGGACATCTCCGCCGAGTTCGCCAAGACCGGTGTGGAGGATCCCGCGGCCCTGGAGCAGGAGTGGCGCGACGCGGGCCGTCTGCACCTCATCCGCACGGGTCTGCTGCGCCAGAAGGCCATCGAGGACCTGATGGAGAACGCGAGCGTGACTGAGGTGGATTTCGCCGCCCAGGCTGCTGCTGAGAAAAAGGCTGCCAAGAAGCCGGCGAAGAAGAAGGCTGCCAAAAAGGCCGACGCCGAGCCCGCGGCCGAGGAAGCCGCCGAGTAGCATCGGGCGCTGAACGAAGTCGTAAAGGGCGGGGGAGACCCCGCCCTTTCTGTTGCGGCTCTCGTGGGGGAAGGTGCGGGATACCTTGATTCGCTCAAACAGTCCTGCTCGCACGAACATGACGTTAAGTCATGTTCGGCTCGTGCGGAACTCGCTCGGTCAAGGCATCCCGCACTCCCGATCCTGGAGGGTCGCTGCTGTGTTCATTTGCGCGTTTCGCTTGCATTGCGAACGGATGTATAGCAATATGGTTCTGAACTATGGACAGGCCGCCTGAGCGCGGCCCTATTTGCGAAAGAGAGGCACCTATGGGCATCGAACGCGTCAGCAACGCCCTCATTCCCTACGTTATCGAGCAGTCGCCCCGCGGCGAGCGCAGCTACGACATCTACAGCCGCCTGTTGAACGACCGCATCATCTTTTTGGGCGAGCAGATCGACGACCACGTGGCCAACTCGGTGGTGGCCCAGCTGCTGCATCTGGAGGCCACCGATCCCGACAAGGACATCTCGCTGTACATCAATTCCCCGGGCGGCTCCGTCACGGCCGGTCTGGGCATTCTGGATACCATGAACTTCATCAAGTGCGACGTGTCCACCATCTGCATCGGCGAGTGCGCCTCCATGGCCGCCGTGCTGCTGTCGTCGGGCACCAAGGGCAAGCGTTTCGTGCTGCCGAACTCCATGGTGCTCATCCACCAGCCTCTGGGCGGCGCCCAGGGCCAGCAGACCGAAATCGCCATCGTGGCCGATTTCATGCTGAAGACCCGCAAGCGCCTGAACAAGATTCTGTCCGAGAACACCGGCCAGTCCATCGAGCGCATCCAGCTGGATACCGAGCGCGACAACTACATGACCGCCGAGGAGGCCAAGGAGTACGGCCTGGTGGACGAGATCATCTACCACCACGGCGCCATGCCCGGCCAGAAGAAGAGCGAATAGGAAACCATGAACCACCGCCATACCGACTACAACCCGCCCGAGGACAACTACTTCTGCGCGTTCTGCGGCAAGACGCCCGACCAGGTGAACGCCATGATCTCCGGTCCGAACGGCATCTACATCTGCGACGAGTGCATCTCGGTGTGCGCCGATGCCATGATGCGCGATCTGGGTTTCTCCATGGCCCAGGAGTTCGAGATGATGGACGACGACGCCCAGCGCGCCGGTCGTTGGGGCAACCCTCCCGAGGCCCAGCTGCAGCGCGATGCGAGCCCCATCGACGATAACGCGCCCAGCCCGGCCGAGGTGCTGGGCGACCTGCCCACGCCCCACGAGCTGTACGCGCGGCTTTCCGAGCACGTGGTGGGGCAGGAGGAGGCCAAGCGCGCCCTGTCCGTGGCCGTGTACAACCATTACAAGCGCATCTCCATGGGGGCCGCGGCCGCCGAGGGCGACGTGGAGCTGGCCAAGAGCAACATCATGCTCATCGGCCCCACGGGCTCGGGCAAGACGCTCCTGGCCCAAACGCTGGCTCGCACGCTGCAGGTGCCCTTCGCCATCGCCGACGCCACCACGCTCACCGAGGCGGGATATGTGGGCGAGGACGTGGAGAACATCCTGCTGAAGCTCATCACCGCCGCCGACTTCGAGGTGCCTCGCGCCGAGATCGGCATCATCTACATCGACGAGATCGACAAGATCGCCCGCAAGGCCGAGAACCTGTCCATCACCCGCGATGTGTCGGGCGAGGGCGTGCAGCAGGCCCTGCTGAAGATCGTGGAGGGCTGCGAGGCCTCTGTGCCGCCCCAGGGCGGCCGCAAGCACCCCCAGCAGGAGCTCATTCCCATCGACACCACGAACATCCTTTTCATTCTGGGCGGCGCCTTCGTGGGTCTGGCCGACATCGTGGCCCAGCGCGTAGGCACCACGTCTCTGGGCTTCGCCAGCGAGCTGGCCGCCTCCAAGAAGGAATCGGAGGCCGAGCTTTTGCACCAGGTGCTGCCCGAAGATCTGAACAAGTACGGCATGATTCCCGAGTTCGTGGGCCGCATCCCGGTCATCACCTCGCTGAACGAGCTGTCCGAGGAAGACCTGGTGCGCATTCTGGTGGAGCCGAAGAACGCGCTGGTGAAGCAGTACACGCGCATGTTCGAGTTCGAGGACGCGCGCCTGGTGTTCGAGGACGCGGCGCTCACGGCCATCGCGCACGAGGCCGTGGAACACGGTACCGGCGCCCGCGGCCTGCGCTCCATTTGCGAGCGCGTGCTGATGGACGTGATGTACGACCTGCCCGAGTTCAACGGTCCCTCGCAGGTGACCGTGCGGGCGAGCGACATCGCCGGCGACACGCGGCCGGCCATCGTTCCGCGCGAGGGCGCCCATGCCCGCGAGGCCCGTTCTGCCTAGATGCGGGCCCGTACTGTGAGATAATCCCCGATAAGGTAACCGAGACGGGCGGCGATTCCGTGCCGCCCGTCTTCATTCGTTCGTTCCAGGGAAAGCGAGGTTGCAGAACCGATGGCAGAGGACAAGAAGAAGGGCACCGATTACGCCGCCATGGAGCGCCCCATCTTCCAGGCGTGGAAGGATGCCGGCTACTTCCAGCGCACGCCGGGCTTCGGCGAGCATGCCGATGAGAGCTACACCATCGTCATCCCGCCGCCGAACATCACCGGCGTGCTGCATATGGGCCATGCCCTGAACGACACCATCCAGGACGCCTGCATCCGCCGCGCCCGTATGCGCGGTTTCCAGACGCGCTGGATCATCGGCACCGACCACGCCGGCATCTCCACCCAGACGAAGGTGGACAAGCGTCTGGCCGAGCAGGGCATTTCCCGACTGGAGATCGGGCGCGAGGCTTTCGTCGAGGAATGCTACAAGTGGCGCGAGGAGTACGGCACCACCATCGTGAACCAGATCAAGGGCATGGGCTGCTCCTGCGACTACGACGACGAGCACTTCACCCTGGAGCCCGCCTACGTGCGCGCCGTGCGGAAGCTGTTCACCGACTGGTACCACGAGGGCATCATCTACCGCGGCAAGCGCATCGTGAACTGGTGTCCCAGCTGCACCACGGCCATCGCCGACGACGAGGCCGAGTATGTGGACGAGCCGGGGCATCTGTGGTACCTGCGCTACCCGCTGACCGAGCCGGTGGACGGTCTGGAGTACCTGGTGGTGGCCACCACGCGCCCCGAGACCATGCTGGGAGATACCGGCGTTGCCGTGAACCCCAAGGACGAGCGCTTCGGGCATCTCGTCGGCAAGACGGTGAAGCTGCCGCTCGTGGACCGCGAGATTCCCATCTTCGCCGACTGGCACGTGGACACCGAGTTCGGCACGGGATGCGTGAAGGTGACCCCCTCCCACGACCCCAACGACTGGGCCATGGGCGAACGCGCCGGCCTTCCCCGCATCAACATCTTCGACGAGACGGCGCATGTGGTGGAAGGTTACGGGAAGTTCTCGGGCATGGACCGCGACGAGGCCCGCGAGGCCGTTGTGGCCGCCTTCGAAGAGCTGGGCCTGCTCGACCACGTGGAGGACCACGACCACTCCGTCATGACCTGCTACCGCTGCCACACCAAGCTGGAGCCCTGGGAGTCCGAGCAGTGGTTCGTGGCCGTGGACGCCCTGAAGGAGGCCGCGGCCCGCGTGGTGGAGGACGGCTCCATCCAGTTCCATCCGGCCCGTTGGCGTCAGGTGTACCTGGACTGGCTCGCCAACCTGAAAGACTGGTGCATCTCCCGCCAGCTGTGGTGGGGCCACCGCATCCCCATGTTCTACTGCGATGCCTGCGGCTGGGAGGACGCCTCGGTGGACGAGCTGGAGGTGTGCCCGCAGTGCGGCGCGCCGGTGCGTCAGGACGACGACGTGCTGGACACCTGGTTTTCCAGCCAGCTGTGGCCCTTTGCCACCATGGGCTGGACGGAAGAGGGTATGGATGCGCCCGAGATGCGCGCCGCCTACCCGACGCAAGTGCTCTCCACGGCCCGCGACATCATGGGCCTGTGGGTCGCTCGCATGGTGATGGCCTCCATGTACTGCTGCGACGACACCATCCCCTTCGAGGATGTCATCATCCATCCCACGGTGATGGCCGCCGATGGCAAGCCCATGTCGAAGAGCCGCGGCAACGGCGTGGACCCGCTGCGCCTCATGGAGGACTACGGCGCCGATGGCATGAGATACGGCCTGCTCATGCAGGTGACCGGTGCTCAGGACATGAAGTTCAACGAGGCCAAGCTGGAAAGCTCCCGCAACTTCGCCAACAAGGTGAAGAATGCGAGCCGCTTTGTGCTGATGAATCTGGACGGTTACGAGCCCGGCGCGCCCGAGCCCGTTACCCCGGCCGACCGTTGGATTTTCTCGCGCTTGGCGAAGATCGTGGCGGCGGTGGATGCTGCCTACGACAACTTCGAGTTCGGCGAGATCACCCGCGAGCTGTACAGCTTCGTGTGGAACGAGTTCTGCGACTGGTACATCGAGTTCTCGAAGGCGCGCTTGGGCGAGGGTGCCGACCCGGCCGATCGGGTTGCCTGCCAACGGAACCTGGTGTTCGTGCTGGGACAGATCCTGCGCCTGCTGCATCCCATCATGCCGTTCATCACCGAGGAGGTGTACGGCGAGCTGCCGCGCGACGCCGATGATGCGCCCATGCTCATTGTGGCCGCGTGGCCCGATGCCGCCCAGCTCGCCCGCTTCGTGGACGAGGATTCCGAGCGCGCCATCGCCATGGTGTGCGAGGTGGTGGGCGCGGTGCGCAGCACGCGTTCGCGTTACGGCATCTCGCCGAAGGTGGCGCTGCCGGTGGCCGTGAAGGTGGCCGACGAGGGCGATGCGGCCCTGCTGCTGGCCCAGGCGCACCTGGTGGCTCAGCTGGCCAACGTGGAGGAGCTCGACGTGGCCGTGGAGGCTTCCAAGCCCGCCGAGAGCGCCGTGGTACTGGGCAGCGGTCTTGAAGTGTACGTGGTGCTGGCGGGCCATGTAGACTTCGACGCCGAGCGCGCCCGTCTCGCCAAGGAGCGCGACGCTCTGGCCAAGGACGCCGCCAAGTTCGAGAAGAAGCTGTCGAACCCGGGCTTTTTGGCGAAGGCCGCGCCCGAGATCGTAGAGAAGGACAAGGCCAAGCTGGCCGATCTCACCGACAAGCTGGCCCGCATCGAGACCCAGCTGTCCGAGTTGGGATAGGGAACCAGTTCTTTTTGAGTTAATGCATGGAAAGGGCCCATAAGGGCCCTTTCTCGCGTTTACGGAAGGGAAGGGCGAGGGATTCCTCCCCCAAAAAAACTCCAGCATCGCCCCGTAGGGGCGGGCTTCAGCCCGCCCGCCCAGCCTGGCGCTCGCAGCGCCCCGTGGGGAAGGGGCTCTGCCTCTTCCGGCGGGGCGGCTGAAGCCGCCCCCTACGAAGACCGGGCTAGATGCGCCCACGACAACCCGCAGCGCCCACGCCCCCGTAGGGGCGGGCTTCAGCCCGCCCGCCCAGCCTGGCGCTCGCAGCGCCCCGTGGGGAAGGGGCTCTGCCTCTTCCGGCGGGGCGGCTGAAGCCGCCCCCTACGAAGACCGGGCTAGATGCGCCCACGACAACCCGCAGCGCCCACGCCCCCGTAGGGGCGGGCTTCAGCCCGCCCGCAACCCGAACCTGCCCCGTCGGCCTTACCGCGTCCGGCGCCGGCGGCGGGCGGCCAGGGCCAGGGCCGCGGCGGCCAGGGCGGCGGCCAGCGCGATGCCGGCGAGGGCGGCCAGGGCGTCGCCGGTCTGGGCGAGCTTGTGGGCGATGGTGGTGCGCCGCTTGTCGCCCTCGTCGCCGGGCAGCACCCCGCCCAGCTTGTCGGTCCCCGGCGGGTAGGCCGGGTCGGAGACGACCTTGCCGCGCCCCTCCTCCCAGCTGTCCCAGCCGCCCGGCGGGTCGAAGGGCGCGCCGGGTTCGGGCGACTCCCCGTCGGGGTCCCACGCGGAGGGCGGCGTGCCGTAGCCGACGGCCACGTTGCCGATGTCGGCGCCCACGGCGGCCTCCGTTACCAGCGCGTCGAAGGCGAGGATCGCCTCCTGCCCGCCGTGGAGGTGGCCGACGGCCACCGCCAGCACGCGGGTCGCCGGGTCGTAGGCCGCGTCGCCCACGGCGGCCTCGGCGCCTCCGGGCAGCGTCAGGCGGATGGTGCCGCTCACGGGCTCGAGCCCCTCCGGCACGTCGTCGCGGATCACGGCGTCCATCCAGCCGGTGCCCGGCGCATTAACGCGCAGCACCACCTCGTAGCGCACGGTGTCGCCCACATGGGTGGTCCCGTCGCCCCGGCTCGTGTTCTCCGCGGTCTTCCCGATGGACACGTCGCCCTCCTCAGGGTCGTTGGGGATGACGGGCGCGGGCTCGGCGGGCGGCGTGCTGGCCACAGGGTTCGTCTCGGGCGGGTCGGCCGGCTTCCCCGGATCGGGGTTCGCGGGCGTTGCCGACGGGTCCTTCGAGGGCACCTTCCCGTGCAGCTGCGCCACGTTGCCCGCGTCCTGGCCGAGCGCCGCCGCTGTCACGGTGGCGTCGAAGGTGAGCACGGCCCGCCCTCCGCCCCACAGGTCGCCGCAGGTGACGGCGATGGTGCGGCTGGCCGCGTCGTAGGCGGAGTCGGGAACCGCGACGGGCTTGCCGTCGTTCACCGACAGGCGCAAGGTGCCCGCCACTGGCTCGATCCCCACGGGCAGGGGATCGCTCACCACGGCGTCTACCAGGCAGCTATTGGCGGCGCCGGCGTTCCAGAGGGTCACGGTGTAGCGCAGCACGTCGCCGAGGCGCGTCACCTTCGCGTCGGGCGCCGTGACGTTCTCCACGGCCTTCTCGATGCGCGGGTCGGGGTCGGCGGGCAGCACCTTGCCGCCGCCGGGCGGCGTTGCCGGCGGGGTGTTGTCGGGATTCACGGGCAGGGGGCGTCCGGGATCGCCGGGGTCGGGCATGGGAACGTCCGGATCGGCCGGGTCGGGGCGCGTCCCCGTCGCCGAGGCCACGTTCGCCAGGTCGGCCGCCCCGGCCCCGGCACCAGCCGCGTCAGCGCGCACCGTGCACTCGAAGGTCGCCACGGCCGCCGATCCTCCCGCCACGTTCCCCGCGGGCACCGTCAGCACGCACCGCCCGTCGGCTCCGGGGGCCGACACCGAGAACTTCCCCACGTCGCCCGCGCCGGCCAGGGGCGCCTTGGTCAGGGCCAGGTCCGCGATGCCCGCCGTCGGGTTGCCCAGCCGCACGCTGCCCTCGTCCAGCTGCAGGCACGCGGGCAGCGGGTCGGTCAGAACCACGTCGGTCCACAGCGACCCCTTGGCCCCGTTCGACGCCGTGACGGTGTAGCGGATGCGGTCGCCGGGCTGGGTGGGCCCGTCAGGGTGCGTCAGGTTCTCGGCCCTCTTGGCCAGCGTCGGCGCGGGCGCCACGCTGGCGTCGGGGTTCACGATCACGTCGTACACCCAGGTGGTGCCCGTGTAAACCCCGTTGGGCTCCTGCCTGAAGGTGAGCTCGCCGCGGCCCACGGCCGTGGGGTCCAGCACCAGCGTGTAGGAGCCGTCGGCGTCGCGCACGGGGTTGCCGTCGGCGTCCCGGACGAAATCGGCGGTGAACACGTTGCCGCTGGCATCGGTCACGCTGATGGGGGCCGTCGACTCGGTCTTCACCGTCAGCACCACGCGGCCCGGGTGCGGGTTGTCGTCACTGGCCGCGCCCCAGGTGGTTGTGATGGTGCCGCGGTAGGTTTTGCCGCCCTCGGGATTGTCCGGGTCGGTAGCCTCGCCCGGTTTCGTCTGCACCTCGGGGGCGGGGAAGTCCGGGTCGGTGCAGTCGGGATCGGGCTCGCCCGTCACGTTCACCGCGGGATCCACGGGCTTCACGCTTACCTCCACCTTGGGAGCGGCATCGGGATCGTCGGCCGGGCTCGCGCTGGCCAGGTAGTTCGCGGGCGCGCCCGCCTTCTGCTGGGCCTCGTCGGGCGGCAGGTAGCGCATCGACACCACGTGGGTGTTCCCGTCGCCCACGGCGGGGAACATGAAGTCGGCATCGGCGGGCGTCAGCTCGAACTCGATGTGGGCGAGGGACCCGCGGCTGTCGGCTGGGTTGGGCACTGCCGTGGCGTTGGCAGCCACGGGCTTGCCGTCGGCGTCCACGCCGGCCGTGTAGCGGATGGGCGTGACGGGCCCCACGGGCTGGCCGTCCACGTACAGCTGGAACGATCCCTGGGGCGCCTTGCACGTGTCGGCTGTGGGGGTGCCGTCGGCGAAGGTGCCCCCGCGCACCTCGGCCACCACCTTCAGCTTGCTGGTGGCGGGGTGCTCCACGGCGCCGGGCTTCTTGTCAGCGTCGGCTTCCTCCACCCATTCAGCTGACAGCAGCGACACCTTCGAGGGGATGGGCGTGATCTCGCACCAGCCGGTGGCGCGGTGGCCCCAGTAGCCGTTGGCGAAATCGGCCAGGGCTGGGTCGGACGAGCCGGAGTATTCCCGCGACACCATGGTGAACTTCATCACACCCACGTCGGTGGGCATGTTCTTGCCGCTGTCCACCTCGTCGCCGAGGGGGCTGCCGCCCCGCTTGTCGTACAGGCGGTAGCGATAGGTCACGTCGTCGGTGTTGGTCAGCCAGCGGTACTCGGCGGGGTTGCCCTGCTCGTCGTAGGACAGCACCTCGGGGGTGCGCAGCGGGTGCTCGGGCGTGATCTCGTAGGTTTTGAAGGGGAGCCCGTCGTAGGGCTTCACCAGGCTGTCCAGGTATTCCTGGGGCAGCTCGAAGTCCTCGTAGCGTTTCAGCTGGTCTACCTGGCCCGGGTTGCGGAACAGGGTGTCGAAGGGGTGGGCCTGGCCGTCCTTGCCGCGGTAGGACAGGTCCACCGACACGGTCTGCTGGGTGGCCGACTTGGGCAGCCACAGGTACAGCTTCCCGTCGATGAGCTGGGTGGGCGCGCCATAGGGGTAGTCCTCGCCGCCCACCTTCAGGTTCCAGTCCTCGATGAGGTTATTGCCCGCCTCGCCGGCCGCCGCCATGTCGGCGGCCAGGTCGATGGTCACCATGAACACCTTGTTGGGATCCTCGGGGTCTGAAGGATCGTAGCCGTCGGCCAAGGCCGCGTTGTTGCCCCAGGCCGTGTCGCCGATGCCCGCGAACGACCCGTTGGTATACACCGATCCGCCCGTGATGATCACGTGGCCGCCGGTGTTGTTGAAGTCGGCGAAGTTTCCAGTGGTCGACGGGTACAGCGTCCCTCCGGTGATGCGGATGATGCCGCCGGTGTTGCTCTGGTTGGAGCAGCTGTTGCCGAAACCAGAGGAGTGCTGGTACCCCGCAGAGCGGATATAGCCTCCGTTGATGGTGATGCTGCCGACGCGGGTGGCCCCGAAGTAGACGAACCATTTGTCGGAATGGACCCCTCCCTGCTGCCGAGAATCGCAGGGAATGTGATCGGGAGGTATTGCGTAATCCCAGGCGGCACCGTGCTTCGCGCCGCATCCCGATCCAATGCCGTTGGTGTGGTAGTTGCCCTGCGCATTGATGGTTCCCGAGTTGAAGGTGAGAACCCCGTCGGTTCCGTTGCCCAGGGTGCCGCCGCCGATGGCCGCGCCCGTTTGCCAGTCTACGTCGCTCGTGGCGCGCTCAGCGTGGGCGGTGATAATGCCGCCGTTGAAGGTCATGGTGCCGCCGGTTTCCTCGTTGCATCCGCCGATGGCGGCCGCCTGAAGGCCGGCCTGAACCTCCAGGGTGCCGGGGTTCGCGCTGTCGAGGGCGGTGTGGGGGTCACCTTGCGTGAGCACCTTGCCGCTTCGCAGGGTGACATCCTGGTTGATGACAGCCCCAATGGGCACAACCTCTTTGCCGCTCTTGTCGACATTGCGTTCCCCGTCGTCGATGGTCAGGCTGCTGCCCTCGCCGCAGCGAATACCCGGCATATGGTGCTCGTTGACATACAGGTAGTTCTTAGTGCCGTCGGCCAAGGTGAGGTGCAGGCTCGTGCGGTTGCGCACGTGCGATCCCTTGAGAGCCCACGATTCCGAGCCCGTATCGGAGATGTTCGTCATGACGTTTACCGGGATGCTGCCGTTCGTCGTGGTGTTGATGTTGACGCCGGCGAGGGTAAGGTCGGCGTGGTTTCCCGGTGCGATCCAAAGACCGGTTTGCGCGGCATTCTTGGAGCCGAACGTGTCCAGATTAGTTCCATCGGCATTTTTGATAGTGAGCGGCTTGCTGGTGAGAACGAATACGATGTCAGCCTTGTGCTTGTCCGAATAGCCCACGAACCCGTAGTTGATGACCGTGCCGTCTTCCCGGGGATATTGGAACACGTCGGGGTAGTACAGGAAGTCGGTGCCATAGGTGCCGCCCTTCACACGCAGGGTGCCGCAGGTGACCCAGCCGTCGCCATCGGGCGCGTGGGCGCTCGCGGGGCTGGCGTTAGGCGCGTTCAGGGATACCAGGCCGGCGGCGGTGGGCTGCGACGCGTCAGCGCGCGCGTCGGAAGCTGCTTGAGGGGCTGCAGTGCGGGTGAGGGGCAATCGGGCTGCGGCTACTGCCGTGGCCACGGCGTCGGCAAGTGCCTCGTCTGAGGCGTCGTCCGCGATAGGAGAGTTGCCTGTGGGGGATGCGCCCGCGGAATCGACGGGCGCGGCACCATTTGAATCGGCAGCGGAAGTGCCGTCGGAGGCGGGGGAGTTTTCAGGAGCGTGAGCGTCGGATGAGCCGATGTCACGAGATTCGGAGTCAGGCTCGGCCGAGGGCGGGTCGTCCGTATCGGGAAACGCGCCGATGCCGTTCGGGCTAGCGGTTGCTAAAACCTCGCTGGGGGGGGGTCTCTCTGCTCTGATCGGCGCCGCCGGCTGCCGCGAATGCTGCTGCGGGCACCATCCCGCAGGCGAGCACGGCCGCAAGGGCGCAGCGCAGAAGCGATCCCCGTCGCTTCGCTCTCATGGAATTCTCCTTCTCTCAGGTGGAGCCGAGGCTCCTAAACGCTCTGAATATACCCGTTCCGGCCCAAACACGCAACCATGAGCGGGCGGCTGAGGGGAAGAACGCACCGGGAAAGGGCAGCTGGTCAAAAAGGGATAGGTTTATATGGAAATTGCGGCGGATTGGATGAATCTTGGTCAAATAAAGGAAGATTTATACTGTTGATTGAGGTTCATGGGTATAAACCATGGGAAATTTGACCAGAAAATGCCAGAGAAGGTCGGTTGGATCCTTTCCGGCGCTGTTTGGGTATAGAAATCCCAAGGTTTTTGACCAGAATGGTGTTGCTGGGGTTCACGGTGATATTAAATCGCAGAGTTTGTGACCATTTGCCGGGCACGTTGCCTGGATAAGCTGGCGGACGTGGTCTGACTTGGCCAGACGGCCGCAGCATCTGTCGCCCCTGCCCTTCGCTGTAACGTCTGCCCCAATTCTCACTCAGCTCCCGCCGCAGCTCCACGGACAAAGCGGCTGCGGCGGGAGCGAAGGCGTTCGCTTCTAGGCGGTGGCGGGAGGTTCGTCCTGGGGGAAGAACACCGCCATATCGGCGTTCTTGCGCTGCTTGCCGATGAGGCTGCCCAGCAGCATGAGCACGCCGGCCACGGCAATACCGATCACAATCTGGTGCAAGTCGGCCACTTTGAATCCAACGGCCATGCAGGCGCAGTAGGCGATAGTGCCGCCGGCCATGGAAAGCAGGGCGCCCAGGGCATTGGCGCGCTTCCAGAACAGGCCGCACACCAGCACGAAGAAGAAGGCCGTCTCCAGGCCGCCGAAGGCGAACATGTTGATCTTCCAGATGACGTCGGGCGGCACGATGGACAGCACGAACACGATGACGCCGATGACCAGCGTGGTGGCTTGGCTCCACACGGCCACCTTGCGGTCTTTGGGCTGCACGCCGTGGGTGGCGCAGGCATGCAGGCACACGTCCTTGATGATGGCCGACGCCGACGAGATGAGCAGCGACGACACCGTGGAAATGGAGGCCGCCACGGGTCCCACGATGGCCACGCCGGCCAGCACGGGCGGCAGCGACTCCACGATGACGCTGGGGATGATGTTGTCGACGCTGCTGCCGTAGGCGGCGATGTCCTCGGTCAGCACGCCGGCCGACAGCACGCCCAGGCTGGTGACGCCGATCATCATGGCACCGATGATCACCGTGCCCCAGATCATGGCCGAATGCAGCGACTTCGTGTTCTTGTAGCCCATGGTGCGCACCACCGACTGCGGCAGCACGAAGGTGAACACGCCCACCAGCAGCCACTGGGTAAGGTACAGCGAGGGAGGCATGGCGCCATCGGAGAAGGGCTCCAACATGGCGGGGTTGGTGGCCGCGATGGATTCCATGATGTTCTCGTAGCCGCCGCCGGCCTCCAGGATGCCCCCGGCCAGCACCACGATGCCCACCAGCATGGCCACGCCGCACAGCGCGTCGGTCACCGCCACGCCGCGGAAGCCGCCGATGGTGGTGAACAGGATGACGGCGATGCCGAACAGCGCCAGGCCGATGGTGTAGGAGTAGCCCGTTACCGCCTCGAACAACTTGGCGCCGCCCACGAACTGCGCCACCATGGTGGCGGCGAAGAACAGCACGATAACCAGGGCCGACAGATTGGCCAGCGCGTTCGACCCGTAGCGGGCGCGCACCACGTCCACCACGGTGATGGCGTTCAGCTTGCGGGCCACCAGTGCCATCTTCTTGCCGAAGATGCCGTACAGAAGCACCAGCGCGGTCACCTGCACCACGGCCATGTACACCCAGCCGAAGCCGATGGACCAGGCCTGGCCCGGGCCGCCCACGAACGAGCTGACCGAGCCGTAGGTGGCGATGGTGGTCATGGCCAGAACGAAGCCGCCCAGGGCGCGGCTGCCGATGAAGTAGCGGTTCGCGAAGGTGCCCCCGGCGGCGCGGCTGCGGGCGCGCACCACGACGGACACGATGAGCGCTACCAGCAGGAACAGCACGAGCGGCGCCAGGGGAGCCAGCGACTCCAGCGCCTCGGGGGAGGTGAGGGTGTCCAGGAAGTCGTTATTCACGGCCGGCCTCCTCTTTGTCGTCGAGGCTGAAGTTCGCGAACACACCGCGGGCCAGCACCACGGCGGCGATCACGGCCACCAGCCACGTGCCCACGGTGCCCCCGATGATCCAGATGGGCGTCGAGAACACCTCGATGCCGGTGTCGGCCAGCCCGATGCCGCCGGCAAACCAGGCGGCCACGATAACGGCCAGGGCCACCACGGTGGCGATGGCCTCCCGGTTGGTCTGCCGCATCTTGGCGGCGTAGGTGGTAAGCTTCCGCTTTGCCATGGCTTCTCCTCACTCTGTTCTGCCTGTGGCCCCGCAGGGCCAAACGTTGCCTGGTGGGCAACAAAAAAGCACCGAGGGCAGTGTACCCTCGGTGCCCGCTGTTCGGGCCTGCGAAGCCCATAGAATCTGGCAATAGGCTAGATAGCGGCGTCCCTGATCACGTCGATGAACTTCTGGCGGTCCCACTGGCCCAGATCGCCCTCGGCGCGGTCGCGCACGCTCACGACGCGCTCTTCCACTTCCTTGTCGCCCAAAACCACCATGTAGGGGATCTTCTGGCTCTGGGCCTTGGCGATCTTCACCTTCATGGGCTCGTTGGCGTCCATCACCTCGACGCGCCCGCCTGCGGCCTTAAGCTCGCCGGCGAACTCGGCGGCCGCCTCCTTGTGGCGGTCGGCGATGGGGATGACGGCCACCTGCACCGGTGCCAGCCACAGCGGCAGCGCGCCGGCGTAGTGCTCGATGAGGATGCCCAGGAAGCGCTCGATGGAGCCGAAGATGGCGCGGTGCAGCATCCAGGGGGTCTCCTCGGTGTTGCCCTCGGTGCGGTAGGTCAGCCCGAAGCGCATGGGCATGTTGAAGTCGATCTGCACCGTGGAGCACTGCCAGGTGCGGCCGATGGCGTCCTTCACCTTGATGTCGATCTTCGGGCCGTAGAAGGCGCCGTCGCCCTCGTTGATGTCGTAGGCCAGGTCGCGGCGTGCGCACGCCTCCTTCAACGACTCGGTGGCGTGCTCCCACATGTCGTCGGTGCCGATGGACTTGTCGGGACGCGTGGAGATCTCGGCCTCGTAGGTGAAGCCGAAAGTGCCCATGATGTAGTCCACTAGCTCCAGGATGGCCACGACCTCGTCGACCACCTGGTCCTTGGTGCAGAAGATGTGCGCGTCGTCCTGGGTGAAGCCGCGGGCGCGCAGAAGCCCGTGCACCACGCCGCTCATCTCGTGGCGGTACACCGTGCCGAACTCGAAGTAGCGCAGCGGCAGGTCGCGGTAGGAGTGCAGCTCGTTCTTGTAGATGATCACGTGCCCCGGGCAGTTCATGGGCTTCACGCCGTACTCGGAGTAGCGCGGATCATCGTCGGTGCCCTCGTTGATCTGGAAGAAGTACATGTTCTCGTGGTAGAAGCCGTAATGTCCCGAGGTCTTCCACACATCGGCGTTGTAGATGTGCGGCGTGATGACCTCCTCGTAGCCGCGCTCGTACAAATCGCGGCGCAGCCACTCCTGCAGGGTGCGGATAACGCGCGCGCCCTTGGGAAGGTACAGCGGCAGGCCCACGCCGGCCATGGGCTCCATCATGTAGATGCCGAGCTCCCGCCCCAGCTTGCGGTGGTCGCGCTTCTCGGCCTCGGCCAGGTTGTGCAGGTGCTCCTCCAGGTCTTTCTTGCTGAAGAAGGCGGTGCCGTAGATGCGGGTGAGCATCTCGTTGTCGGAATCGCCCTTCCAGTAGGCGCCGGCCACCTTGGTCAGCTTGAAGGCGCCGATCTTGGCCGTGTCGGGCACGTGGGGGCCGCGGCACAGGTCGGTGAAGTCGCCCAGCTGGTAGATGGAGATGACCTCGCCCTCGGGCAGCTCGTCGATGAGCTCGAGCTTGAGCGGTTGCGCGGCGAAAATCTCGCGAGCCTCGTCGCGGGTGACCTCGCGGCGGACGATGGGCGCGTCGGATTTGGCGATCTCGGCCATGCGGGCCTCGATGGCGGCGAAGTCGTCCGGGGAGATGGAGACGCCCTCGGGCAGCTCGACATCGTAGTAGAAGCCGTTCTCGACAGCCGGCCCCACGCCGAACTTCACGCCGGGGTACAGCTCGGTGAGAGCGGCGGCCAGAAGGTGGGCGGCCGAGTGGCGCATGAGTTCCAGACCCTCGGGAGATTTGGCCGTGACGATGGCGACGGAGTCTCCGTCGGTCACCGGAGCGTCCAGATCGACGGGCACGTTGTTGACGATGCCGGCCAAGGCCGCGCGTGCCAGCCCCGCGCCGATGGCAGCGGCCGCGTCGGCGACGGTGGCGCCGTTCTCAAGGGCCTTCTTCGATCCGTCGGGCAGTGTGATTTCCATGCTTGTTCCTTTCCGGTGCCGGGTGCAGACAGAGCACCTGCGCCTTTCCGCCCGGGCGTTGACTACCGGGGCGATTGACGTTGCGGTCGGCGACATTGCCGACCCTGCTTATTAAAACAGAGCCGCCGGGGCAGCTCTGTTTCAATCGGGAAACAAAGGGGTGGCGGGGTCGGGCGAAGGAGCCGAGCCCGCAGGAGCGCCCCTATTTCTGAGTGGTGCCGCGCGAGGACGAGCTGCGCCGACGGCTGCCCGACGAGGACGCCGGGGCACCTACGGGGGTGGCGCAGTAGGGGCACACCGTCCAGGAGGGCTCGAGCGCGTGGTTGCATCGCATGCACAGGTTCTTCAACTGGGTGTGGCAGTTCGGGCACAGCACGAAGTCGGCCTCCACGGGGTAACCGCAGGCGGCGCACTCGCCGTACTTCATCAACTGGCGCTGCTTCAGGGCGATTTCCAGCTCCTGCTCGTCGCGGTCCAGCTGCAGCAGCGGGGGACGCAACAGGCAGTAGGCGATCACACCCAGCACGGGCACCAGCGCCACGATGGCCCAGATGTACCAGGCGGTGCCGCGCAGGTAGGCGTCGCGCACCACCCACACGATGGACAGCACGTACAGGATAACCAGAAGAACCAGCACGACGGTGAAGGCAGCTTGCAGCTCGGGCGTCCAAAGCTGGGACAAAAGCTCGCTCATGAATAACCTCTTCTTCGAATCCTCCGGCCGCCTGGGGAAGGCCGCTTTGAAGTGAAACGGCTCACGACAGGGGCCACCACATTAGATGACACGGTTGCATAGTATAGCAAAAAAGAAGGGGCTGCTTCGGCGCCTGCACGAATGCACCGCATCTCCCGCCATCGGCCCGCGAACGCGGCGCTGCGCGGGCCTGCAGCGCCTAGCGGCCGTCGTCGTCAGCGTCGGGCGGCACGGGGCACACGCCGCCGGGGCAGCGCTCGGTAAGATCGAACACGTCCACGTGCCCGGCGCCCGCGGCCCGCAGGCGCTCCTTCAGCTGGCGGTGCAGCGCGCGCTCGTGGCGATGGTGCTCGGCCAGGATGTGGGCGATGGCCCGGGGCTCGTCGCGAATCTCGCGCAGGGCGCGACCCAGATCGGCGTTCACCGAGCGCGCGGTGATCGAGGCCAGAAGCGGCATGATGAACACGGTGATGCCGCCAGCGGCCACCAGCACGCTGGCCGTAGCCTGGTCCATGGCGCCCGCGCTCACGGCCACGGTGGTCACCGCCACGATGATGGGCAGGGCCGTGGTGCAGTAGAAGGCCACGGTCAGCCGCTCGGGCACGGTCATGTCGCGGGAGGTCTTCCCCAGCGACAGCGATACGAAGATGGGCAGCGCGCGCACGAACAGCAGCAGGGCGATGAACATCAGCAGCAGGCCCGGGTTCGCGCCCACCGCCGTCATGTCGATCTTCGCGCCCGACATGACGAAGAACAGCGGGATGAAGAAGCCGTAGGCCATGGCCGAGTGCTTCATCTCCAGGGTGGGGTTGCCCTCGGGGATGAGGTAGCGCATGATGAAGCCGGCGGCGAAGGCCCCCAGCACGATATCCAGATCGAACAGGGCCGATATGGCCGTGAGTCCGATGAGCAGCAGGTTCACCGTGCGCACGAGCATCTGGGCGTTGGTGTTGGCGTTCTCGATGACGAAGCGGTACAGCCAGCTGCCCACGCGCCGGGCGTGCTTCGGCAGCGCAGCGGCCGCGAGGGCGATGACGATGAAGGCCAGAAGGATGAGCATGGTCTCCCACTTCGCCCGCGTGGACAAAAGCAGCGTCATGGCCAGCACCGGCAGAAGCTCGCCCCAGGTGCCGTAGGCCAGGATCTCGCTGCCGATGCGCGTGTCCATAAGGCCGCGCTCCTGCAGGATGGGCAGCAGCGTGCCGAGGGCGGTGGTGGTCAGCGCGATGGCCACGGCCATGCCGTCCACCGAGAACACCGAGAACGAGGGCCACGCCACCACTACCAGAAACGCGATGGCGAAGGTGATAAACCAGGTGGCCGCTCCCCGGCGCCCTTCCGACCCGGTGAGGTTCTTCGGGCTGATCTCGTAGCCGGCCAGAAGGAACAGGAACGCCAGGCCCAAGTCGGACAGAAGCGAGGTGGCGTCGGTCACCTGCACGATGTTCAGCACGTGGGGGCCGACGAGCGCGCCGGCGGCCAGCAGCAGCACCGTTTCCGGCACCGCCTTGTTCGGGATGAGCTTGCAGATGATGGGGCACAGAAACGCGATGAGCGCGATAAATGCGAGGGATACGAGATCGGTGACCATGGTTGTTCTCCTGACGGGTATGCGCCGCTGCGCTGCGCGGGCCGCAGGCGCGTTCCGCCGGGGGGGTGCGAAACGGCCTGGATGCGTGTCTCCTGCCTGGTAGCTATGATACTCCTGCAAGACGTGCCTGCGGCCCCGCACCAGCTATCGATGACGGCACAATTTTGTGTCAAGCGGTCAACAATCGGTGCAAGCGGCGCGTCGCCGACGCGATCGGGGTACAATTTCAGGGAAATGCAGGAGGGGTACCCGTGTGCCCCGCGTACCTTCTAGGAGGTTTTCCATGGCAGAGGTAATCAAGAGCGTCGACGAGTTCCAGACCAAGGTGCTTCAGGCCGAAGGCCCCGTGCTGGTGGACTTCTTCGCCACGTGGTGCGGCCCATGCCGCATGGTGGCCCCGGTGATCGACGAGATCGCCGCCGAGAAGGCCGGCCAGGTGGGCGTCTACAAGGTGGACATCGACCAGAGCCCCGACTTGGCCTTCAAGTACCAGGTGTCCAGCGTGCCCACCCTCATCGTGTTCGAGAACGGCCAGGTGAAAAACGAGCGCCTCGGTGCCCAGCCCAAGCAGAACATCCTGGCGATGCTGTAAGCTTCTCCCAGCTCGGGAGAGTTCCCGTTCGCAGCCGACTTCGCGCTGATCCCGCTGCGAACGCGGCTGCAGAAGCAGAGAAGATGACGCACATCGGTCGGTATCATCCCCGCATCGCTGCTGCTGAAATGGAATCTGCTTCTTAAGGGCCGCGTTCTTTGCGGGGCGCTCAGACGTCTGCGGACGGAAACTCTCCCGGGCTTCGGGTGTTTTTTCCGGAGGGAATCTGGAGGCGCCAATGGAGGCGGAGATGCAAGGATGAAAGCAGAGGGACGGTTGCGAGGCTGTCCGTAGGGGCGGGATTTATCCCGCCCTTTTTCTGGAAGGAGGCGCTATGGCGCAGCAAGCAGAGACGGCTGGCCGCGAGGTTTTGGATGTGGCCATCATCGGGGCGGGGCCGGCGGGGCTCACAGCGGCGCTGTACGCCGCGCGGGCGGGGCTTTCCTGCGCCATGTTCGAGATGCTCTCGCCCGGCGGCCAGTGCGCCCAGACCGAGCACTTGGAGAACTATCCCGGCTACACGCGGTCTACCAGCGGATTCGAGCTTTCCATGGACATGTACGACCAGGCTTCGTCCTTCGGCGCGGGCACCATTTCCGAGGAGGTGACGGCGGTGGACTTCACCGCCGAGCCGAACCGGCTGACCACGCCCTTCGGTACCTACTTCGCGAAGACCGTCATCGTGGCCACCGGCGCGAAGGCCGCCCAGCTGGGGCTGCCCCGGGAAGAGGAGCTGCGCGGCCGCGGCGTGTCCTACTGCGCCACCTGCGACGGCAACTTCTTCCGCGATAAGGACGTCGTCGTGGTCGGCGGTGGCAATACTGCCGTAGCCGATGTTATCTATCTGGCGCGCATCTGCCGCAAGGTGTACCTGGTGCACCGCCGCGACAAGCTGCGGGCCACGGCCATCTACCACCAGCGTCTGGCCGAGCTGTCCAACGTGGAGATGTGCTGGGACAGCGTGGCCGAGGAGTTCCTCATCGAAGACGAGGCGCGTCCGCGTGTGCGCGGCCTGCGCATCCGCAACACGAAGACCGACGAGGTGCGCGATCTGCCCGTATCGGCGGTGTTCATTGCCGTGGGCATGCGCCCCAACACCGAGTTTCTGGGCGGGGCGTTGGAATTGGATGCGGGCGGCTACATCGTCGCGGACGGCACGGGCCGCACCGCTACCGCCGACGTGTTCGCGGCGGGGGACGTGCGCACCAAGGAGCTGCGCCAGGTGGTAACCGCCGTGGCCGACGGCGCCAACTGCGCCGAATCGGCCGCCGACTTCCTGGACGCCTAAGAGCCTCGCTCTGTTTCAGGCCTCGACGGCAGCCGCCGGGGCCCTTCTTGTGCCGCGCCCGTGGGTGTTGGCGCTACCGACGCCGACGCCTGCGCACCTTTCTGCTAGAATACGGAAGTTGCGCGCAGGCGCTTTTGAACCGAACCGTTTCACGCAGAAGGACGCACCCATGCAGGAAACTGATATGAAGGACAAGCTTGTCAAGATCATCGAGGCCTACGACGAGCTGCAGGCGAAGATGGGCGACCCGGCGGTGCTGGCCGACCAGAAGGAGTACAACCGCCTGGCCAAGGAGTACGCCTCCCAGGGCCCGCTCGCGAAGAAGGCCGCCGAGTACGTGGCGGCCATGGACGACTTGGAGGCGGCCAAGGAGATGCTCTCCGATGCCGACATGAAGGAGTTCGCCCAGGAGGAGATTGCCGGCATCGAGGCGAAGCTTCCCCAGCTGGAAGAGGACATCAAGTTCATGCTCATCCCGGCCGACCCGGCCGACGAGAAGGACATCATCGTGGAGATCCGCGCGGCGGCCGGCGGCGACGAGGCCGCCATCTTCGCCGGCGATCTGTACAAGATGTACGAGCGCTTCGCCGCGGCCCAGGGCTGGAAGACCGAGACCATGGACGCCTCGCCCTCCGAGGCCGGCGGCTTCAAGGAAGTGCAGTTCAAGGTGAAGGGCGATCATGTGTACTCGGTCATGAAGTTCGAGTCCGGCGTGCACCGCGTCCAGCGCGTTCCCAAGACGGAGAGCCAGGGCCGCATCCACACCTCCACGGCCACGGTGGCCGTGCTGCCCGAGGCCGACGAGGTGGAAGTGGAGATCAACGAGAACGACCTGCGCATCGACGTGTACCGCGCCGGGGGACCTGGCGGCCAGTGCGTGAACACCACCGACTCGGCCGTGCGCATCACGCATCTGCCGTCCGGCTTGGTGGTGCAGTCGCAGGACCAGAAGTCGCAGCTGCAGAACAAGATCGCGGCCATGGCCGTGCTGCGCGCCCGCCTGTACGAGAAGATGCTCGCCGAGCAGCAGGCCGCAGAGGGCGCCGAGCGTCTGGCCCAGATCGGCTCGGGCGACCGCTCCGAGAAGATCCGCACCTACAACGGCCCGCAGGACCGCGTGACCGATCACCGCATCGGGTTCAACTCCACCTACAACGGTGTGCTTCTGGGCGACAACCTGGGCGATGTGATCACGGCCCTCCAGGCGGCCGACCGCGCCCAGAAGCTGGAAGCGGCTGTTTAGTCGTTCATTCGGCCTTGTGGGGCGAACGAACGAGTCGGCTGCGGCCCTTACGAACTTGACGGCTCGGCTGGTCGGTAGAGGCGCCGTGCTCAGACAGTCCTCGCTCGGCGGAACAGTCCACTGGACTGTTCCGTTCGCTGCGGAACTCCGCGCGGACCTCCACCGACCATCCGAGCCTGACTCTCCCATGGTTGGGGAAGGTGTGGAACGGTGACGAACGAAACGTGGACCATTAAATCTGCTCTTGAGTGGACTGAGGGGTATCTGGCTGAGAAGGGGGATGAGAACCCGCGGCTGTCGGCTCAGTGGTTGTTGTCCGAGGCGACGGGGCTCTCGCGCATGCACCTGTTCGTCAACTACGATCGACCGCTCTCGGAGGAGGAGCGCGCCTTGCTGCGCGATTACGTGCGACGGCGCGGGGCGGGGGAGCCTTTGCAGTACATCACCGGGGAAGTGACCTTCCGGCACATTAATGTGAAGGTGCGCCCCGGTGTGCTCATTCCGCGGCCCGAGACCGAGGTGCTCGTGAGCGAGGTGCTGGCGGCGCTGCCGGCGCCGACGGGTCGGGAGGTGGCGTGGAACGCCGAGGCCGCCGCCCAGGAGCGCGAGGCCGTGGCCGCCGTGAAGAAGGCCCTGGAGGAGGCGGGGGAGGCGCTGGCGGAAAACCAAAGGAGCGCCGATGAGGTTCACTCGTCGGACGATCCCGTAGGGGGCGACTTCAGTCGCCCCTCCTCAAGTGAGTCGCCCTCGCCAGACGAGGGCGGACTGAAGTCCGCCCCTACGGAAGAAACTGCACCGCGGGAAGGTGCGACACCGCGGGAAGGTGCCGAACTGCAAGGCAAAAGCCTGCTTGTGGCCGACCTGTGCACGGGTACGGGCTGCATCGCCTGTTCGCTGGCCTACGAGCACGGCGACGTGCGCGTGATCGCCACCGACATCGCGCCTGAGGCCGTGACCCTGGCCAAGGAGAACATCGAGGCCCTGGGGCTTTCCGACCGCGTGGCGGTGTTGGAGTGCAGCTTGGGCGTGGGCATCGGGGCCAAGCGCATGGGCACCTTCGACGCGGTGGTTTCCAATCCACCCTACGTGCCCACCGCCGTGCTGGCGGACATTCCCCGCGAGGTGGCCGACTTCGAGCCTACGCTCGCCTTAGATGGCGGCGCCGACGGGCTTGATCTGTTCCGTCCCCTGGCCGCATGGGCGGCCCGTGCCTTGAAGCCGGGGGGCGTGCTCGCCTGCGAGCTGCACGAGGGGCACATGGAAGCTGCCCGCGCTGTGGCCGAGCAGGCCGGCTTCGCCGACGTGCGCATCGTGGACGACCTGGCGGGCCGACCTCGTGTGCTGGTGGCGTATTTGCGCTAGCGGCCGCCCGTTGCCTTTCGGGGCCATTCCTGAAAAAAGGCGACGTCCCCCCCTGGAAGGTGGGCGTACGGTGCGCGGAGGAGATTGCCGCGCTACAATGACGGCAGAGCTGAGGTAGCGGCCGTTGCCGAGAAAGGAGAGCGGCTCATGGCGCTGGAGAATCTGAAGGAGACGCTGGATGCGGCGCAGCGCGTTATGGAGGAGCGCCTCGCGGGTTTCGCGCCCGAGGTGGGACTCATTCTGGGTTCGGGGCTCGGTCCGCTTGCCGAGCGTATCGCCGACCCGGTCTTCACCCCCTTCGGCGAGGTGCCCGGCATGGGCGTGTCCACCGCGAACGGCCACGTGGGGCGCTTCGTGGCCGGCATGCTCGGCGGTAAGCGGGTGCTCGCCATGCAAGGGCGTCTGCACGGCTACGAGGGATACACGGCCCAAGAGGTGGCCTTCCCCGTGTGGCTCATGGAGCGCCTTGGCGCGCGCACGCTCATCACCACCAACGCTGCCGGCGCCATCAACGAGTCGTACCGGGTGGGCGAGTTCTGCATCATGGCCGACCAGCTGAACTTCACCGGGCGCAATCCCGTTACGGGCACCGAGCCCGATGCCATGGCGCCGCGGTTCTTCAGCATGATGGACGCCTACGACCCTGCTTTGCGCGTTCTGGCGCACCGAGTGGCCGATAAGCTGTCCGTGCCGGTACAGGAAGGCGTGTACCTGGGGCTTTTGGGCCCTTCCTTCGAGACGCCGGCCGAGATTCGGATGTTTCGCGCCTGGGGCGCCGATTCCGTGGCCATGTCGGTGTGCGAGGAGGTCATCGCCGCACGGCACGTGGGCATGCGCGTGCTTGGCATCTCGCTTCTGAGCAACATGGCTTGCGGCGTTGAGGGCGCAAGCCCCTCCGATGAGGAGGTACACGAGGTGGCCGCGACGCGCGAGGACGATTTCTGCCGCCTCATCGAGGGCATCCTGAGCGCCATGGAGGAACGCTGACGGCGTTCGAGGAGGTGCGTCGGGGGAGGGCTCGGACAAGCAGGGCGGGCTGAAGCCCGCCCCTACGGGTGTTGGCCGTCCCGCGGGGAGAGGCGGGGTCCCACAGGGGCGGGGTCCCTCCGTAGGGGGCGGCTTCAGCCGTCCCGCGGGGAGAGGCGGGGTCCCACCGGGGCGGGGTCCCTCCGTCGGGGGCGGCTTCAGCCGTCCCGCGGGGAGAGGCGGGGGCCCACAGGGGCGGGGTCCCTCCGTAGGGGGCGGCGTCAGCCGTCCCGCGGGGAGAGGCGGGGTCCCACAGGGGCGGGGTCCCTCCGTAGGGGGCGGCTTCAGCCGTCCCGCGGGGAGAGGCTGGGAGAAGATTGCGGCGTCGAAGCTGGTCGGTTAGCGAGAAAGGAGCGGGGCGTGAACATCGATTCCCTTACCCTGTTCGTGGAGATGTACCGCAAAGGATCGATCGCCAAGGCGGCTGAGGCTTGCTTCATGACGCCCCAGGGCGCCAATCGGGCTCTGCGGGGATTCGAGACCGAGCTGGGCTGCGATCTGTTCGTGCGTACGTCGACGGGGCTGAAGCCGACGGAGAACGGCGACCGCTTCTACGCCTTCGCGGCGAGCACCTCCCGGTCGTGGGCCGAGCTGAAGGAGGTGGTGCGGCTCTCCGGACTGTCGGATGCGAAGTGGCTGCACCTCGGATTCGAGCCCGACCTGCTCGGCGTGATGCTGCCTGTGCTGGAGGCCTTCCGCAGAAGCTATCCCGCGATCGAGCTGCACTGCTCGGACGTGTCCGAGCAGGGGCTGATCGACGGCCTGCGCACCGGCGCCCTCGATTTCGGCTTCGCCGTTCTGCCCGTTGCCGAGGAGGATATGGAGACGGTGTTTCTCGGCTCCGAGCAGCTCTATGTGCTGATGAGCGAGGAGCATCCCGCCGCGGGTTTATCGTCGCTGCCCTTCACGCACTTCGACGGTGAGCCGTTGGTGTTGGTCGATCGCGGGTTCAAGACGCGCCGTGCCTTCGACGCGTTTTGCGAGCAGGCTTCCGTCTCCCCGCTGATGTCCGTGTCGTCGAACGACAAGTCGTTCACGTACGACCTCGTGCGCCGCGGCCAGGCCTCGACGATCGTCGCCGAGCACGAGCGCATGCGGCTCGAGGTGCCGGGCATCGCGGCGGTGCCTTTGGAGGAAGGCCGGTGGGACTACGGCATCTGCTTCTCGCGCGACCGGGGGATTTCAGCGGTTCCGGGCGAGGCGCCGACGACGAATCTGGAGCGGTTCCTGGCGTTTGTGCAGGCGGAGAGGCGATAGGACCCATGAAAGAAGCCCCCAGCCAAGCGGGGAGGATCCTTGGCTGGGGGCTGGCGGGCGCGGCCCGATGATGTTGCGGCGGCCTACAGCGAGGCGAGGTGCTTGCCCAGGCGGTAGCCGAAGGTGAGGCTGCGGCCCATGTTCACGCCGGGCATGACGGTGACGTACGAGTTCGCGAACATGCCGCCGGCCATGGTGCCGTTGCAGTAGAGGCCCTCGACGATCTCGTCGTTCTCGTTGAGCACGTGCATGTCGCTATCGGTGCGGATGCCGCCCATGGTCACGAGCAGCATGGAGGTATGCTCGTCGCAGTAGAACGGCGGTGTCTTCACGGGGTGCAGCTGGTCGGCGGGCTTGTAGAAGTCCTCGTCGTAACCGGCCTCGCACAGGGCGTTGTAGCGTTCCACGGTGGCCTTCAGCGTATCGGCCGGCATGCCGAAGTCGGCCGCCAACTCGTCGAGGGTGTCGTAGCCCTTGCCCTCGGGGCACATCACCATGGCCAGCTCCTCGCCTGTGGACACGTGACCGCCGACGCGCCCGGCGATCTCGGGCATGTGGTAGGGCCACTCGGAGTCGTAGATGTTGAAGCTGTGGCCGCCGTAGCGCACCTGCTGGATGCCGCGCTGGCCGAAACCGCCCTGCTCGCAACCGTAGCGCTCGCCCTTATCGGTCACGCCGAGGCACCACTTCGACCCGTTCAGCGAGAAGATGGCCTCCTTGGCACAGTCGAAGATCTCCAGCTTCGCCGGGTCGTTCGCGTAGGCGTCGCGCACCTCGTCGGGGCCCACCTTCGCGGAGGGGCCGCCCATGGCGTTCGAGAAAACCATGGGCGCCAGCGGTGCGGTGTGCTCCAGGGCGCCGCCGGCCTGCAGAATGAGCGCGTGGCCGTCTCCCGTGTTGCCGGGGCTGACGTTCAGGATGGCCTCGTCAGCTCCCATGGGGCACCAGGCTTCCAGCATCTCGGGATTGCCCGCGAAGTCGCCCGTTGCCATGACCACGCCCTTGGCGCCGGTGAAGCGGTGGTAGGCTCCGTCTTCGTCCTGGGCCACCACGCCGGTGACGCGATCGCCTTGCTTGTCGAGGCTCACGGCGCACATCTTGTAGCGCACGTCGAGGCCCTTGGGGGCGTAGGCGGCCTCCATGATGGGGAGGAAGTCGATGATGGGATGGGTGTCGGTGCGGGGGCCGTTCTCCCCGCCGAGGAACATGTGCTCGCCGTCGTACTCGTCGCGCGGGTCGCCGGCAGCGATGACGGGGGTCAGTCCGCCGTCGCGGGCGATGTCGCAGGCCCAGTCGAGGGCCACGCCCGACTCCTTCACGTAGATGCTCCACAAGTTCTCGTCCAGACTGTAGCCGCTGACGGCGTACAGATCGCGCAGCACCTCGCCGGGGTCGGGGTTGACGCCCAGCTCGCGGCACAGCTTGCTGTTGAAGCCGAACATGGAGCCGCCTTGGCCCGCGGGGCGCTCGCCCTTGGCGATCATGATCACCTTCAGCCCCTCGTCGATGGCGCTGCAGGCCACTGAGAAGCCGGAGATGCCGGCGCCCACCACGATGACATCGGCCTCGGAGGTGTCGGCGATGGCGCTCTCGTCGATGGGCTCGGGGGTCGTCTCCCACGAGTGTCCGCTGGTAGCGGCGAGTTTTCCGTCGCCACCGGGGGCACCGGTCTCGGGCGACGACGGTTGCGGCGCACATCCCGCGATGCCGATGGTCGCCGCGCCAAGGACGCCCAGGGCGCCCCCGGCGATGAACGAGCGCCTGCTGATGTCGTTTTGCATGAACCCTCCCTTTCCGCCGCCTGCGCGGCTTTCTTTTTGGCGGCCGATTCGGGAGTTGCCGCCGATTTCCTGACGGCAATAGATTAGGAAGGGCGGAAGGGGGAGGGAAGCAACGGGGTGTTTCGCGATGAAACAGTTCGTTTCGTCCTGTGGCCGGGCCGTTAGTCCTGCTTCAGGGCGATGGTGCGGATGTCGCAGGGCACGTCGGCGCCGGCGTACAGGATGTTCTCGGCCACCAGATCGGCTCCGATGGCGGCGTAGCCCTCGGCGGCCGTGCGGTTGCCGGCGATCTCCTCGTCGGTCAGCGCGCGGCGCACCTTCGCGGGCACGCCCACCACCAGCGACCCTTCCGGCACCTGCATGCCCTCGGTCACCAAGGCGCCTGCGGCCACCAGCGAGTTCGCGCCGATGTTCGCCCCGTTCATCACCACCGCTCCCATGCCTACCAGCACGTTGTCGCCCAAGGTGCAGCCGTGCACCACGGCCCCGTGCCCGATGGTCACGCCGCGGCCCACGATGCAGTCCTGGTCGTAATCCAGGTGCAGGCAGCTGTTCTCCTGCACGTTGGAGCCCTCGCCGATATAGATGCGGCTGCCGTAGTCGCCGCGCAGGGTGGCGTTGAACAGGATGGTGGCGTTCTCGGCCACCTCCACGTCGCCCACGAGGGTGGCGTTCGGCGCGATGCGGGATGCGGGGTGCAGTTTTACGTTGCGGTAGGTCATGACGTCTCCTTGCGATGGGTTTCAGTTGCTTTCCCACACATTACCGCTCTTGGAAAACGAAGAAAACACCCAAACCCCTGGAACCGTTGCGAGGGAATTCGTGAATTGCTTTGGAAACGACGGGTAGCGTAGTTTCGGACTACGCTACCCGTCGTTTTGAAAGCATATTTCTGGATAATGGCGACAGAAGACTACGCTAACCGTCGTTTTGAAAGCAATTCGCCTCGTATGCACGACTTTTGCATCGCGGAGGTCGTGCATACGATTTCCTATGCGGCGTGCACCTCGAATACCTGGGCGGCCGCGGTGGTGATGTCGGCGAACTCCCAGCCCTTTCCCGTGCGCGTGGCGCTCATGGGGTCGTGCAACACGATGCGGCTGTCGCGGTCGATGTCGTCCAGCACCACCACGCTGGAAGTGGGCGAGAAGGTGCCGGGCTGGGTGACCACCAGCACGGGCACGTTGGACACGATGGCGTGCCGCAGGGCGTGCTCGTCGGCGGCGATGGCCACCAGGTTCAGGCCGAAGTCGGGCGCGGCCCGGGTGAGGAAGGCGGTCACGGTGTCGGTGCCGGAGGCGGTCAGGTCGTGGTCGGTGGCCCACTGGGCGAAGTCCACGGGCGTGCGCGCCGTGTCGCCGGTGACGGCCACGTAAGCCATGGCCAGGGCCGTGGGCGCCGCGCCGGCTCCGCCCAGGGTGTCCTGGCCGTAGGGGGTGGCGGCCCAGGCGGCGTCGCTTTGATAGAGGGAGGGAATCTCGCCGGCCCTCCACTTCTCGGCCGGTGTGCTCTCAAGTTCGCCCACCTCCACCGCGGCGTAGGGGGAATCGGCGTTGGCCGTGGGCGGCGTGAGGCAGAAGTAGGCCAGCAGCACCGCCAGGGAGATGGCCACCATCGCGATGACGGCCGCCAGCGCCAGCTGCAGCCCGCGGCGCTCGCGTACCAGCGAGGCCAGGCCGCGGGCGCGCAGGTCGCGCAGGTCGGCCCGGTCGGTCACGTAACGGCAGAACGACCCCAGCGAGGGCGGCGCCACCGGGTAGGCTCCGCGCCGGGCGCGGCTCGCGAGCACCGGGTCGGCCTGGAAGGCGCCGGCGCAGGCGAGCGGGGGCCGGCTGGTGGCCGGCTGCACGCGGCGCACGAGGGCCTGGGCGTTGTCGCGGGCGACGGTGGGGGCCGCGGCCGATACGGGCGTGCCCGCCGCGGTCGTGCACGGGGTGAGGGTCGCCGGGGAGGGCTGGCCAGCGCCCGGCGCGGGATCGCCGCCCGCCCGGCGCGCGGGCTTGCGGGCCGCGGGGAGGTTTGCCGCTGCGGCGGCAGTTGCGCCCGCGGGCGCGGCGGCGGTGTCGGTGCCGCCCGCGGCCTCGGCTGGCGAGGCCGTCCCGCCGATCTTGCCCCGCGCCGTTTGGATGAGGGCGCGGGCCTTGGCGGCCACGTGGGCGGACGGGCCGGTGGAAGGCAGCTTGCGGCGGTGTACTTTCACGGTGGTCGCGCCCATGGTCACATCCTCTCTCGCGCGCCAGGGTATACCCGATCCATAATAGAAAAGGGGCGCTGTCCTGCCGTGACAGGTCGTCAACCGTCACGGAGGAGTAGCGCATTTGTCACGGGCCGTGCCGTTTCGTTGGCGTTCCGTATACAAAAAAGATGACCGTTTTACCTTGCAATGGCGTTGAAGAGGCGTATACTGCGCAGCCAAGTTCATAGCGCAAATGCGTTGACGAGGACCAGTAGGGGCCAAGCCGCCTTGCAGCAAGCCTGCGGAATCTGCGAGCAGGCAGGCGGCCGTTCCGAACAAGCCCTCCGAGCAGTTTGGTGAGAACGACGTCCGCGCTGCCGGCTTACCGCCGGGTGCGGGCGCGCTAGTAGCACCGGACCGGCGACACCGTCATATGTCGAGGCTTTCCCGCGCCAGGCGTGCCCTGGCGTACTTCCAGCCATTCCCGGACCCGGTGCGAGAGCAGCGGGTTTTTTGTTTGCCGGGGTATTCCCGGCCGAGGGAAAGGAGAGCTGGTGGATCTGCGAAGCGACCAGATCAAGCGCGGCACGGCGCGGGCGCCCCACCGCAGTCTGCTGAAGGCCGACGGCATCACCGACGAGGAGATGGATCGTCCCTTCATCGCGGTATTCAACGCCCGCAACGACATCATCCCGGGGCACACGAACCTCGACAAGATCGCCGAGGCCGTGAAGGCCGGCATCTACCTGGCCGGCGGCGTGCCCTTCGAGATATCCACGATCGGCGTGTGCGACGGCATCGCCATGAACCACGAGGGCATGCACTACTCGCTTGTGTCCCGCGAGGTGATCGCCGACTCGCTGGAGTGCGCCGTGGCCGGCCACGCCTTCGATGGGCTTGTGTGCATTCCCAACTGCGACAAGATCGTGCCCGGCATGATTCTGGGGGCGCTGCGGCTGAATCTTCCCACAGTGTTCGTGTCGGGCGGCCCCATGCTCCCCGGCGCCCAGCCCGGCGGCACCGGTCCCTCCACCGATCTGAACACGCTCTTCGACGGGGCGGGGAAGGTGGCTGCCGGAACTATGACTGAGGAGGAGCTGGCCTTCTACGAGAACACGGCGTGCCCCACCTGCGGCAGCTGCTCGGGCATGTTCACGGCGAACTCCATGAACTGCCTGTGCGAGGCGCTCGGCATCGCGCTGCCCGGCAACGGCACGGTGCCGGCTGTGTACTCCGAGCGGATACGCCTCGCCAAGCGCGCGGGCATGAAGGTGATGGAACTTTTGCGCGACGGCGTGTGCCTGGGCGACATCCTGAACGCGGCGGCGGTGCACAACGCCATGGAGTGCGACATGGCCTTCGGCGGTTCCACCAACACCGTGCTGCACCTGACGGCCATCGCGCAGGCCGCCGGCTGCCCCATTACCATGGACACGTGGGATGCGGCCAGCGCCCGCACGCCGCATCTGGTGAAGCTCGCACCCGCCGGCCCCCGCCCGCTCATCGATCTGTACCACGCCGGCGGGGTGCCGGCGGTGATGGGCGAGCTCGGGCGGCTGGGGCTGCTGGACGAGACCGCCCTCACCTGCATGGGACCTTTGCCCGACTATCTGGCCAGCTGCCCGCCCGCCGACGGCGAGGTGTGCCGCACGGGCGACGACCCGTTCTCGTCCGCCGGGGCGCTGCGCGTGCTGCACGGCAACATCGCACCCGACGGGGCCATCGTGAAGAAGGCGGCCGTGAGCCCCGCCATGATGCGGCACACGGGGCCGGCCCGCGTGTTCGACTCCGAGGAGGCGGCCTGCGCGGCCATCAACGGGGGTGCCATAGCAGCGGGCGACGTGGTGGTCATCCGCTACGAGGGGCCGCGGGGCGGCCCCGGTATGCGCGAGATGCTCACGCCCACCTCGGCCATCTGCGGCAGGGGGCTTTCCGACAGCGTGGCTCTCATCACCGACGGCCGCTTCTCCGGCGCCACCAAGGGCCCGGCGGTGGGGCATGTGAGTCCCGAGGCCGCGGCTGGCGGCCCCATCGCGCTCATCTGCGAGGGCGATACCATTACCGTCGACATCGAGGGCGGCGTGCTGACGCTGCACGTGCCCGACGACGAGCTGGAGCGCCGCCGTGCGCGCTGGGCCGCGCCGGCGCCCAAGCACCATCACGGCGTGCTGGCCAAGTACGCGAAGCTAGTCTCATCGGCCGACAAGGGGGCGATCATCCTGTGAGCGAGCAGAGGGAAACCATCGAGTACGGCACCGTGGCGGCGCCGCGTCGCACGGCCGCGGCGCAGGGCGCGCCGCGGGGCGCGGGGTCGGCCACGGCCAAGCAGGGGCGCACCATGCTGGGCGCCGAGGCCGTCATTGCCAGCTTGGAGGCCGAGGGGGTCGACACCGTGTTCGGCTACCCGGGCGGTCAGGCCATCAAGCTATACGACGCGCTGTACGATTCCGACCAGATCACCCACATCCTGGCCCGCCACGAGCAGGGGGCGGTGCACATGGCCGACGGCTATGCGCGGGCCACGGGGCGCCCCGGCGTGGTGATGGTCACCTCGGGGCCCGGCGCCACTAACACCGTGACCGGTATCGCCACGGCCTACATGGACTCGGTGCCTCTGGTGATCATCACCGGCCAGGTGGGCCGCGGTGTTATCGGCACCGACTCGTTCCAGGAGTCCGACATCGTGGGCATCACCATGCCCGTGGTGAAGCACTCCTATCTGCTGCAGTCCACCGACGAGCTGACGGCCACCATGCGCGAGGCCTTCCACATCGCCGTCACCGGGCGTCCCGGCCCCGTGCTCATCGACGTTCCCAGCGATTTGGCGGGGGAGTCCATGGTGTTCGCGTACCCCGACGAGGTGCACCTGCCCTCCTACAAGCCCACCTACCGCGGCAACGCCAAGCAGATACGGGCGGCCTGCCGTCTGCTGGAGGAGGCCGAGCAGCCGCTGCTGTACGTGGGCGGCGGCGTTATCAGCTCCGAGGCCACCGACGAGCTGGTGGCGCTCATGGACCGTATGCAGGTGCCGGCGGTGGTCACCCTTATGGGCAAGGGCGGCGTGCCCGCCAGCCATCCGCTGAACCTGGGGCCGGTGGGCATGCACGGAGCGAAGTACTCGAACATGGCCATGACCGAGGCCGATCTCATCATCGCGGCGGGCGCCCGCTTTTCCGATCGCGTAACCGGGCGCTTGTCGGAGTTCGCCCCCAACGCGAAGATCGTGCATATCGATATCGACCCGGCCGAGATCGGCAAGATCCGCGATGCCAACGTGCCCATTGTGGGCGATTTGAAGGGCGTGCTCGCGGGCATGCTGGCCACGCTGGACAAGGACGGGGCCGCACCTCGCGACGACCAATGGGTGGCCGACATCGCCGCCTGGCGCGCGCGTTACCCGTTCTACCATCCCAACATGGCCGTGAGCGAGACCGTCGACGAGATCGTGCCCGAGCTGGTCATCGCCGAGCTGGGCCGTCAGCTGGATCCGGCGTCGTCGGTGGTGACCACCGAGGTGGGCCAGCACCAGATGTGGGCTCACCAGTTCCTGCCCCGCGAAGCGCCCCGCACGTTCCTGTCGTCGGGCGGCCTCGGCACCATGGGCTTCGGCTTCCCCGCTGCCATCGGTGCGGCGGTGGCCCGGCCCGATGCCACGGTGGTGTGCATCGCCGGCGATGGCTCGTTCCAGATGAACTCCCAGGAAATGGCCACGGCCGCCATCAACCACATTCCGGTGAAGGTGATGATCATGGACAACCGCTGCCTCGGCATGGTGCACCAGTGGCAGAAGCTGTTCTACGACAAGCGCTACTCCGAGACGCTGCTGGACGCGGTGCCCGATTTCGTGAAGCTGGCCGACGCCTACGGTTGGGAGGGGGAACGCGTGGACGATCCCGCCGAGGTGGCTGCCGCCATCGGGCGCATGCTGGCCGCGAAGGGCCCCTATCTGCTGGATGTGGCCATCTCGCGCGAGCAGAGCGTGTACCCCATGGTGGCGCCGGGCGCGGCCCTCAACAACATCATGGGCGCCATCGACGTGGCCGTGGGCGCCGTGCGCACCGATGTGCCCGCCGCTCCCGGCAGCCCGCGGACGCTCGCAGGTGCCGCATCGGCCGCCACGTCGCCCTGCGCCAAGATCGATGCGCAGTTCGGCGGCCGTTGGGAAGTGGACCCGCAGGACACCGGCGCGCGCCTGGGCCAGGACGGCTCCACGGTGGACGTGGCGCCCGAGGATTGGAAGACCCTCTTCCGCGCCGACGGTGGGGGAAAGGAGGCGCGGCGATGAAGCACGTTCTGTCCGTTCTGGTGGAGAACCGCCCCGGCGTGCTGTCCCGGGTGACAGGTCTCATCTCCCGACGCGGGTTCAATATCGAGTCGCTGTCGGTGGGTCCCACCGAAGATCCCACCATGTCGCGGGTGACTGCCATCGTGCTCGCCGATGACGTGGCCTTCGAGCAGATTACCAAGCAGCTGCACAAGCTCATCTCCGTCCACAAGATCACCGACCTCACCGACGAAGGCGCCATCCAGCGCGAGCTGGTGCTGTTCAAGGTGAACGCGGCTGCCGAGCGGAGAAGCGAGATCATCGAGATCGCGAATATCTTCCGCGCGAAGATCGTGGATGTGGGCAAGAGCTCGCTCACCATCGAGGCCACCGGCGACGACGCGAAGCTCAAGGGTTTGGAGGACCTACTGCGGGCCTACGGCATCAAGGAGACCGTTCGCACCGGCAAGGTGGCCCTCTCCCGCAGCTCACGAGATTAGCCCGTGTCATCCTGAGCGGAGCGTGCAGCGCGAAGTCGAAGGATCTTTATTGGAAGGGTAACAAAGCGATGGGGACACGGGGCGTGCCAACCGAGCGAGTTCCGCAGCGACTGGAGCAGTCCGGTGGACTGTTCCACAAAGCGAGGACTGTCTGAGCGAATTGGCATGCCGCGTGGCCCGACTGCTCGCTTGTTAGATAACGTATCGGCTTGTTAACTCAGAAAAGAAAGGAAACCCATGGCCGTCACCATCTACTACGAAGAGGACTGCAACCCCGAGATCATCAAGGACAAGAAGATCGCCGTTATCGGCTACGGCAGTCAGGGCCATGCCCATGCGCTGAACCTGAAGGATTCCGGCTGCGACGTGCGCGTGGGCCTGCGCGAGGGCTCCTCGTCGTGGCAGGCCGCCGAAGAGGCGGGCCTTAAGGTGTGCGATATGGCCACCGCCGCCGAGGAGGCCGACCTCATTATGATCCTCGTGCCCGATGAGTTGCAGCCCGCGGTGTACGAGGAGCACATCGCGCCGCACCTGAAGCCGGGCGACACCCTGGCCTTCGCCCATGGCTTCAACGTGCACTACGGGTATATTACCCCGCCTGCGGACGTGGACGTCATCATGTGCGCCCCCAAGGGCCCCGGCCACATCGTGCGCCGCCAGTACACCGAGGGCTCCGGCGTGCCCGATCTCATCTGCGTGGCCCAGGACGCCACGGGCGGCGCGTGGGACACGGCGCTTTCCTACGCCTGGGGCGTGGGCGGCGCGCGCTCGGGCGTCATCAAGTGCACCTTCGCCCAGGAGACCGAGGAGGATCTGTTCGGCGAGCAGGCCGTGCTGTGCGGCGGTTTGGTGGAACTGGTGAAGGCCGGCTTCGAGACCTTGGTGGAGGCGGGCTATCCGCCCGAGCTCGCCTACTTCGAGTGCTACCACGAGATGAAGATGATCGTGGACCTCATGTACGAGAGCGGCATCCACTTCATGAACTACTCCATCTCCAACACGGCCGAGTACGGCGAGTACTACGCGGGCCCGAAGGTCATCAACGAGCAGAGCCGCGAGGCCATGCGCGAGATTCTGGCCCGCATCCAGGACGGCACCTTCGCCCGCGAGTTCGTCGAGGACTGCGAGAACGGCCATGCATGGCTGCTGGAGCAGCGCGAAGCCATCAACAGCCACGAGATCGAAAAGACCGGCGAGCGCATCCGCTCCATGTTCTCCTGGGCTTCGTAATTCCGTTCGCTCCGATGGAGGCTGGCTGGCTTCTTTCAGACACCCTCTGTTTTTCGATCCAGATCCCGTAGGGGCGGCCTTCAGGCCGCCTCTCCTGTCCCATAAGTTCCTGACCAGCCGAAACGCTCCCTGTCACGCAAACACGTGACAGGGAATTTTCTCGTTTGCGTGACAAAATCACGGGTCTGCGTGATAGGCAGAGAGCTTAGAAGGGGGCATAGTGGGCACCATCGAAACGCAAGCAACCGTGAAGCGCGGCGCGAAGCAACCGACCGCCTTCGGAAGCAAGAAGGAGAACCTGCTATGAAGATCCTCGGACTGGGCGTTCCCGAGCTCGTTATCATCCTCATCGTCGTGCTGCTCATCTTCGGGCCGAAGAACCTGCCCAAGTTGGGCGCCTCCCTCGGCAAGACCGTGAAAAGCCTGCGCGAGGGCATGGCCTTCGACAAGAAGGACGACGAGGAAGAGGTCGTGGAAGTGGTCGAGGAGGAGCCCGAGCCGGCTCCGGCCAAGACCACCGCGGTGAAGAAGGTCGTCAAGAAGAAGGCCGAATAACATTCGTGAACCGTCCCCGTCGCCTTTCGGGCGCGGGGTTCGTTCAAACCCTCCCTCCCAAACGAAGCGGCACAGGCCCCAAGGTCCGTGCCGCTTCGTTTCTCTTTTGGGGTACAATACTCCGTCGGACATAACTGACGACAAGAGGGGAGGGCCCATGGCTCATTCGGCACCGCCGCGCGTGTACCAGGCACGGTGCGCCATTATCGGCTTCGGCTGCAACCAGGCCTTCCTCTTCACCATGCTGTACCTGGGATCGTACAACGAAGGACCCGAGCGCGGCTTTCTCGTCGATCGCGCCGATCTGCTGTGCGTGCTGATGTCCATGGCCGTTACGTTCGCCCTCATGATGCGACCTGGTCCCCGAGCCCGTCTCATGGTGGCGGCCGAGCGGCTTGCGGTGTGCTTCGCCGCCCCGCTGACGTTGGCCCTGTTCGCTCTGGTGGCGGTGCAGGCGCTGCATCCGAATGTGCCCTGGCTCGCCCTCGCCGTGGCCGAGGGGGTGGTGGCCGGTGTGCCGCTCGCGCTTCTGCTGTGCCTGTGGGGCCGCGTGCTGGGGCAGGCTCCCATCGACCAGTCGGTGCCCGAGGTGTTCATCGGCAGCGCCCTGGGCGCCGCCGTGTGCTTCTTCGTCGTGGCGGTGCCCATCCAGGGCGTGTACGTGGTGCTGTACGCGCTGCCCCTGGTAAGCGGTTGGGCGCTGCGCAGCCTGGGCGCTGTCACCCCGCAGAGCGCCGACGACCCCGCCGCTCCTTCGCCTTCGCCGGCAACGGAGGCGGCGCCGTCGGACGAGGCCGTCAAGCTGTCGGGGCGCATCGTGGCGGGCACGGCTGTGTACGGCATGGCCACCGGCGCCGTGGAGGCCCTGGCCGCGAGCGCCGCGTTCTCGGCCTACGCGTCGCTTTCCGTCACCTTCCTCCTGTTCGTGCTCTACTGCATCGCCGCCCTGCAGTTGTACGGCGGCCGTCCGCTGTCGTCGGGGGTGCGCGCCGTGCTGCCCGCCGGCCCCGATCAGGAGGTGGGGCCGCTCGGAGGCGCCTACCGCCTGGCCGTGCTGCTGATGGGCGGCGGCTTCGTGGCCGTGCCGCTGCTCGCGAGCGTGGGGGTGTCGGGGGTGGCCGTGGTGCTGGCGGGCTATCTCGGCATCTTCACCGTGCTGGTGTCGCTCTTCCTCATCATGGGCCGCATCACGGGCCGCGGTGCGGTGCGCTCCTTCGCGCGCGGCTTCTCGGCCCTGTTCGCCGGCGAGATCGCCGGCATGCTGGCGGGCGGGGTGGTCTCGGGACTGCCCGGCACGTTCGATGCCGCCGCGGCGCTTGTGGCCTTCGCCGGAGTGGCGGCGCTGTACGCCTACCTGTTCCTGTTCACCGAGCGCGATATGGCGGCCCTCTCGGTGGTGGTGGCCCAAAGCGATCGCTTCCAGGAGGCCTGCGAGCGCATCGCGACCCGGGCGAAGCTGTCGAAGCGCGAGGCGGAGATTCTGCCGCTCGCCCTGCGCGGCCGCACGGCCGAGCGCATCGCCGGCGAGTTCTTCATCTCGAAGAACACCGTGGACACCCATCTGCGCCGCATCTACGGGAAGTGCGGCGTGCACACCCGCCAGGAGCTCATCGATCTGGGCGAGCGCGAGGAGCGCGAGCTATAGCGCCGTGGGCGGTCAGTCAACATACTCGTTCAGCGAATTTGTCGCCGCAGGCCACGTGCGCGGGTGCGCCGACGCGGCGAGGGAAGGCGGCGACGCCATGGAAGTGATGCTCTACTCCGACGGAAGCTCCCGCGGCAACCCGGGTCCGGGCGGCTACGGCACCATCCTGCGCTACCGTGCGCCCTCGGGGGCGGTGCACGAGAAGGAGTTCTCGGCCGGCTTCTCGTGCACTACCAACAACCGCATGGAGCTGCTCGGCTGCATCGTGGGCCTGGAGGCTCTGCGCCGTCCCTGCGACGTGACGGTGTACTCCGACTCCCAGTACCTGGTGAACGCCTTCAACCAGAACTGGGTGGCCGGTTGGCTGCGCCGCGGTTGGAAGAACGCCCAGAAGCAGCCCGTGAAGAACGTCGACCTGTGGCAGCGCCTGCTGGCGGCGAAGGAGCCCCACCGGGTGACGTTCGTGTGGGTGAAGGGCCATGCGGGCCATCCCGAGAACGAGCGCTGCGACGCGCTGGCCACCGCCGCTGCCGACAACCCCGCCTGCCACCAGCCAGATACCGGATTTAAAGAATAGGCAAAAGATAGAGGGTGCACCGAAAGTCAGCGAGGTTTCAGCAGGTGCCTGGTCCCGTCAAGGCGAGCGAAGCTTAAAGATCGGCGCAATAGCCGCGGGTTTGGATGTGGCGCGGGCTTTCCGGGAACAGGTGCGCGTACACGGCCATGAAGTAGCTGTCGGTCATGGACGCCATGTAGTCCACTACGATTTGGTTGGGCTCGCCGGCCAGGTAGGCCTCGGGCGTGATGGAACGTGACGTGTCGCACAGGCGCTTCACGTGGTGGCGGATGAGCGGCGAGTCCTCGCGTCCGGCCGCCAGGTCGGCCAGAAGGCGCGCGTACATCTCCTCGAACATCTCCTCCACCAGGTTCTCGGTCTCGTCGACCATGCCCTCCTTCAAGTAGATGACCTCGTAGTTCTGCCGCTTGGCCCGCTTCAAGTCGGCGAACACCTCCTCGCTCATGGCGATGTGGTCGCGCCCGTAGGAGTTGTTCACGATGTCCACGGTGAGGTTGTTGATGATCTTCGCGTTGGCGGTGCCGATCACGTCGGAGTCGAACACCGACAGCGAGTCGATCACCCCCATGGCCAGGGCGTCTTGGCGGTCCTTCCCGATGTAGGCGATCATGTCGGCCACGCGCACCACGCAGCCCTCCAGCGTGGAGGGGCGCAGGCTCTTGATGGTCTGCTCGTCGGCGTTGCAGGTCTCGGCCAGCTCGTCCAGTTCGTCGAAGGAAGCGCAGGTGCCGCGCACGAGTCGCTGTTGGGCGAACTCGCCGTTGTGGCACAGCACGCCGTCCAACGTCTGCAGCGAGATGTTGCGGCGGTACAGCTGGTCCAGCACGCGCACCGAGTGCACGTTGTGGTTGAAGAAGCGGCCCGTGCGGGCGTGGTAGCATGCCGATAGGAAGCGCTCGCCGGCGTGCCCGAAAGGGGTGTGGCCCACGTCGTGGCCGAGCGCGATGGCCTCGATGAGGTCGCAGTTCAGCCCGAGCAGACTCCCGATGCCCCGGGCCACGCGGCTGACCAGCTGCACGTGTAGCCCGCGCCGGCTTATCTCGTCGTTTTCCGCGAAGGAGAACACCTGGGTCTTGTCGGCATAGCGGTTGTAGGCGGGAATGTTCAGCACCTTCTCGATGTCGCGCACGAAGGCGGGGCGGGCCAGGGTGGCCGCATCGTGGGGAAGGTCCTCGCGGCGCAGTACGTCCGCGTCGTCGGTGCGCCACTTCGACAGGGCGCCCGCCGCGCGGTCCTCGCGGATGGCGGCCTCCACCAGGGGGTCCAAGGTGAGATAGGGGGGCGTGGCAGATGGCATGGTCGCTCGCTTTCTCGCTTATCGTCGTTCGCGGCCTATTGTAGTGTCTGAAACATTTGTTTGCAGGCGAGGTGCTATACTTCACAGGAAAAGGGAACCGGCTGACAAGGGCGAAAGGAGCGCGGCGCGTGGCGGGCATCAGCGACGAGGACATTCAGAAGGTGCGCGACGCCAGCGACGTCGTGGCCGTCATCGGCGAACGGGTGCCCGTGAAGCAGAAGGGTCGCGACTTCTGGTGCTGCTGTCCCTTGCACCAGGAGAAGACGCCCTCCTTCAAGATCGACCCTTCCACCCAGCTGTGGCACTGCTTCGGCTGCGGCGAGGGGGGAGATGTGTTCTCCTTCGTGATGAAGACCGAGGACCTCACCTTTCCCGAGGCGGTGCGCCGTTTGGCCGAGCGCGCCCATATCGACATCGTGGAAGAGGGGGGCCGGGGTATTCCGGCCAGCCGCAAGGCGCGTCTGAAAGAGGTCTGCGCTCGCACGGCGGAGTTCTACCATACCCAGCTGATGCGCGGCCGCGGCCCCGAGGCCGATGCGGCCCGGTCCTATCTGGCCGGCCGCGGGTTCGGGGGCGACGTGCCCAACACGTGGAACCTGGGTTTCGCGCCCGGCCGCGGGGCGCTCGTGCGGCACCTGTCGCAGCTGGGGTTCTCCACCGCCGACATGATCGATGCCAACGTGGCCCTGGCCGGGCGCGGCGGCCCGGTGCGCGATCGGTTCTACAACCGGGTGATGTTTCCCATCTTCGACGTGTCGGGCGACTGCATCGCCTTCGGAGGGCGGGTCATCGGCACGGGCGAGCCGAAGTACCTGAACTCCCAGGAAACGCCCTTGTTCCACAAGTCGCAGGTGCTCTACGGGCTCGACCATGCGAAGGCCGCCATGGCCTCGTCGGGCGTGGCTATCGTGGTGGAGGGCTATACCGACGTCATCGCGCTGCACGAGGCCGGCATCAAGAACGTGGTGGCCACACTGGGCACGGCGCTCACGCTGCGCCATATTCGCGTGCTGTCGCGCCACGCGTCGAAGCGCATCGTGTACCTGTTCGACGGCGACGCCGCCGGCCAGCGCGCCGCCGACCGGGCGCTCGCCTTCATCGACAAGTCGATGACCCCCGAGGCCGGCCGCTCCCAGGTGGACCTGGTGGCCGTCACGCTGCCCGACAACCTGGATCCGGCCGAGTTCGTGGCCGCCCGGGGGGCCGATGCGCTGCGCGCGCTGGTGGACGATGCGAAGCCCCTTCTGGAATACGGCATCGAGCGGCGCCTGGCGAACCACGACCTGCAGGCCGCCGAGGGCCGTGCCCGCGCGTTGGAGGACTGCCTGGGCGTGCTCGCGCCCATCAAGGAGTCTATTCTGGCGAAGGACTACGCGGTGCGCCTGGCGGGCCGGCTGCGCCTGCGCGAGAACGACGTGCTGGAGGCCCTGGCCGCGAAGGAACCCCCGCGCTTCCAATCGCGCGACGACGAGGACGCCCCGCTTGCGGCTGCCCCGCCCCGGCCCGTGCGCACCTTGTCGCGCGCCGAGCGCAACCGCCTGCGCTTCGAGCGGGAGTTTCTGGGCTTGGTGGCTCAGAACCCGTCGGTGGGCTTGGCCCATGCCGATGCCCTGGCGCAGATTCAGTGGCACGAGGACGTGCACCGGCTGCTGGCCGACAGCATTTTGGCCACGTTGGCCGAGAACCCGGCTGCCGCCGGCGTCGACATCGTCACGCGGGCGGCCCTCGTCACGCCCCATGCGGCCCGCGTGCTCACCGGCAGCTTGGGGCGCGAGGGCGCCTCAGCCGAGGAGACGGGGGCCTATCTGGCCGAGGAGCTGGCCTTGGGCGACGCCGAGGACGCCATCGGCGCCTTGCGGGCGCAGCTGGCGGCCGGCGTGACATCCGAGGAGGCCGAGCTGCTGCACACCGCCATCGCCACCTTGCAGATGGACGTGGCCGCCCGCCGCGTGGCCCACCGCGCCATGCCGCATTCGTAGATTTCGCGCCGCATCTGGACAGCGCGGGTCGTTGGGGTCACAATGAATTAGTTATACGCAACTTCATGCCATTCCGCCGCGCATTGCGGAATTCCATACAAGAGAAAAGGAGCCTCGGTGCTGCCCATCGTCATCGCCCCCGACCCGCTGCTCGCCACCGTGTGCGAGCCGTGCGACCCCACCGACAAGTCCCTGCGCCGCCTGTCGAAGCAGATGGCCCACGCCATGTACAAGAACTACGGCTGCGGCATCGCCGCCCCCCAAGTGGGCGTTACCAAGCGCCTCGTCGTCATCGATGTGGATTGGGACGGCGAGAAGGGCGAGAAGAACCCCATCGTGCTGGTGAACCCCGAGATCATGGAGCTTTCCGGCGAGCCGGAGGAAGGCGGCGAGGGGTGCCTGTCGTGCCCCGGCGTCACCATTCCCGTAAAGCGCCAGCCCTGGGCCCGCGTGCAGTACTACGACCTGGACGGCGAGCTGTGGGAGATCGAGGGCGACGGGCTTCTGGGCCGCTGCCTGCAGCACGAGATCGATCACCTGAACGGGAAGACCCTGTTCGAGAGCTGCGATCCGGTCACGCGCATCGAGGCCCTGCGCGCCTACGACGAGGCCAAGGCCGCGGGCGCCCGTCCCGGCGACACCGATATCGAGGTGAAGTAACGTGCGCGTGGTGTTCATGGGCACCCCGGCTTTCGCCGCATCCATCCTGGAGCAGCTGATTCCCCAGCATGAGGTGGTGGCCGTGTACACGCGGCCCGACGCCGTGCGCGGCCGCGGCAAGCAGCTGGTGCCCTCGCCGGTGAAGCAGGTGGCCGAGGCCGCGGGCATCCCGGTGCGCACCCCGCGCACCTTGCGCGACGCCGAGGAGCAGGCGGCCCTGGCGGCGCTGGCCCCCGACGTCGTCTGCGTGGCGGCCTACGGGGCGCTTCTGCCCCCCGAGGTGCTGGACATTCCCGTGCACGGGTGCCTGAACGTGCACGGCTCGCTTCTGCCCCGTTGGCGCGGCGCGGCTCCCATCGAGCGCGCCATTCTGGCGGGGGATGCGGAAGTGGGCGTGTGCATTATGGCCATGGAGGAGGGGCTCGATACGGGCGACTTCTGCGTGTGCCGCTCCATTCCCGCCGAGGGTGCCACGGCGGCGAGCTTGACCGCCGATCTGGCCGATTTGGGAGCGAGCGCCCTGCTGGTGGCGCTGAACCAGGTGGAGGCGGGGCATGTGAACTGGGTGGCGCAGAACGCCGACGAGGTTACCTACGCCGAGAAAATCGCCAAGGGCGAGCTCGATCTGGAGCCCGCCGTTTCCGCCGCGGTGAACGATCGGCGGGTGCGTGCCTCCGGGGCTGCCCATCCGTCGCGCTGCCTCATCGCCGACCGCGCCGTCACGGTGCTGGCTGCCCGGCCGGCCCTCGATGGCCCCGCCCTTGCGCCCGGAGCAGCGGCGCTTGTAGCCAAGCGACTGTACCTGGGGTGCGCTGAGGGCGTGCTGGAAGTAATCGAAGTGAAGCCCGATGGCAAGCGCGCCATGGAGGCAAAGGCCTTCGCAGCCGGAGTTCCCGCGCTGCGAGGCGAGGAAGGAACTTGGTCCCGTGCATAACGATCACCGATCTCACAATCAGCGTCGTTCCTACGACCGCGCATCCCAGGGCGATCGCAACGCCCAGGGCGGTGCGCGTCAGAACCGTGGCCCCCGTACCGGCGGCGCGCGGGGCGACCGCGATTTCCGCGGTCCCCGCAAGGACGATCGCGGCCCGCGCAAGGGCGGCTTTTCCGGCGGCCCGCATCGCGATGGCAGGCCCGGTGCGGACCGCGGTTCCCGCAGAGATTTCGCACCGCGCGATGACCGTCCCCGCGACGATCGTCCCCAACACCCTCGCGACGATCGCCGCTACGACCAGCGCGACGACCGCGCCCGCAGCCCGCGCGACGACCGCAGCCCTCGCTTCGGCGGCGGCCCGCGCCGCGACAGCCGCGAGGCCTCCCATCCCCGCGAGATCTTCGTCGACGGCAAGCTGATGGCTGCTCCCGACCAGGATGCCCCCCGCGGCCCGCGATCCGACGACCGCGGTCCGCGCGGCGGGGCGCGCGGCCCGAAGGCCCATCGGGCCACCACGGCTCGCGAGCTGGCCTTGGCAGCCATTCACCAGCTGCGCCAGCGCGACGCCTTCGCCCAGGACGTCATCGCCAAGACCATCGACACCTCGCGCATCTCGCGGGAGGACCGCGCCTTCGCCACGCGCCTGGTGCTGGGCGTGGCCAGTACCCGCGGCACGCTGGAGGACATCGTCAGCAGCTGCATGGACTCGCCCGACGACGCCGCCCCCGCGGTGCGCGACGCGCTGTGCCTGTCGGCCTATGAGATCATCTTTCTGCAGAAGAGCCCGCATGCGGCCGTCGATCAAGGCGTTGAGCTGGTGAAATCGGTGGCTCCCCGCGCCGGCGGCCTGGCCAACGCGGTGCTGCGGCGGGTGGTGCGCGCCAAGGAGAGCTTCCCCTTCGGCGACCCCCGCACCGACATCGCCGCCTACGCGCGCCTGCACGGCTTCCCCGTGTGGCTGGCCCAGCGCCTGCTGGCCGAGATGGGTCCCCAGGGTGCCCACAGCTTCATGGTGGCTTCCAACGAGCCCGCGCCGGTGTACATCGCCGTGAACGCCGTGAAGGCCTCCGACGACGAGGTGGTGTCGGTGCTGGCCGACGCTCATGGCGAGCCCGAGCCGGTGACGGTGGCGGGTCGCACGGTGCCGGGTTGCTACCGCATCGTGTCGGGCGTGCCGCTGAACGATGGTCGCGTGCGTCGCATGTTCAGCCAGGGTCTGCTGCTGGTGTCGGATGCCACGTCGCAAGTTGTGGCATCGCTTGTGGTGGGCCAGGAGGCTCCGCAGTCGTTTCTGGAGATCGGCGCCGGGCGTGCCACCAAGACCATCCTGGATCAGAGTTGCGCCTATCGCCGCTTCGGCGCGCAGATTCCCGACTATGTCACCGTGGACGTGCATGCCTTCAAGACGAAGCTGCTGCAGGAACGGGTTCAGCAGTACGGCATTGAGGTGGCCGAGCCGCTGATCGGCGACGCCACCGACTTGACCGAGCTGGTGGGCGATCGCACCTTCGACCGTGTGTTCGTCGATTCGCCGTGCACGGGATTGGGCACCTTGCGCCGTCACGCCGATATCCGTTGGCGCCTGCGGCCCGAGACCATCGAGGAATCGGCGGCCCTCGACGCGCGCCTGCTCGCGAGCGCCGCGCCGCACGTGGCCCCGGGCGGCATCCTGGCCTATGCCACCTGCACCATCACCCACGAGGAGAACGCCGATGCGGTGGCCGCCTTCTTGGATACCGAGGCCGGCGCCGCCTTCGAGGTGGTTCCCTGCGATGCGTCGTCGGACGGGCGGTCGCCCTTCTTCTCGGTCGCCCTGGAACCCGGCGGCCCCGATGCCCATTTCCTGGCCCTTTTGCGCCGAAAGTTCTAGGGCGGAAGGAGTCCTCGCGCAGCCAGCAGCGCCCCGCAGCCAGCTTTGACTGCGGGGCGCCGTTTTCGTTTCCCCGGCTTTCCGCTCGCGGCTATTCGGCAGAGGCGATAGCGGGTTGGCGGCAAAAACTATGGGCGCGTTGCCGATAATTTTACGGATCGGAAATGTTGACTGCCGCGGTGTCAGTAAAATAACAGGCTACACGGAAACCCAACGAGATCGAAAAGGAGGTCGCAGGTCGTGGAGCCGAATATCAAAGAGGTGGCGGGGCGCATCCGCGCTCTGCGCGAGGACATGGATCTCACCCTGCAGGAGATGGCCGAGGCCACGGGCCGTACCACCGCCGAGTACGCCGCCCAGGAAAGCGGGGAAGAGGATCTGTCGTTCACCTTCCTGTACAAATGCGCCGAGAAGTTCGGCGTGGACGTCATCGAACTTTTGACCGGCGAGAACCCGCATCTGACGGGCTACTCGCTCACCCGCGCCGGCGGCGGGCTGTCCATCAAGCGCCGCGCGGGCTTCGAGTACCTGCACAAGGCGCCGCACTTCCGCCACAAGCTGGCCGAGCCCTTCGTGGTGACGGCCCCCTATCTGGAGGAGGAGCAAGGCGTGCCGGTGCACCTGTCGCGCCACGAGGGCCAGGAGCTCGACTTCATCATCTCCGGCCAGATGCGCTTCGCCTACGAGGACCACGAGGAGATTCTGAACCCGGGCGACGTGGTCATGTACGACTCCGGCCGCGGCCACGGCATGGTGGCCACAGGAGGGGAGCCCTGCGTGTTCCTCGCCATCGTGATGAAGCCCGAGGGGGAGAAGATTATCTAGGCGACCTCGGCACCTCGCGTCCTGCCGGGGCGCGAGTGCCGGAGCCGCCTCATTTCCGATCATCTTCCCACCTGCGACTTCATAACGAGGAACCCTTATGCGACATATCAACGAGCGTTACGTTACCGAGGCCTACGACGAGGGCGGCCTGCTCACCCAGTTCGACGTGAATGTGCCGGACGACTTCAACTTCGCCTACGACGTGGTGGACGACATCGCCCTGGCCGATCCCGAGCGCCGCGCCATGGTGTGGTGCAACCCGGAGGGGGAGGAGCACGTCTTCACCTTCGCCGACATGAAGAAGTGGTCCGACAAGACGGCCAACTTCCTCGCCGACTGTGGCATCGGCCGCGGCGACTTCGTCATGGTCATCCTGCGGCGCCACTACCAGTTCTGGTTCACCATGCTGGCCCTGCAGAAGCTCGGCGCTGTGGCGGTGCCGGCCACCTTCATGCTGAAGGAGCACGACCTGACCTATCGCCTGCGCGGCGCCGACATCAAGGCCGTGGTGTGCACGAGCGTCGGCGACATCGCCGACACCGTGGACGCGGTCGTAGCCGAGTGCCCCAGCGTGCAATCGCTCATCCTGGTGAACCCCGCCGGCGCGGGCCTCACGCCCCAAGATGCCGACGGCACCTGGCTCATCGGCGCGGGCGAGCTGGCCGGCCCTGTGCTCTCGGGCCCCGAGGGCATCTGCGCCGCGCCCGCCGAGCGTGCCGGCTGGCATGACTTCAACACCGAGGTGCGCGCCGCCTCCGACGATTTCGAGCGCCGCGAGACCGCCGCGGCCGACCCCATGCTCATGTACTTCTCCAGCGGCACCACGGGCAACCCCAAGATGGTGCTGCACGATGCGGGCTACGCGCTCGCGCACCTCATCACGGCGAAGCACTGGCACAACGTGAACCCCGAGGGGCTGCACTTCACCATCGCCGACACCGGTTGGGGCAAGGCCGTATGGGGCAAGTTCTTCGGGCAGTGGCTCATGGAGGCCGCCGTGCTCACCTACGACTTCGACCGCTACGATCCCGCCGACATCTTGGCGCTTCTGGGGAAGTACGGCGTGACCACGCTGTGCTGCCCGCCCACCATGTATCGCCTCATGACCGAGGTGGACGTGGACGCCTTCGACCTGTCCAGCTTGGAGTACTGCACCACCGCCGGCGAGGCGCTGAACCCCGACTTGTTCGACTTCTGGCGCGAGCACACCGGCCTTACCATCTACGAGGGCTTCGGCCAGACCGAGACACCCCTCACGGTGGCGAACCTCACGAATTCCACGCCGCGCCCCGGCTCCATGGGCAAGCCCGTGCCCCTGTACAAGATGGCCATCCTGCGCGGCGACGGCACCGAGTGCGACACCGGCGAGACCGGCGAGATCTGCATCGGCATTAACCCGCATCCGGCCGGCATCATGATGGAGTACTACCGCAACCCCGAGAAGACCGCCGAGGCCATGTACGACGGCTGGTATCACACCGGCGACACCGCCTGGCGCGACGAGGAGGGCAACTACTGGTACGTGGGCCGCAACGACGACGTCATCAAGTCGAGCGGCTACCGCATCGGCCCCTTCGAGATAGAATCGGTGATGCTGGAGCACGACGCGGTGCGCGAGGTGGCCGTCACCGGCGTGCCCGACCCGGTGCGCGGCTTCGCCGTGAAGGCCACGGTAGTGCTCGCCGACGGATGGCAGGGCTCCGACGCTCTCACCGAGGAACTGCAGAAGTGGGTGAAGCGCCAGACCGCTCCCTACAAGTACCCGCGCGTCATCGAGTACGTGGACGATCTGCCCCGCACCGTGAACGGGAAGATCCGCCGCGCGGCCATCCGCGAGGCCGACAAGGCCCAGCATGAGGCGCCGAAGACCCCCGAGGGGCTGATCTAGGGTGGCCGACCGATCGGGCGCGGTGCCCTTCGCACTCGCGCCGGTCAACGTCATCGTGGGCCACTACGGGGTGGGGAAGACCAACTTCGCCCTGAACCTGGCGTTAGATGCCGCCGCTGCCGGCTTGCAGGTGACCCTCGCCGATATGGATGTGGTGAACCCGTACTTCCGCTCCAGCGAGTACGCGGCACTGTTGGAAGACGCCGGGGTGCGCCTCATTGCCCCGGTGTTCGCCGGTGTCGGCACCAGCCTGGATGTGCCCTCGCTCACCGGCGCGGTGGTGCCCGCCATCCAGGCAGCCTACGACCGCCGCGCCGCGGACGCGACCTCGCGCCAGGTGGTTATCATCGACGCGGGCGGCGACGACGTGGGCGCCACGGCCCTCGCGCGCTTCGCGGCGGCCATTCGCCAGGGTCCCCATGAGGTGATCTACGTGGTGAACGCCTTCCGCAACCTCACCCAGGACGCAGGCGCCGCGGTGGAGGTGCTGCGCGAGATCGAGGCGAAAAGCGGCCTTTCCGCCACGGCGGTGGCCGGCAACTCGCACCTGCAGGACGACACCACCTTGGGACACATCGTGGAATCTGTTCCCTTTGCTCGGGAAACCGCTGCCCGAGCGGGGCTGCCGTTGCGGTGCATTACGGTGCCAATGTCGGCCATTCAGCGGGAAAACGCCGGGTCGGCCGCCTTGGCCGATATTCCGGAAAGCTATCCTGTACGGGTGCTTGTTTCACTGCCCTGGTCCTCCGGGGACAGATAGACGCCAAGCGAGAGAGGGCGCTGCGAGGGCGGCGCCGCGAGGAGATACGAGCGCGAGAGAAGGTAGATATGGCACGAATCACCGTTGACGATTTCTTCTGCAAGGGCTGCGGCCTGTGCGTGGACGTCTGCCCGGTTTCCATTCTGGAGCTGGACCCCGACGTCATCACGGCCAAGGGGTACCATCCGGCCCATTGCATCGACCAGGAGAAGTGCACGGGCTGCGCCACGTGCGCCCTCATGTGCCCCGATGTGGCCATCACGGTAGAAAGGTAGTTCCATGGCTCAGAAAGTACTGATGAAGGGCAACGAGGCCATGGCCGAGGCGGCCCTGCGCGCCGGTTGCCGCTTCTTCTTCGGGTATCCCATCACCCCGCAGACCGAGGTGGCGGCCTATATGTCGAAGATGATGCCGAAGGTGGGGGGCACCTACCTGCAGGCCGAGTCCGAGGTGGCGGCCATCAACATGGTGTACGGCGCCGCTGCGGCCGGCGCCCGCGTGATGACGTCCTCGTCGTCGCCGGGCATCTCGCTGAAGAGCGAGGGCATCTCCTACATGGCCGGCGCCGATCTGCCGGGCGTCATCATCAACGTGCAGCGCGGCGGCCCGGGCCTCGGTTCCATCCAGCCCTCCCAGGCCGACTACTGGCAGGCCACCAAGGCTACCGGTCACGGCGACTTCCACATCGTGGTATACGCCCCCTCCACCGTGCAGGAGATGGCCGACTACGCTTTTGCGGCCTTCGACACCGCCGACAAGTACCGCGTGCCCGTGATGATCATGGCCGACGGCCTTCTGGGCCAGATGATGGAGCCGGTGGTGCTGCCCGAGCCCAAGGCCGAGGGCGATCTGCCCGAGAAGCCCTGGGCCACCGTCGGCCACGGCATGAAGCGTCCCCATAACGTGGTGAACTCGCTGTACCTGACCGCCGAGGACCTGGACGAGCTGAACCGCGAGCGTTACGAGCGCTACGCGGTCATCAAGGAGAACGAGCAGCGATCGGAGCTGTACCTCACCGAAGACGCCGACATCGTGCTGGTGGCCTTCGGCGCCTCGGCCCGCATTGCGCGCTCGGCGGTGAACGCCGCTCGCGAGCAGGGCATCAAAGCGGGGCTTCTGCGCCCCATCACGCTGTGGCCATTCCCTGAGCGCGCCGTGGAGGACCTGGTGCCCCGCACCAAGGCCTTCCTGTCTGTGGAGATGAACATGGGCCAGATGGTGGAGGACGTGCGCCTGGCCGTGGCCGGTCGCGTGCCGGTGGAGTTCTACGGTCGCGCCGGCGGCGTTATCCCCACCCCCGACGAGGTGCTTTCCGCCATCGTCGCGCTGAACGAGAAAGTAGGTGAGTAGCATGACCGAGGCTGAGAACAAGGACATGAAGGTTGTTTACCAGCGTCCCCACTCGCTGCTCCCCGTGGTCACGAACTTCTGCCCCGGCTGCCCTCACGGCATCGTGGAGCGCCTGATCTGCGAGACCATGGACGAGCTTGGCATCGAGGGCGAGACCATCGGCGTGGCACCGGTGGGCTGCGCGGTTATCTCCTACGACTTCTTCGGCTGCGACATGATCGAGGCCGCCCACGGTCGGGCGCCGGCGGTGGCCACGGCCGTGAAGCGCGTGCTGCCCGACAAAGTGGTGTTCTCCTACCAGGGCGACGGCGACTTGGCCTCCATCGGCATGGCCGAGACCATCCACGCAGCCACGCGCGGCGAGAATATCACGGTCATCTTCATCAACAACGCCATCTACGGTATGACCGGCGGCCAGATGGCTCCCACGTCGCTGCCGAACCAGGTTACCCAGACGAGTCCCTACGGCCGCGATGTGGCCACGGCGGGCAACCCCATCCGCGTGAGCGAGCTTCTGAACTCGCTGGACGGCCCGGCCTACATCGAGCGCGTGACGGTGGATTCGCCCAAGAACGTGCGCAAGGCCAAGCGCGCCATCAAGAAAGCCTTCCAGAACCAGATCGACGGCGTGGGCTACTCGTTTGTGGAAGTGGTGTCCACCTGTCCTACCAACTGGGGCATGACGCCGCAGGACGCCTTCGCATGGATGCGCGAGAACATGCTGCCCTATTATCCGCTGGGCGTGGTGCGCGACGTGGTGGCCGACGGCTATGCCAACGCCGCCGAGGCCGCCAGTGCCCGCAACGCGGCATGTCCCATCGCCCACCCCGAGGCCCATGCGGAAGGAGGCAACTAATGAGCCAGGATCTGAAATGCGTGGTGGCCGGCTTCGGCGGCCAGGGATCGCTGTTCGCTGGCAAGGTGATCGCCACGGCCGGCCTCATGGAGGACCGTGAGGTGTCGTGGATGCCCTCCTACGGCCCCGAGATGCGCGGCGGCACGGCCAACTGCTCGGTCACGCTGTCGGATGCGCCCATCGGCAGCCCGCTGGTGCTCGATCCCAATGCGCTCATCGCGCTGAACCAGCCCTCCTTCGACAAGTTCCTCGACACGGTGGTCGACGGCGGCGTGGTGGTGGTGGACACCGCCATGGTACCGAACGTGACCGAGCGCGCGGGCGTGCAGGTGGTGGGCATTCCCGCCACGAAGATGTGCGAGGAGGCGGGGCTGAAGGGCCTCGGCAACATCGTGCTCATCGGCAAGCTGTGGGCTGCCACCCAGTTCTGCACTCGCGCGTCGCTGGATGCGGCCATCGAGCACGTGGTTCCCGCCAACAAGCCCGAGAAGCTGGAGCAGAACCGCAAGGCTATCGAGATCGGCATCAACGCCTAATTCTTCGGTCGCAGTGCGGCAGGCGCGAGACGGAGCGGGCGTCCCCGCGCGCAGGTTGCGCAGCGAACGGAACAGGACTAAATGTCCTGTTCCGCCGAGCGAGCCATTGCTTGAGCACGGGGATGTCCGCCCCGTCTCGGGCCGGACAAGATAGAAGGACTGACATGGAAGAAGAGAACCTGAAAGACTTGGGTGAGCGCCTGCAGGGCCTGCGCGAGGCGTGCGATGTGTCGCGCCACACCATGGCCGAGGAGCTCGGCGTGGACATCGAGACCTACCGCGCCTGGGAGGAGACCGGGGTGGACATTCCCATCTCGGCTATTTACCACATGGCCCGCAAGTTCAACGTCGATCTTACCGAGATCCTCACGGGCACCGCACCCAAGCTGGACACCTACCACTTGGTGCGCCACGGCGAGACCGAGGAGGTGGAGCGCTTCCCGGGCTACCACTACGAGGACATGGCCAGTCGCTATGCCCGCAAGATCATGCAGCCGCTGCTGGTGGTCCTGGATCCGTGCGATGCGCCGGCAGAGCTGGTGTGCCACGACGGCCAGGAGTTCAACTACGTGCTGGAAGGCTCGCTCATCCTCACCTTCGGCGACCGCGACATCCAGCTGAACGCCGGCGACAGCATCTACTTCAACCCCACCTACCCCCACGGCCAGCGCTGCAACGGCACCGAGCCCTGCAAGTTCATCACCATCATCGCGGAGTAACTTGTTCCGTTCGCCCTGGCGGGACGAACGGACACGCTGATGCTGCGGTTCCGACAGGCACCTGGCCTTGCCCCTTGTTTCGGGCTCGGCGCGTACCGAAGTACGCTTGGCCCGAAGGCGGGGCAATTCCAGGCACCTGTCGAAACCTCGCTGACCTTGCCAACGAAGTAAGTCCGAGGAGTTTTTAATGGATCACGTTCTAAAGAAATATTGTCCCCGTATCGAGTTCGACTCCTACGAGGACTTCGCCGAGAACTTCACCATCGAGGTTCCCGAGGCCTTCAACTTCGGCTTCGACGTCGTGGACGAATGGGCCGCCGTGGAGCCCGACAAGCGTGCGCTTCTGTGGTGCAACGACGCCGGCGAGGAGCGCACCTTCACCTTCACCGACATCAAGCGCCTGTCCAACCAGGCCGCCAACGCCTTCGCCGAGGTGGGTATCGGCAAGGGCGACGTGGTGATGTGCATTCTGCGCCGCCGCTGGGAGTACTGGATCTGCGCCGTAGCCCTGTGCAAGCTGGGCGCCACCATCATCCCGGCCACGCTGCAGCTCACCCGCAAGGACGTGGTATACCGCGCCAACAGCGCCGATGTGCGCGCCATCGTGGCCGTGAACGACGACTACGTGTGCACCCAGGTGGAAGAGGCCATGCCCGACTGCCCCACGGTGCGCGAGAAGTTCATTGTGGACGGCAGCCGCGAGGGCTGGGTCGACTTCGACGATCTCATCGCCGGCTTCCCTGATACCTTCGAGCGGCCTCAGGGCGAGGCAGGTGTCACGTCGAAGGACATCATGCTCATGTACTTCACGAGCGGCACCACCGGCAACCCCAAGGCCGTGGAGCACAACTTCGCGCACCCGCTCGGTCACATCATCACGGCGAAGTACTGGCAGCAGGTGCAGGAGGACAAGCTGCACATGTCGGTGACCGACTCGGGCTGGGCCAAGTTCGGCTGGGGCAAGATCTACGGCCAGTGGATCGCCGGCGCCACCATCTTCGCCTACGACATGGACTCCTTCGTGCCGACGAACCTGCTGCAGAAGATCCAGGACTATAAGCTCACCACGTTCTGCGCGCCGCCCACCATGTACCGCTTCATGCTGCAGGAGGACGTGGCCGCCTACGATCTGTCCAGCGTCGAGAACTTCGCCACGGCCGGCGAGCCTTTGAACGCCGAGGTGACCATCCAGTGGGAGCGCCTTACCGGCAAGAAGATCCGCGAGGGCTTCGGCCAGACCGAGGGCCCGGTGCTTCTGGCCACCTTCCCATGGGTAGAGCCGCGCCCCGGCTCCATGGGCAAGCCCTCGCCGCTGCTCAACGTGAAGCTGCTCGACGAGGACGGCCGCGAGGTGGAGGACGGCGAGGAGGGCGCCATCTGCGTCACGGGCCTTAAGGAGGCCTACCCGCCGGGCCTGTTCGTGGGTTACTACGGCAACGAGGAGAAGACGGCCGAGGCCGTGGGCGGGGAGTACTACAACCTGCACGACATGGCCTGGCGCGACTCGGACGGCTACTGCTTCTTCGTGGGCCGCAACGACGACGTCATCAAGTGCTCGGGCTACCGCATCGGGCCCTTCGAGGTGGAAAGCGCGCTCGTGGAGCATCCGGCGGTGGTGGAGTGCGCCGTCACGGCGGCGCCCGACCCCATCCGCGGCAAGGTGGTGAAGGCCACCGTCGTGCTCGCCCGCGGCTACGAGGGCACCGACGCGCTCACCCGCGAGCTACAGGAGCACGTGAAGAAGACCACGGCGCCCTACAAGTACCCGCGCATCATCGAGTACACCGACGAGCTGCCCAAGACCATCGGCGGCAAGATCAAGCGAAAGCTCATCCGCCAGACCGACGGCATCCAGGACTAACGCCGGCGGCGGAGCGAAACGGAACGAGGAAGGCGAGGCGGCTTTATAGCTGCCTCGCTTCGCGTTTTCGGGTGGATGCGACGCTTCCGCTGCCGTCTGCCTCCTTAGCGGCCTCGGGGTATAGATATTTTGTTACGAGATCGTTAGAATACCGATAGTCCTGCGTTTCCGCGAGGGCGTGCCCTCGAGCTTCCCACCTGGGGAGGGGTGGAAGCGGCGGATGCGCAGGGTGTCCAGGAAAGGAACGAGGAAAGGAAAGAAGGAGGTACTGGACGATGAGTGAAGAGACCAAAGTCGCGACCGAGGAAACCGCTGGGGCGGCCACCACGAGCGCTGCGGACTCCACGACCGAAGCTACTCCCAAAAAGAAAGGTAAGAAGAAGTGGCCCATCGTCGTGGGCGTCGTGGCGGCCGTGGTCATCGTGGCCGGCGCGGGCTTCTGGGTGTGGCACGAGCAGCCGAGCTTCTGCAACGCCATCTGCCACACGCCGATGGATCCGTACAACGCCACCTACGACCAGGAGCTGCACCAGACGGGCGTCGATAAGTGGGGCAACGAGGCCAGCACCGACGCCATGCTGTGCGTGACGCACAAGGCCACTGGCGCCACCTGCATGTCCTGCCATGTGCCGCAGATCAGCGAGCAGGTTACCGAGGGCATGAACTGGGTGACGGGCAACTACGTGGCTCCCCTGGAGGAGCGCAGCCTGGAGGAGCTCGTCGAGGCGCGCGGCATCGCTTCCGAGGAGTTCTGCCTGAACAGCGGCTGCCACGTGAATGACGACGGCTCCGTGATGACCCGCGACGATCTGGCCCAGATCACCGCGGACAAGAAGCGCAACCCGCACATCGGCCAGCATGGCGAGGTCGAGTGCAGCGAGTGCCACAAGGGCCATCGCGCGTCGGTGATGTACTGCTCCAACTGCCACAACGACGCCGAGCTGCCCGAGGGCTGGATTACCGCCGCCGAGGACAAGAAGCTGCAGAAGGCCTTCGAGTCCGGCGAGGCTGCCGCCTAGGCATCGCGTCCTATATGAGGTTCACAGGAAAAGCCGTCCTTCGGGATGGCTTTTTCTTGTGAATGGAGGCAATCCGTAACCTTTCTTCTCGTGCGCGCGTGGCTGAGTTGGGGTATCATCGGTGCGAAGCGAAATCGCAGGGGCCGTCGCACCGTGTGGGGCGCGACGGCCCCTGCGATGGGGTCAGCTGGGGAGGGCGGATCTGCTCGCTTCGCACGAAGGGGGCGCTCGTGCGCCCCGAGGATCCCCAACTGGAAGGATGAGAGTATGTCCGAAGAAGAGAAGAGCGTCGCCGAGGACGTGGTGGTCGAGGAAACGGCCGCGCCTCAGAAGAAGCGCAAGAAGTGGCCCATCGTCGTGGGCGTCGTGGCGGCCGTGGTCATCGTGGCCGGCGCGGGCTTCTGGGTGTGGCACGAGCAGCCCAGCTTCTGCAACGCCATCTGCCACACGCCGATGGACGCCTACCTGCCCACCTATGAGGCTGAGCTCGACCAGGCCTGCATCGACAAGTGGGGCAACGAGGTGACGAACTCCCGCGCGATGATGGCTCCGCTGCATCGCGCCGAGGCTGACAACGCCACCTGCCTGTCCTGCCATGTGCCCACGCTCAGCGAGCAGATATCCGAGGGTATCAACTGGGTCAGCGGCAACTACGAGGTGCTGCATACCCAGGCCGGTCTGGCTGTGCCCACCGAGCGCACCCTGGAGGATCTGGTGGCGGCCCGCGGTCTGGAGCCCGATCAGTTCTGCCTGAACGAGTCGTGCCACAACATGACCCGCGAGGATCTGGCCAACGCCACCTCCGACATGAAGCGCAACCCGCATATCGGCCAGCATGGCGAAGTGGCCTGCGGCGAGTGCCACAAGGCCCACCGCGCGTCGGTGATGTACTGCTCCAACTGCCACAACGACGCCGAGGTGCCCGACGGCTGGATCACTGCCGCCGAGGACAAGAAGCTCGTCAAGCAGCTGGAGGAGGGCAAGTAATCGTTCTTGCATCCGCTCTGCCGAGCCGTCCTTCGGGGCGGCTCTTTTGTTTTCAGAGCGGCGCGCATTCGGTTACGGTTGCGCATCTTCTGGGTTTTTTCCGTTGGGAATCCGTTGGTTTCGCCCACCATGGAGCAAGGCAAGCGCGCGACAGTCGGGCCGCCGCGCGGCACCGATACCGAAAAGGAGCCAATCATGGAACTGGAGAAGTCCCAAACCTGGAAGAACCTGGAAGACGCCCTCAGCCAAGAGGCCGTGGCCTATTGCGAGTACACCTTCTACGCCCAGCAGGCCGCAAAGGACGGCTACACGCAAATCTCGGAGATATTCAACGAGACGGCCGGCAACGAGCTGCACCACGCCAAGCTGCACTTCAAGAAGCTGCACGACGGCGGCGTGCCGCACACGCTGGACAACCTGAAGGCCGCCCGTGGCGACGAGGACGCCGAGGTGAAGGTGTATCTGGGTTATGCAAAGACTGCCCGCGAGGAGGGCTTTGCCGATCTGGCCGACTTCTTCGAGGGCCTGGCTGCCATCGAGAAGAGCCACGAGGACCGCTTCGATCTGCTCATCGAGCGCATCAACAACGACGAGGTGTTCCGCCGCAAGGAGGTGAAGGTGTGGGTGTGCACTGTGTGCGGTCACATCGAGATCGGCACCGAGCCTCCCGAGAAGTGTCCTGTATGCGAGCATCCGCGCGGCCACTTCAAGATCAAGGCTGAGAACTACTAAGTTCTGATATCCCCGTGTCATCCTGAGCAGGCGAAGGGAGCCGAAGGATCTCCGCAACCCGAGGGATCCTTCTACTTCGCCTTGCAGCTCGTCGCCCGTCGGGGCCACGGGGTACTTTGATTCGCTCAAACAGTCCTCGCTTTGGAGAACAGGACATTAAGTCCTGTTCTCGTCGCTGCGGAACTCGCTCGGTCAAGGCACCCCGCGACCCCTCTACGCCTAACCATGCTTCCGAACAATTGCAGGCACCTGTCGGAGCCTCGCTGACTTCCTTGGGCGAACCTACGGCCATCCTTTTCTCGCCTTTTTTGAAAAAATCTAACACAATGCTTGCGCATCATCATTTCAGGGTGTATGGTGCAACCGTCCTTTAAATGCGGTACAGAGAGGCCGACAAGGTACACCCCGTGCGCGGGGGCGCGACTGGCAAGCGTCGCGAACATAAGCGCACTTCGTGAGCCTCGTCGCCAGACGGGCTTTTTTATTGCCCGCGGCGGCAACGTGAACGCGGAAAACTCGGACGCGCTCGCGGGTTTCGTCTGTACGCACTGATCCTGCGAAGGGAGTGTGTATGAACGACGCAAGCTTGGTCAAGTCCGTCTGCATGGATGCAGACGAGATCGAGCGGTCGGTGACGCGCATCGCGCACCAGATCCTCGAGGCCAACAAGGGTGCGGCGAACCTGGCGCTCGTGGGCATTGTGACCCGCGGCGATCTTCTCGCGAAGATGCTCGCCCACAAGATTCAGGAAATCGAGGGGGTGGAAGTTCCCCTCGGCAAGCTGGACATCAGCTTCTACCGCGACGATTTCGCGACCCATTTCGCCCCCGAGGTCCATTCCACCGACATTTCCTTCGACATCGACGGCAAGACCGTTGTGCTGGTGGACGACGTGCTGTACACCGGCCGTACCATCCGCGCGGCGCTGGACGCCCTCATGGATATCGGCCGCCCGGCTGCCGTGGAGCTGGCGGTGCTGGTGGACCGCGGCCATCGCGAGCTGCCCATCCGCGCCGACTTCGTGGGCAAGAACGTGCCCTCGTCCTCCGATGAGAACGTGCGCCTGTTCCTGGAAGAGGTGGACGGCATCTCGGCCGTGGAGATTCTGGAAATCGAGCCGGGCAAGCGAGCCGGCTCGGCCCCCATCAAGACCAACGGAGGTGAGTAGGGCCATGGCCTTCAACCACAAGCACCTTATCGACATCACCGAGTACTCGGCTGACGACATCATGACCATTCTGGAGACGGCCAAGAACTTCAAGCAGGTGAACGAGCGCCGCATCAAGAAGGTGCCCACGCTCAAGGGCTTCACCGTGGTGAACATGTTCAACGAGCCCTCCACCCGCACCCGCTCCTCCTTCGAGATTGCCGAGAAGCGCCTGTCGGCCGACTCACTGAACTTCGGCGGCTCCTCCACGGCCACCGTGAAGGGCGAGAGCCTGGTGGACACCGTGAAGACGCTGTGCTCCTACAAGATCGACTGCATCGTGGTGCGCGACCGCTGGGCCGGCGTGCCCCGCAAGATCGCGGACGTCTCCGGCGTGTCGGTCATCGACGCCGGCGACGGCAAGCACCAGCATCCCACCCAGGCGCTGCTGGATCTGTACTCCATCTGGGAGGAGAAGGGCTCCTTCGATAACCTGCACGTGGGCGTGGTGGGCGACATCGCGCACTCCCGCGTGTGCGGCTCGCTTATTCCCGCGCTGAAGATCATGGGCTGCGAGGTGACGGTCATCGCACCCCCCACGCTGCTGCCCGCCCGCCCCGACATCCTGGGCGCCGACCATGTGACGAGCAACCTGGACGAGGCCCTGCCCGAGCTGGACGTGGTGTACATGCTGCGCATCCAGCGCGAGCGCTTCGAGGGCGCGCCCTACCCGAACCTGCGCGAGTACAACCTGCTCTACGGCCTCACTGAGGAGCGCGACCGTCTCATGAAGCCCGACGCCTGCGTGTGCCACCCCGGCCCCATCAACCGCGGCGTTGAGCTGGACAGCTTCATGGCCGACCATCCCAAGCGCTCCATCATCCTCGACCAAGTCTACGCCGGCGTCCTCGTGCGCATGGCCGCCCTGTACCTGCTCCTAGGAGGTAGCAACGATGGCATTGATGCTTAAGAACGCTCGTCTGATCGACCCGCAGATCGGCCTGGACGAGGTGGCCGACATTCTCATCCGCGACGGCAAGATCGTGGAGGTGGGCCACAACCTGACCATGGAGAAGGGCGTCGAGCGCGACCTCTCCGGCAAGATCGTCACCCCCGGGCTTGTGGACATGCACGTGCACTTCCGCGACCCGGGCCAGGAGCAGAAGGAGGACATCGCCTCCGGAACACGTGCTGCGGCCCACGGCGGCTTCACGGCCGTGTGCACCATGCCGAACACGAGCCCGGTGGTGGACGACGCCGTGGCCGTGGAGTACGTGAAGGCCCGCGCCGCCGCAGTGGGGAAGTGCCGCGTCATCCCGTCAGGCGCCTGCTCGAAGGATTTGAAAGGCGAGGTGCTCTCAGACATGGGCGACATGTACGCCCACGGTGCGCCCGTGTTCACCGACGACGGCCACGGCATCCAGGACGCCGGCATGATGCGCCGCGTCATGGACTACGCCCGCCAGTTCGACACCGTCATCATGGCCCACTGCCAGGACGACTCGCTCGTGGCCGACGGCCAGGTGAACGAGGGCGTGGCGAGCACGCGCCTGGGCATGGTGGGCTGGCCGGCCGAGGGCGAGGAGCTTGAGATCGCCCGCGACATCGCGCTCTGCCGCCTGACGGGCTGCCCGCTGCACATCCAGCACATCACCACCAAGCGCGGCCTCGATCTGGTGGCCGCCGCCAAGGCCGAGGGGCTGCCCGTGACCTGCGAGGTGACCCCGCACCATATGTTCCTCACCGAGGACGACATCACCGCCGAGTACCAGACCTCGCTCAAGGTGAACCCGCCGCTGCGCACCGCCGAGGACGCCGCCGCCCTCATCGAGGGCCTCGCGAATGGCGTGATCGACGCCATCGTCACCGACCACGCGCCCCACACCGACTGGGAGAAGGACCGCGAGTTCGAGCTGGCTCCCTTCGGCATGACCGGCCTTGAGACCTCGCTCTCACTCGTGCTCACGCACCTCGTGCGCGCCGGCGTAATCGACTACGGCCGCATGGTTCAGGCCATGGCCGTCGCCCCCCGCGCCATTCTGCGCCAGGAGCCGGTGAAGATCGAGGCGGGCAGTGTGGCCGACCTCACGGTCATCGATCCCGAGGCCGCCTGGACGGTCGCCGTGGAGGACTTCTGCTCCAAGGCCAACAACTCCGGCTTCATCGGGGCCGAGCTCGTGGGCCGTGCCACCGACGTCTACGTCGGCGGCTACGCCACCATGGAAGACGGCGCTATCGTCGAGTAGCGCCGACAGCGAGCACAGAGCCGCAGTTCGCAGGGGCCGTCTCCGGACGGCCCCTTTTAGTTCGCGCGCTCGGGGCTGCGCCATTCGGCCGTCGTCTGCGACCGCTTGTTTTTGTGCAGATGCATACTCTGGAGGGTACTCTATGCTCAATTTTGACCTTTAACGGACGGTACTGAGAGACCGGCAAGGTGCGATGAGCGAACTTTATCTTGTGCGCGTGCGAGCGCTCCCGTCCAAGGCGGGGGCGCTTTTTTCATGGGCGCGCAGGCGAGGGCGAGCAGGTCGCGGAAAGGACGGAACCCTTGAGCAAGATTGCGGAAAAGCTGCGGGTGGCCACGGCGAAGCCGGCGGGTGCGCCAGCGCTGCTCGTGCTGGAGGACGGCGCGGTGTTCGCCGGCACCTCCTGCGGCGCGCCCGGCGAGGCGTTCGGGGAGGTCTGCTTCAACACCTCCCTGGAAGGCTACCTGGAAATCGTCACCGACCCTTCCTACGCGGGGCAGATCGTGGCGCTGACCTACCCGCAGGTGGGCAACTACGGGGTGAACGCCGACGACGCCCAGGCGGAGAAGCCGGCCCTGCGGGCGCTCGTGGTGCGCGATATGTGTCCCACACCCTCCAGCTGGCGCAGCCAGGAGAGCCTCGGCGACTACCTTGGGCGCGAGGGGGTCGTGGCCATCGAGGGCGTGGACACCCGGGCGCTCGTGCGCCACATCCGCGATGCCGGCGCCCAGCGGGCCGTCGTCTCCACCACGGATGCGGATGCTGCGTCGCTGCTCGAGAAGGTGCGCAAAAGCCCGACGCTCGTGGGCGAGAACCAGGTCGTTGGCGTTTCCTGCGGCGGCAGCTATTCCTACGGCGTCGCGGACCTGCCCGCTTCCCACGACTTCGCCCTGGCCGCGCCGGCCGACCCCCGCTTCAAGGTGGTCGTCTACCACTGCGGCGTGAAGCGCTCCATCTTAGACGGCCTGGTGCGGTCGGGCTGCGCGGTAACGCTCGTGCCCTGGGACACTCCGGCCGATGAGGTGCTGACCCTGAGCCCCGACGGCGTGTTCTTCTCCAACGGCCCGGGCGACCCCGACGCCGTGGACGCCACGAGCCGCGCGGCCGCCGCGCTACTGGGCCGCGTGCCGCTATTCGGCATCTGCCTAGGGCACCAGATGATGGCCAAGGCCGCAGGAGCAAAGATCGACAAGCTGAAGTTCGGTCACCACGGCGGCAACCACCCGGTGCAGAACCTGCTCACCGGGCGCGTGGAGGTCACGGCCCAGAACCACGGCTTCTGCCCCCGCTTTCAGAGTCTGGGAGCGCTGGTGCCCGAGCTTTCCGGCGGGGCGACCGAGCACGTGGACGACCTGCGCGAGTGGGGCCGGCGCAGCATTGCCCCCGTCGTGGCCAACGAGCGCTTCGGGCGCATCCGGCTTACCCACGTGAACCTCGACGACGGCACCGCCGAGGGCTTCGCCTTCCTGGACGTGCCGGCCTTCAGCGTGCAGTACCACCCGGAGGCGGCCCCCGGCCCCACCGACGCCCACTACCTGTTCGGTGCCTTCGCGCGCCTCATGGAGGGCCGTGGGGACTACCTGGATATCGACATCGCAACCGACCGCCTGTCCGGTTGGAAGTTCGGAAGCACCACGGAAGAGGAGGTGGCGTAAATGCCCAAGCGCACCGACATCAAGAGCATTCTCGTTATCGGGAGCGGCCCCATCGTCATCGGCCAGGCGTGCGAGTTCGACTACTCCGGCGCCCAGGCCTGTAAGGTGCTGCGCGAGGAGGGCTACCGGGTCATTCTCGTGAACTCGAACCCGGCCACCATCATGACCGACCCGGAGCTGGCCGATGCCACCTACGTGGAGCCCATCACGCCGGAGTTCGTGGAGAAGGTGATCGCCCGGGAGCGCCCGGACGCGTGCCTGCCCACCCTCGGCGGTCAGACCGGCCTGAACACGGCGGTGGAGTTGGCCAAATCCGGCGTGCTCGAGCGCTATGGCGTGGAGCTCATCGGCTGCGACGTGGACGTCATCGAGCGCGGCGAGGACCGCAAGATGTTCAACGAGTGCATGGCCGACCTCGGCATCGAGGTCTCGCGGGCCGGCTACGCCTACTCCGCGGAAGACGCCCTGCGCATCGCGGACGAGCTGGGGTACCCCGTGGTGCTGCGCCCGTCGTTCACCATGGGTGGCGCCGGCGGCGGCATTGCGCGCGATAAGGACGAGCTCGTTCGCATCGTGTCCCAGGGGCTTGAACTCTCGCCGGCCGGCGAGGTGCTCGTGGAGGAGTCCATCGAGGGGTGGAAGGAATACGAGATGGAGGTGATGCGCGATGCGGCCGGCAACGGCATCATCGTGTGCTCCATCGAGAATGTGGACCCCATGGGCGTGCATACCGGCGACTCCATCACCGTGGCTCCGGCCCAGACGCTCACCGATCTTGAGTACCAGCGCATGCGCGCCGCGTCGCTCGCGGTGCTCGAGCGGGTGGGCGTGGCCACGGGCGGCTCCAACGTGCAGTTCGCCGTGCACCCCGAGACGGGCCGCATGGTCATCATCGAGATGAACCCCCGCGTGTCGCGTTCTTCGGCGCTGGCCTCGAAGGCCACGGGTTTTCCCATCGCGAAGGCGGCGGCGCGCCTGGCTGTGGGCTACGCGTTGGACGAGATCATGAACGATATGACGGGCACGACCCCCGCTTGCTTCGAGCCCGCCATCGACTACTGCGTGGTGAAGGCGCCGCGCTTCGCCTTCGAGAAATTCCAGGGTACCGACGACACGCTGACCACCCGTATGAAGGCCGTCGGCGAGGTCATGGCGGTGGGCCGCACCTTCGAGGAGGCCTTGGGCAAGGCCCTGCGCTCCCTGGAGTGCGGCCGGACCGGTTTCGGGGCCGATGGGTGCGGGGAGGAGTCGGCGCTTTCCGACGATGAGCTGCTCGCTGCGCTCGCGCGTCCCACGGCTGAGCGCATCTTCCTGGTCGCCGAGGCCCTGCGTCGCGGTATGACTGCCGACGAGCTCTCCCGGCGCACGGCCATCGACCCGTTCTTCTGCCACCGCATGGCCGATATGATTGCCGTGCAGGAGGCCCTGCGCACCATGAAGCTGGAGGACTTGGACGCCGAGGCCTTCCTCGTCGCGAAGCGCTACGGCATCTCCGATGCCCAGATCGCCGTGCTTGTGGGCTCGGACGAACGCACGGTGCGGGCCTGCCGCAAGATCCTCGGCGTGCGCCCCGCCTTCAAGACCGTGGACACCTGCGCGGCGGAGTTCCCCACCAAGACCGCCTACCACTACAAGACCTACGACGCCGATGAGTCCGAGGTGGCGCCGAAGGAGCGCCCGCGCGCCCTCATCCTGGGTGCCGGCCCCAACCGCATCGGCCAGGGCATCGAGTTCGACTACTGCTGCGTGCATGCGAGTTACGCACTGGCCGAGGCGGGCTTCGAGACCATCATGGTGAACTGCAATCCCGAGACGGTGTCCACTGACTACGACACCTCCGACATGCTGTTCTTCGAGCCGCTCACCTACGAGGACGTCATGGACGTCGTCGACGCGGTGGAGCCGGACGGCGTGGTGGTCACCCTCGGCGGCCAGACGCCGCTGAAGCTGGCCCGCGCTCTGGAAGAGGCCGGGGTGCCCATCATGGGCACGAGCCCGGACGCCATCGATCTGGCCGAGGACCGCGACCGGTTCGCCGCGCTGCTCGATTCCCTCGACATTGCCTACCCGCGCTCGGCCATGGCCGCAGGGCTCGATGAGGCCCGCGCCGCCGCCCGCGAGATCGGCTATCCCTTGCTCGTGCGCCCCAGCTACGTGCTTGGTGGCCGCGGCATGGGCATCGTCTACGATGACGTGGGTCTGGCCCGCTACGTGGCCGAGGCGGCCTTGGTCTCGCCGGACCACCCAGTCTATCTGGACAAGTTCCTGGAAGGGGCCGTGGAATGCGACCTGGATGCGCTTTGCGATGGCGAGGACGTGTACGTCGGCGGCATCCTGGAGCACATCGAGATGGCCGGCATCCACTCGGGCGACTCGGCCTGCTGCCTTCCGCCCTTCTCGCTGTCGGCGAAGGTGCAGGACGAGATGGCCGACATCGCCCGACGCATCGCGCTGGCGTTGGGTGTGTGCGGCCTCGTGAACATCCAGTTCGCCGTGAAGGACGGGGTCGTCTACGTCATCGAGGCCAACCCGCGGGCCAGCCGCACAGTGCCCTTCATCTCGAAGGCCACGGGCGTGCCCTTGGCGAAGCTCTCCAGCCGCATCATGGCGGGGGAGAAGCTGGCCGCGCTGGATCTTCCCGAGCACTTCGCGAAGCCGGGCCGCTACTTCGTGAAGGAGGCCGTGATGCCCTTCGGCCGTTTCCCCGGCGCCGATGCGCTGCTGGGACCCGAGATGCGCTCCACCGGCGAGGTCATGGGCATCGCCAACAGCTTCCCGGCGGCCTACATGAAGACCCAGATGGCCATCGACTACGCCGAACCCGCGGGAGGTACGGCCTTCATCTCCGTGAACGACCAGGACAAGCGCGCCGTGGCCTTCATCGCCAGAGAGCTTACGCGCCTCGGGTTCTCATTGTTGGCCACCGAGGGCACCGCCGCCGTGCTGCGCGCTTCCGGCGTGCCCTGCGAGACGACGGGCAAGATCCACGAGGGCAAAAGCTCGGTGGTCGACGCCATAGCGACGGGCGAGATCTCGCTCATGATCAACACGCCGCTCGGCGTGGCCACCCGCGATGACGGCTACGAGCTGCGTCGCGCCGCCGTGCGCCACGGCATCACCTACGCCACCACCCTGGCCGCCGCCCAGGCCCTCATCGCCGGCATGCAAGCCGCCCGCTCCGGCGAACTGGACGTAGTGCCCCTGCAGGAGCTGTAGAAAGCCACCCCGTGTTGTCTTGCGTCTAGGATGACACGGGACGATTTCCCTGTTCTTCACTTTTCTCAAGAAGATGTGCCCGCCAATCGTCACGCCAGTCATGGCCATTTGGCGCGATGGAACATGAAGGAGATTGGCGTACCAGATGCGAAGCGTTGGCTATGCTCAGTAAGATCTGACGCTTACTTTGAATGCTACTCTGGGCGTTGATTGTGTCCATGCATACACTCCTAAGGTTTCTGTCTATTGTAGCGCTGCAGATCCAGGCGTGTATGAACTATGCGTTAGAATGTCAGGCAACGTGTGATTTCCGCCGACGCGACAGGAGAGCCTATGACGCTTTGCAACGAGACAGCGCCCATTCTGGTGAACGAGGAAGCGGGGTGCAACATCTGGCTCATGACCGTGCGGGCCCCCGAGATTGCCGCCGCGGCCCGTCCCGGTCAGTTTGTGCACCTCAAGGTTCCCGGCATGGACGACCACATTCTCCGCCGCCCCTTCGGTGTGTATGCCCATGATGCAGAAGCCGGCACCGTGGACATGATGTATCAGGTGCTCGGCTACGGCACCGAGCATATGACTTCCCTTGGCGTCAACGATGCCGTGGAGCTCATTGGCCCCATCGGGCGGGGGTGGGAGGTGCCCGAGGGATGCAAGCGCGCCCTCATCGTGGCCGGTGGCGTGGGAAGCGCGCCTCTGTATCCGCTTGCCGAAGAGCTGAAGGCCGCTGGCGTGGAGGTGACGGCCGTGCTCGGCGCCTCTACCATCGACGCGCTGGTGGCCCGCGAGCGCTATGGAGCGGCGCTGGGCTGCGAGCCGGTCTGCTCCACCGACGACGGCAGCTTCGGGCATGCGGGCTTCTGCACGCCGCTCGTGGAGGAGGCCCTGGCCTCCGCGGCCGCCGAGGGAGCGCCCTACGACTACGTGGCCTGCTGCGGCCCGGAGCCCCTCATGCGCATTGTGGCGGGCATGGCGGATGCGGCCGGCGTGTTCTGCGAGATATCCATGGAGCGTCGCATGGCGTGCGGCGTGGGCGCGTGTCTGTCCTGCGTGGTGGATACGGTGGGCGGCAAACGCCGCGCCTGCGTGGACGGCCCGGTGTTCCCGGCGAGCGAGGTGGTGTGGTAATGCAGCGCGTACCGAATGCAACCAACGTGAATCTGGCCGTGAACCTGGGCGGCCTTGCCATGAAGAACCCCGTCACCGTGGCCTCGGGCACCTTCGGCGCGGGGCGGGAGTACCACGACTTCGTGGACGTGGCCGCCCTCGGCGCCGTCACCACCAAGGGCGTGTCCCTGAACGGCTGGGAGGGCAACGCGAGCCCCCGCATCGCCGAGACGGCCTCGGGCATGCTGAACTCCATCGGGCTTCAGAACCCCGGCGTGGCGCACTTGAAGGAGTGCGAGCTGCCGTGGCTTTCCTCCATCGGCGCCACTACCATCGTGAACGTGTCGGGCCACTCCTTCGACGAGTACGTATCGGTCATCGAGGCTCTGGAAGAGGCGCCGGTGGACGCCTACGAGGTGAATATCTCGTGCCCTAACGTGGATGCCGGCGGCATGACCATGGGCTGCCATGTTCCCAGCGTGGAGAAGGTGGTAGGCCTGTGCCGCGCGGCCACCAAGCGGCCGCTCATCGTGAAGCTCACGCCCAACGTCACCGACGTGACCGAGATCGCCCGCGCGGCCGAGGCGGCCGGTGCCGACGCCATCTCGCTCATCAACACGCTTTTGGGTATGGCCGTGGACGCGCGCACCCGCACGCCGAAGCTCGCTCGCGTGGTGGGCGGCTTCTCGGGTCCGGCGGTGAAGCCCGTGGCCTTGCGCATGGTGTGGCAGGTGGCGAACGCCGTCGCGGTGCCGGTGCTCGGCATGGGCGGCATCTCCACCGGCGAGGATGCCGTGGAGTTCATGCTGGCCGGCGCCACCGCGGTGGCCGTGGGCACGGCAAACTTCGTGAACCCGACGGCCACGGTCGATGTCATCGACGGCATTGCCGCCTACTGCGAGGAGCAGGGCGTGGCCGACGTGAACGAGCTGATTGGAGCCTTGAAATGCTAACGTCCTTCGATAACATCCCCGCCGCCGACCGCGTCATCGTGGCGCTCGACTGCGACGCCTGGGAGGCCATTGCGCTCGCCGACAAGCTGGAGGGCCATGCGAAGTGGTTGAAGATCGGCATGACGCTGTACTACGCCGAGGGTCCGGCCATCGTGAAGATGTTCAAGCGCCGTGGCTTCAACGTTTTCCTCGATCTGAAGTTCCACGACATCCCGCATCAGGTGCAGGGCGCGGCCCGCTCGGCGGCTGCGAGCGGCGCCGACATGCTCACCATGCACACCGTGGGCGGCGTGGCCATGATGGAGGCCGGCCAGCGGGGCGCGGTGGAGGGCGCGGGCGAGTACGGGGGAGAAGTGCCCGCCACCCTGGGCATCACGGTGCTCACTTCCATGAGCCCCGAGGCCCTGGCGGCCACGGGCGTGGCGCGCCCCTTGCCCGAGCAGGTGGTGGCGCTCGCGGCCCAAACGGCCGAGGCCGGGATCTCGGGCGTGGTGGCCTCGCCCCAGGAGGCGGCCGCCCTGCGCGAGCTTCTGGGACCCGACGCCTACATCGTCACCCCCGGCGTGCGCCCGGCCGGCGCAGCGCTCGGCGACCAGAGCCGCGTAGCCACGCCTGCCCAGGCATTTGAGGCCGGAGCGTCCCACATCGTCGTGGGTCGGCCGATCACCGAGGCTGCCGATCCGGTGGCCGCCTTCGACGCCATCGCGGCCGAACTGGAGTCGGCTTCAAGGTAAAACGCCCCGCGTAGATGAAGGATTTGAAGGAATTTCCCTCAATTGCTGATTCGGCGTAAATTACGTGTTGTTTTGTCATCAATGCATGGTACTATTTCGGCAGCCCTAACCGGAAGGAGAACAGAACCATGGCTATCCCCGAACTCAGCCCCGAAGCCCGCGCCGAGGCTCTGGAGAAGGCGAAGGCAGCGCGCATCAAGCGGGCGCAGATTCGAGAAGAACTGAAGACCGGCAAGCTCACCGTCGCCCAGGTGCTCGATATGCGCGACGATCATGTGGTGGGCCGTATGAAGATCTCGACGCTCATCGAGACGCTGCCCGGCTATGGCAAGGCCAAGGCCGAGCGCATCATGAAGGAGCTGCAGATCGCCGAGAGCCGTCGCATCAAGGGCATCGGCGAGCGCCAGCGTGAGGCTCTGCTGGCTCGTTTGACCAAGTAACCACGACCGAAAAGGATTTCATGCGCACCGGAAACCTCTTTGTCATCAGCGGTCCCTCGGGGACCGGCAAGGGAACGATCATCGCCCGTCTCGTCAAGGAGGTGCCGGATGCATGGGTTTCCGTCTCGGCAACGACGAGGCGCCCTCGACCCGGTGAGGTCGAGGGCGTTTCCTATTACTTCCTTTCCAAAGACGACTTCCTGGCCCTGGCCGATGAGGGGGGCTTTTTGGAGTGGGCCCAGTATTCCGATAACTGCTACGGCACTCCGCTTGCCTCGGTGCAGCGCGAGATGGCGGCCGGCAAGCAGGTGATCCTCGAGATCGAGGTGCAGGGCGCCCTGCAGGTAAAGGAGAAGATGCCCGAGGCGCATCTGGTGTTCATCGAGCCGCCGTCGCTGGAGGAGCTGGAGCGGCGCCTGCGCGGCCGCGGTACTGAGACCGATGATGTGGTGAGAAAGCGCATGGACACGGCTTTGGTGGAGCTTTCCCGCAAAATGGAGTATGATATACGGCTTGTGAACGACGATTTGGACGAGGCCGTCGCCCAGCTGGTCGCTTACGTGAACGAAACTGCCGAGCAGAAGTAAGAGGACATTCATTCTATGAGCATCATTGAACCGAAGATCGACGTCCTGCTGGACGAAACCGATAACGACCGTTTTCTGCTGTGCGCCCTGGCCTCCAAGCGCGCCCACGACATCAACGACATGATGCGCGGCCAGCGTGATCGCGCCATTCAGCTGCAGACGGCAGTGGAGATCGCCCGCGCCGCCGACACGAAGCCCCTGTCCATGGCCTTCAACGAGATCGCCCGCGGCGAGGTTTCCTACGACCCCGAGTCTATCGATGTTAAAAACCATTAGATCGTTTCGAATTTGCTAACGCAAATTCGAACTGCTCGATGCTGCGAGGCCGACAGGCACCTGGCTTTGCCCCTTGTTTCGGGCGCGGCGTGACCGAAGGTCACTTGGCCCGAAGGCGGGGCAATTCCAGGCACCTGTCGGCCTCTCGCTGTCTTCCTTAGGCGAACAGGTGAGTTATGATTGAATTTCAGAGAATCATTCTCGTGCATTACCATGAGATCGGGCTCAAGGGGCGCAATCGCTCGGTGTTCGAGAAGCGCCTTCAGAAGAACCTGGAATCGCTTCTTTCCGAGTTTCCGGTGGTGACCATCCACCGCATCTCGGGGCGTATTCTGGTGTTTCTGCGTGAGGGAACCACCCTGGAAGTGGCCAACGAGTGCACCGATGCCATTTTGGGCGTGCCCGGCGTGGCGCGCGTTTCCTGCGGCTTCAAGTGCGAGCAGGAGATGGATGCCATGGGCCGGGCAGCCTGCATCGCGTTGGCCGAGGCGGAGCCGTTCGGGAGCTTCAAGGTGTCGGCGCGGCGCAACCACACCGCGTTCCCCATCGATTCCATGCAGCTGAACCGCGATATCGGGGCGATGCTGTGCGAGGCGTTTCCCGCCAAGCGCGTGCAGATGAAGGATCCCGACGTTACCGTGGGCGTGGAGGTGGTGGAGGGCTCCACCTACGTGTACGCTCGCAGCGAGCGCGGCGTGGGGGGCTTGCCGGTGGGCAGCTCGGGCACCGTGGTGGGCCTGCTGTCATCGGGCATCGACTCGCCAGTGGCGCTGTGGCGCATGGCCCGGCGCGGGGCGGTGTGCGTGGGCGTGCATTTCTCGGGGCGGCCGCAGACGTCGGATGCCTCGGAGTTTCTGGTGGACGACATCGCGCGGGTGCTCCAGCGCACCGGCTGCATCGCGCGGGTGTATGTGGTGCCCTTTGGCGACTACCAGCGCGAGATATCCATCGCTTGCCCGCCGGGCCTGCGCGTCATCCTGTATCGGCGCCTCATGTTCCGCGTGGCCGAAGAGCTGGCGCGACGCGAGCGGGCCGGCGCTCTGGTGACCGGCGAGAGCCTGGGACAGGTGGCCTCTCAGACGCTGGACAACATCCGCGCGACGGATGCCGCGGTGGAGATGCCGGTGTTCCGCCCGCTCATCGGCTCGGACAAGCTGGAGATTATCGACGCGGCCCAGCAGCTCGGCACCTTCGAGATTTCCTCGCAGGATGCGCCGGACTGCTGCACGCTGTTCATGCCGCGCAATCCCGAGACCCACGCGAAGCTTGCCGATGTGGAGGCTGCCGAGGAGGCGTTTCCCTGGCAGGAGTGGGTGACGGCGCTGGCCGACGCGGCCGAGGCGCACGACTATGCATGTCCTGCCTACCGGCCGCCGCGGGTGCGGGCATCCTAGACGCGAGATTCCGATACGGGGAGGACCCCGGCCGCCGCAAGGCGCCGGGGTCCTCTTGCGTTGGGGGGCGAGGTTGCGGGGTTGCGTGCGGTTCGCTTCGGGGGACGGTGTCACGATAGCCTCACCAGGGTTTTGTCGCGCATCGACGGCTCCAGCGCGACATCGGCGCGGCAGCAGGGCGGATGCGGCGGCGACGAGCGGGCGGCTGAAAGGCGAACTGTATGCGGTGGCGCGGCGAACGGAGGGCGGTGGTTCCCGAGACGGAACTGCGACAGCAGTCGGCTAAGCTTGCCGTATCCCGTTCTAAGGAGCTGCCATGGCCTTTCAAGATCAAGCGGAGCGCCTGTCGTCCAAGCTGCATTTGTCCGCCGTGCCGCGCCCGGTGTTCCTGGCCCTGGCGGTGCTGCTCGCAGTTCTGATAGCTGCGGGGGCGGTCCTGGCGGGGCTGCCGGGCGCGCCGGCGGCCTTCGAGGTGCAGGCGTCTGCGGAGCCGGCGAGCGATGCCGACGGGGCGACGGAGGGGACGGCCGCCGTGCAGGAGGCAGCCGATGCGCCGACGGCCGACGTCGTGCTGCCTGAGAGTGCCGCCGCAGCACCGCAGCTGTGCGTGCATGTGGACGGGGCGGTGCGGGTGCCGGGCGTGTACTACTTGGATGCGGGCAGCCGCATTGTCGATGCCGTGGCTGCGGCGGGCGGTCTGACCGAGGCGGCGCAGACGGCGGCGGTGAACTTGGCGCGCGTGCTGCAAGACGGCGAGCAGGTGGTCATACCCGATGGGACGGCCGGCGAAGCGGTTTCCGTCGCTGCGACCGATGGGACGCCGGGGGCATCGGCATCGGGTGGTCTCGTCGATATCAATCGGGCAAGCGAGTCCGAGCTGACGGCGCTGCCGGGCGTGGGGGAGGCCACGGCCGCTAAGATCGTCGCCGATCGCGAGGCGAACGGCCCCTTCAAGACCGTGGAGGACCTGAAGCGGGTCTCGGGCATCGGCGAGAAGAAGTTCGAGGCCCTGAGGGATCTGATATGCGTGTGAGCGAGCACTGTGCACCGCCGCGGCCGCACCTGCCCCCTTTGCTGCTGGCGGGGCTGGCCTTGTGGGGAGGCGTGGCCCTGGTGTTCCCGTTGCTGCGCCACGGGGGCGCCGTGGCCTGCGTCGCCGCCGGCATCGGCGGAGTCGCGGCGATGGGGGCGCTGGCCGTCTTCTGCTTTCGAAGGCGTGCGATGCCGGTGCGCGCGGTACTGGCCCTGGGGCTGGCGGCCTCCTTGGCGGCGAGCGCCGCGGCCGGCGTCTCCCTCGTTGGCGGCGGCGTGTTGGCCGGTCGGGAAGCCGTCTGGACGTGCACCTTGACAACTGATGCGCGCGCCTCGTCGTTTGGCGCCTGGGCCGAGGCGCGCGCGGAGAGCTCCCTCGGCGCCGTACCGGTGCGTTTGAACCTTCCCGCGGAGGGGACGTCGTTGATGCAGGGCGAGCGCCTGACGGTGAGGGGCGCGCTTGCGCCGCCGCCGGAGGAGGCCGCCGACTACTACTGGAATGCCGGTCTGGCGGGTTCGCTGAGCTTGGGGGAGCTGTCCGACGAGGCAGAACGCGCGGATGCGGCTCCGCTTCTCGGCCTGCGGCGGCGCGCCGTGGAGCTGCTCGGCGCTCACGGGGGCGCGGAGGCGCCTTTGCTGCAGGCGCTGGTGTGCGGCTGGCGGGGGCCCTTGGACGAGACGGGTGCTTACGAGCAGTTCAAACGGGTGGGCCTGGCGCATCTGGTGGCGGTGTCGGGAGCGCATCTGTCCATCGTCACGCTCTTCGTTACCGCAGGGCTTCGCCTGATAGGTTTGGGTCGGCGGCCCCAGGTGGTGGTTATCGGCTTGTTCCTCATGGGCTACGTGGGCTTCACGGGCATGCCGGTGTCGGCTGTGCGGGCGGCGCTGATGGCCGCCACGGGTCTGTTGTCGCTGGTGGTCGATCGGCGTTCATCGGCCTTAAGCGCCCTGGGGTTGTGTCTCGTGCTGTTCGGCGGTGTTGACGCATCGGGGCTGTTGGCGCCGTCGTTCGTTCTGTCGGCCGGCTCGACGCTGGGCATCGTGCTGTTGGCGCCCTTGTTTCAGGGACGTGCACTCCGCGGCGGTTGCAGCCGGCGTCTGCGGGGTGCCGTGGCGGGCCCCCTGGCGTTGACGGGAGCCTCGGCGGCAGCTACCCAGCCTTATGCGGCGGCGCTGTTCTCCCAAGTGCCGTTGCTGGCGCCTCTGGCGAACATCGCGGCCGCGCCGCTGTTCGCATTGGCCTGCGTCGTGGGATTCGCGGCGGCGGCCTTCTCCTGCATCGTTCCTTGTGCGGCGCCGGCGGCAGTGGGGGCGGCCGCTCTGGCCACGGTCCCGCTTTCTGGAGCGGTGCAGCTGCTGGCATCGTGGCCCGGCACCTGTTTGGCCGTGGATGCCGCCGCGGCTCCGATGGTCTGCCTGTCGGTGCTGCTCGTGGGCGCCTTGTGGGCGTGGTGGCCCGCGCAGGCGCGGCAGTGGGCTGCCGCTGCCGGTGTTGCCGCCGTTGTCGTGCTGGCGGTGGTGCTGGTGCGTCCCGCTCCGGGCGACGAGATCGTCATGCTGGATGTGGGCCAGGGCGATGCCTTCCTGGTGCGCAGCCAGGGGGCGGCCGTTCTGGTGGACACGGGAAACCGCGATGCACTCCTGAAGGAGGCGTGCGCGCGCCAGGAGGTGCGCACGCTGGACCGTGTGGCCATCACCCATCCCGACGACGACCACTGCGGATCGCTTTCGGCCTTGGCCGATGTGGCGGCGGTCGGCGGCGTGCTGGTGGCCGACGACCTGCTGTCGTGTTCATGCTCCTCGTGCATCGACCTGCTGGGCGATGCGCGGCAGGCCGGCTATCCCGATGGCGTGCAGGGCTTGCGCGTGGGCGATGCGGTGCGCTGCGGACGGTTCACGCTTACCGTGGTGTGGCCGGCCTCGTTCGCCGACGAGGGCGGCAACGCCGACAGCCTCACTTTCCTCTGTGCCTACGACGGCGATGGCGACGGCGATGTGGAATGGACGGCGCTCTTGTGCGGGGATGCCGAGGCCGAGCAGCTGGACGCCATGGAGGGGCTCTTGCCCGCTGCAGGGGTGGATGTGCTGAAGGTGGGCCATCACGGCTCGCGAAAGAGCCTCGACGGGCACCTGGTCGACCGCCTTGATCCGGAAATCGCCCTGGTGAGCGTCGGCAAGGGCAACCGCTACGGGCATCCGGCACCAGAGGTGTGCGCCCTGTTGGAGGAAGGAGGCGCTCGGGTGCTGCGCACCGACCAGGCGGGGGACGTGACCGTTGCATTCTCGATGGAGAAGCTCGAGGTGCGCACGCAGCGCGACGCGGCGGCAGCCTAATCGGGTACAATGGGCCTATGAGCAACGGAAACGAACAGAGCAGTCTGCTGGGCGCCTATCTCGCTGTGGGCGAGGACAGCCTCAAACGTGCGGCCGTCATCGAGCGGTTGCGCACCCGCCTGTCGAAGATGGGCGATCTGTCCTTCAACTCCGACGACTTCGACGGCGAGGTGTGCGAAGGGGCGGCTGTTGTGTCCGCCTGCAACACCATTCCCTTCGCCAGCCCCGTGCGGCTGGTGCACGTGCGCAACGCCGACAAGTTGAAGAAAGCCGATTCCGAGGAGCTGGTCGCTTATCTAGGCGCGCCCAACGAGTCCACCGTGCTGTTCCTGGAAGCCGACAAGCTGGCGAAGAACACGCGCCTGTACAAGGCGGTGGCGGCGGTGGGGCCGAAGGCGGTTATCGATTGCGCGCCTCCGGCGGCCCGCGACTTGCCGCGCCAAGTGCGCGCCATGGCCACCGGCCACGGCATCGTGCTCAGCGAGGGCGCGGCGGCGGCTCTGGTGGAGCTGGTGGGCGAGAGCACGGTGCACCTCGATAACGAGCTGAAGAAGATCGCCCTGGCCCACGGCGGCGGCGAGCCGGTGGGCGAGCGGGAGGTGCGCCAGCTGGTGGCCCGCACCGCCGAGGTGAAGCCGTGGTTTCTCACCGATGCCCTGGCCGAGCGCAACCTGGCCAAGTGCCTGGGACTGCTGGCTAAGATGGACTCGGCCTCGCCCCATGCGCTCATCGCCATGTGCACCGGGCGCATCCGCGATCTCATGGGCGTGCAGTGCCTGCGCGCCCGCGGCAATGCGGGTGCCATCGCGCGCACCTTGAAGGTGCCCGATTGGAAGGTGAAAAACATGACGGCCTGGGCGCGCAACTACACGCCGGCCGAGTTGCGCCGGGCGCTCGTTTCCTCCCGCGATGCCGAGCGCGCTATGAAAAGCGGCGCCGACGCGGACGAGGTGTTCTACCGCTGGCTCGTCGACACTCTGAAGCGGCCCTCCTAGGCGGGCGGGGTCGTCGTGGCCAGGGCGGTGTTCTTGCGGTCGTAGGGCATGCGGAAGTAGTACTCGTAGCCGCAGATACCCTGCAGGATGCGGCCCTCGCGCACCAGGTAGGTGAGATGCGCCAGCGTTTCCCCCATCGAGAAGTACTTCTGATCCAAAGGCCAGCTCTTCCAGTCGGGATAGCGCCAGGTGGCGTGTTGGGATATCTGCACGATGTCGTCGTGGCCGGAAGCCACCAGCTCGTAGATTTCCTCGAGGCGCTTCTGATGGTGGCTGATCAGGAAATCGACCCGCTCGTGCAGGCCGGTGAAGGGCTTGCCATGGGCCGGCAGCACCAGGTCGACGTCGTAGGCGCCCACTTTCTCAAGGCTGTCGAGGAAGGCCGCCAGGGCGTTGTAGGCGGGGAACCACGACGACACCGAGGGCGTGATACGCTCCAGCACGTGGTCGCCCACGATCATGAAGCGGTGGTGCGGCTCGTACAGGCAGATGTGCCACGGGTCGTGGCCCGGGGTCTCGATCACCTCGAAGTTGAAGTCGCCCAGGTGCAGCCGGTCGCCGTCGGCCAGATACGTCATGACGGGATAGGTGGAAAGAGGCAGCAACTCGGCCGACACGTGCAGGCGCGGGCCGTTGTCGGTAAAGGTCATGTCCTTCTGCTGGTCCAGCGTGGCGGCTTGCAAGAGCAGCGGGCCGTACACGTTGTCCTCCATCTCCATCAGGTTCTTCACCTCTTGGAAGGAGTGCAAGTTCGCGAGCACGGGCATGCCCGGGCGCCAGATGCGGTCGAGGTTGCCGGTGTGGTCGGGGTGCGAATGGGTGAGCAGCACCTGCACCTTGTCCCACGACCGTCCCAGATCGCGTAGGGCGTCGTCGATGGCGCGCTCGCAGTCGGGGTGGTTGAAGCCCACGTCCACGATGGTGGTGGTGCCGTCGTCATCCAAGATGAAGTAGGAGTTCAGGGCCTTCAGGGGGTTGTGGGGCAGCGGCAGCCGCACTAGGTACAGGTTGGGGTACAGGCGCACCGGCTTGCCGAAGGGCGCATCTGCTGCCGTCTCGGCGGCCAGCATCGCCCCCTCGTCGGGCGTGATGCGCGGCAGCTCGCGCCGATCCTCCGTCTGTGCTCCCATGGTCGTCTCCTGTCCTTTGCTCGCAGCGCGCCCGGCGGCGCGGTAGGTGCCGAAGATCATTCTAGGGGAAATCCGCCGCAGTGCGGGCGCCGGAGGGCGCCCGTAAGCAGAATGACGGATTGGGCCGCCTTCGGGGCTCTTGCGGCGGCCGGCTCTAGTCGTCCACCTTCAGGATGGCCATGAAGGCCTCCTGGGGCACCTCCACATTCCCGATGGCCTTCATGCGCTTCTTGCCGGCCTTCTGCTTCTCCAGAAGCTTGCGCTTGCGCGTAATGTCGCCGCCGTAGCACTTGGCCAGCACGTCCTTGCGCTTGGCCTTCACCGTCTGGCGCGCGAGCACGCGCCCGCCGATAGCCGCCTGGATGGGCACCTCGAACATCTGGCGCGGGATGATCTCCTTCAGCTTGTCGCAGAGCACGCGCCCGCGGTCGTAGGCCTTGTCCTTGTGCACGATGAACGACAGCGCGTCGATGGGCTTGCCCGACAAGAGGATGTCCAGCTTCACGAGCTGCGAGGGCTTGTAGCCGTCCATCTCGTAGTCGAGGCTCGCGTAGCCCTTCGTGTTCGACTTCAGCTTGTCGAAGAAGTCCAGGATGAGCTCGGAAAGCGGAATCTCCCAGAGCATCTCGACCGTGGTCTGGGACAGGTAGTTCATGGTGACGAAGTTGCCGCGCCGCGCCACGGCCAGATCCATCACAGCGCCCACGTAGTCGGGCGGGATGAGGATCTTCGCCTTCAGGTAGGGCTCTTCCACATGGTCGATGGAGCCAGGGTCGGGCATCTCCTGGGGCGAGTGCAAAGACACCATCTCGCCGCCCTTCAGGTACACGTGGTACTCCACCGAGGGTGCCGTGGCCAGAAGGTCGAGCCCGAACTCGCGCTCGAGGCGCTCCTTGATGACCTCCATATGCAGAAGGCCCAAAAAGCCCACGCGGAAGCCGAAGCCGAGGGCGTGGGAGGTCTCAGGCTCCCACACGAGCGCCGGATCGTTCAGCGAGAGCTTCTCCAGCGCCTCCTTCAAAGGCTCGTACTGGTCGCCGTCGATGGGGAACAGGCCCGTGAACACCATGGGCTTTGCCTCGCGGTAGCCGGGAAGGGGATCGTTCACGCCGCCGTCGGCCAAGGTGATGGTGTCGCCCACCTTCACCTGGCTCACGTCCTTGAGGCCCGTGACCAGGTAGCCCACCTCGCCCACGTAGAGCGCCTCCTCGGCCACCTCCTGCGGGTGGCGTGCGCCCACCTCTTCCACGAGGGTCTCGGTGCCCGTGGCCATCATGCGAATCTTGTCGCCCTTCTTGATGCGGCCGTCCACCACGCGGATGAGGGCCACCACACCGCGGTAGGCATCGAAGTAGCTGTCGAAGATAAGCGCACGCAGGGGCGCCTCTCCGTCGCCAACGGGTGCGGGAATGTTGTAGACCACGGCTTCCAACAGGTCGTGAACGCCCTCGCCGGTCTTGCCGGAGGCGAGCACCGCGTCGTCGGCGGGGATGGCCAGGCCGTCCTCGATCTCGGCCTTCACGCGCTCGGGCTCGGCGGCCGGCAGGTCGATCTTGTTGATGAGCGGGATGATCTCAAGATCGGCGTTCATAGCGAGCATTGCGTTGGCCACGGTCTGGGCCTCCACGCCCTGGGTGGCGTCCACCACGAGCACTGCGCCGTCGCAGGCCGCGAGGCTGCGGCTCACCTCGTAGGTGAAGTCCACGTGCCCGGGGGTGTCGATGAGGTTCAGCTGGTAGGTCTCGCCGTCGTCGGCGGTGTAGGCCACGCGCACGGCCTGGCTCTTGATGGTGATGCCGCGCTCGCGCTCGATGTCCATGGAGTCGAGCAGCTGGGCCTGCATGTCGCGCTTGGCCACCGTGCCGGTCAGCTCCAAGATGCGGTCGGACAAGGTGGACTTGCCGTGGTCGATGTGGGCGATGATCGAGAAGTTGCGGATATGGGAGATATCGTGGGTCATGATGTCTTTCTTATCGCGTCTGTCGGGTGCCCCCGGGCTGCCAATGTGTGCGTCTCGCGAAGATTCGCCCCTCTCGGGCCGATTTCCTCGCCACGCCGCAGTGAATCTTTGGTATTCTACCGCATTGTGTATCCAGCGATACGGACGCGCGGTGATTCCACCGCCAAATCTGCAGACGTGGCTGCGTTGATAAGATTGCTATTGCTGGCGGCCAACCGAGCCGGGTGCTCGGGGCCGAGAAAGCGGAGAAATCCCGCCCGCTTTCCATCTCGCACGTTTGGGCCCGGCGGACATGCCGCGCGCGTTCGTGTCGTTGGATACCAAGGGATTGGAAACGACCGAACCAGAAAGGGCTATCATCCATGGCTAACATCAAGTCCCAGAAGAAGCGCATCCTCACCAACGAGAAGAGCCGCATGCGCAACCGCGCCGTGAAGAGCGAGCTGAAGACCGCCACCCGCCGCGTGAAGGACGCCGTGGCCGCCGGCGACGGCAAGGCCGCCTACGCCTTCGCCTGCGAGGCCTGCCGCCTGATGGACAAGGCCGCCTCCAAGGGCGTCATCCACAAGAACCAGGCCGCCAACCGTAAGAGCGGCATCATGCGCCTGGCCAACACCGTGGTGACCGCCGAGGACATCGCCGCCTACGAGAAGGCTGCCCCCAAGGCCCAGAAGACCGGCTCCAAGAAGGCCGAGGCGAAGGCCGCCCGCAAGGCCGCTATGGCCGAGGCTTCCGCTGAGAAGGCCAAGCGCCGCGAGAAGCAGCTGAAGGAGGAGAAGAAGGCCGCCGAGCGCAAGGCCAAGGAGGCCGAGGAGGCTGCCAAGGCCGAGGCTGAGGCCGCCGCGGCCGAGGCTGCCGAGGAGGCCGCCGCTGACGAGGCTCCGGCCGAGGGGGCTGCCGAGTAGGCTTCTCAATTCACTCGAGACATGAAGCGGGCCGTCATTGCGACGGCCCGCTCTGCTTTTGCCGTGCTCTCGCTGCGGGCGGGCTGAAGCCCGCCCCTACAGGGAAACGAGAAGCGCGGATAGCTCACGCCAAGAGGCGAGGACGGCGCGCAAGCCCCGGCGGCGTCGGCGCGCGGAGAGAGTGAGGGCGACATGCCGGGGGGGCAAGGGCGGTGCGCCCGCGAACAAGGACGGTGAGGCTCCGCGCAAGCCCCGCCGGCGTCGGCGCGCGAAACCTCGTAGGGGGCGGCTTCAGCCGCCCCGTTTTGCGCGGACCTAGCTTTCCTGCAGATCCCCTCGTACGAAGTTGGTCATTGCCTTGGGCTCCAGGGTCGGCGGCTCGGTGCCGGCGGCACGGCCCGCCTCGATGCACTTCAGCATCCACGCCATGTTGCGCCCCAGGGTGCGCATGGTCTGCAGCCCCTCGGCGTCGCCCGCCGCCTCGCCGGGGGTGCGGCCGAAGGCGATGGCCCAGTAGTTGCTCGGCACGACGGGCATTCCGTTGATCTGGAAGTACTTGTTGATCTGATCGGCCGTCTCGATGGCCCCGGCGCGCCGCGCCACGCCCACGCCGGCTGCCGGCTTGAAGCGCAGCAGGCTGCCGCCGGCGTAGAACATGCGGTCGAGCAGCGAGATGAGCGAGCCGGCCGCCCCGGCGTAGTACACCGGCGAGCCCACGATGAGGCCGTCGGCCGCAGCGGCCTTCTGGATAAGCTCGTTGCACACGTCGTTCGCGAATACGCAGCGGTTATCGCCGTTCTTTCCGCAGATGCCGCAGGCGATGCACCCGCGGATCTCCTTATTGCCCGCCCAGACGATCTCGGTCTCAATGCCCTCGACCTGAAGAGCCTCCGCGGCCTCTTCCAGGGCGCGGCGGGTGTTACCCTGCATGCGCGGGCTTCCGTTGATAAGCAGTACCTTCACGATTGTCTCCTCTTCTCTTGGATTTTGCTCGGGCTGATTGTAGCATCGGCTACACTGTTCGATCGAGCAAACGAGTTGCCGGAAAACGGTGAGGAAGGCGCGATGGCGAAGCACGAAGACGAGACATACGACTGGATTGACGACCCGTTCAACGAGAAGAAGGCCGCCGAGGAGCAGGAGCGCGCCGGCATGACCGGCACGTCGAAAACGCTGGTGGGTGTGGGTTGCCTGCTGTTCGTCGTGGGCTTCATCGCGCTCATCGGCCTGCTGATCTTCGGGATCCTGTAGCCCATGGAGCGGGGATTCCCTGGGCGCGGGGCGGCTTTCGCCGCTGTTTCCCGTGTGGCGGCCGCGGCCGCCTCGATTGGTTGTTTGGCGTCGCGTGCCACGGGAGCCTGCTAAATGGAGGGGCTCTTCGGGAAATACCGGGTGCTGCTGGCGCCCATGGCCGGCGTGAGCGACATCGCGTTTCGTTCCTTGTGCCGCGAGGCCGGCGCCGACATGGCCTTTACGGAAATGGTGTCGGCTAAGGGGCTGTCCTTCGCCAACGAGAAGACGCGCCACTTACTGGTCCTGGCCGATGGCGAGCGCCAGGTGGCCGTGCAGCTGTTCGGCCACGAGCCCGCGGTGATGGCCTCCCAAGCCGCCTGGATCGAGCAGGAGATGGGGGAGAGCCTGGCCTATCTGGACATCAACATGGGCTGCCCGGCCCGCAAGATCGTGTCGAAGGGCGACGGGTCGGCGCTCATGAAGGAGCCGAAACTCGCCGCTTCCATCGTGAGTGCCGTGAAGGGGGCAGTGGCGCATCCCGTGACGGTGAAGTTCCGCCGCGGCTGGGCCGAGGGCGACGAGACGGCACCTGTCTTCGCCCGGTTGATGGAAGAGGCGGGAGCCGATGCCGTGACGGTGCACGGGCGCTATGCCGAGCAGCTGTACCGCGGAAGTGCCGATTGGGGCGTCATCGGGCGCGTGCGCGAGGCGGTGGCGGTGCCCGTGGTGGGCAATGGCGACATCCGCTGCGGGGCCGACGCCGTGGCCATGGCCGCGCAGACGGGTTGCGACGCGGTGATGATCGCCCGGGGCGCCGAGGGCAACCCGTGGCTGTTCTCCCAGGTGCAGGCCGCGCTGGCGGGCGAGCCCGAGCCGGCGCCGCCCACGGTGGGCGAGCGCATTGCCATGGCGCGCCGCCACGCCGAGCTGCTCACCCACCGCGAGGGCCGCAACATCGTGCGCATGCGCAAGCACGCCATGTGGTACATGGCCGGCCTGCCCGGAGCCGCCGCTGCACGCGGCCGCATCAACTACTGCACGACGCTGGAGGATTTCAACCAGGTATTCGATGACTTGCTCGCGATCGCGTGGGAGCATTCGTGATGTGTCCATCGCGCACTATCGAGCGTTTTGATTCGGCTCTGTCCGTCTGGCGCTAGGAGGCATTGCAATTCGCTCAGACAGTCCTCGCTCTGCAGAACAGTCCATTGGACTGCTCTGTTCGCTGCGGAACTCGCTCGGTTGCAACGCCCCCTATCGTCAGACTGCTCGCTCGGAAGGAAAGGTACCTCATGACCTACGATCCCTATAAGGCGCTCTACCTGCATGTTCCGTTCTGCGTGGGGCGGTGCGGGTATTGCGATTTCGCCACTTCGGCGGTGGAACGGGACTCGCCGGTCATCGACGAGTACGTGGAGTCGCTCGTGATGGATGTCCGCCGGGCCTCCAAGGAGGAGAAGCTGGGGGCGCTGGAGACGGTCTACATCGGCGGTGGCACGCCCAGTTTCATTGGCATGGGGCGGCTTTCCATGCTGCTGTACGCGCTTTCGACGTCTGTGCACCTCACGCCTGAGGTGGAGTGCACCATGGAGGCGAACCCCGAGAGCCTGACCGCGTCCATGGTGCGCGACATCTGGGCCCTCGGCGTGAACCGGCTGTCCTTGGGCGTGCAATCCTTCGACGACGAGGTGCTGCGCATTCTCGGCCGCGCCCACGACGCCGAGGCCGCCCGCACGGCGGTGCGTGCGGCTCAGGAGCGGTTCGAGAACGTGTCGGTGGACCTGATGTGCGGCATTCCCGGGCAAAGTGAGAAGTCTTTCGCGGAGAGCGTGCGCGAGGCCGTGGGCCTCGGTGTTTCCCACGTGTCGGTGTACCCGCTGACCATCGAGCCTCACACCCCCTTCGATGCCGCCGTGATGAGCGGGGCCATGGCCGAGCCCGATGAAGATGTGGAAGCGGCCTGCATGGAGGCTGCCGCGCGCATTCTTGAATCTGCGGGATTTCATCGCTACGAGGTGGCAAGCTACGCCAAGCCCGGTTTCGAGAGCCGGCACAACACCGCCTATTGGACGGGGAAGCCCTATATGGGAATCGGGCGCTCGGCCGTCACTATGACCCAGAACGAGTGTCGTCGCATGCGCGTGCAGGACGGGCGCGTGGTGGACGATCTGGATGCGAGGCAGATGGCGTCCGAGGACCTCATGCTGGGCATGCGCATGGCCCAGGGGGTTTCCGACGAGCAGGTTGCGCGGGCGGCCGCGGTTATCGACGGTGAGAACGGTGCGAACGGAACCGCCTTCCCGTCGGCGGGAAGCGCGGTGCTCGCCGCGTTCGACGAGCTTGCCTCCCTCGGTCTTGCCGAGCACCGCGACGGGCGCTGGCGCCCCACCGAGACCGGCTGGCTCTGCGGCAACGAGCTCTACGGCCGCTTGTTGGACTTGGCCCCCTAGCCTGATTCGCGCGCGTCGGAGGCCGGGGGTGCCTGCGCGGTTCGCGATGGCGATATGGCTCTGGTCTGTCTCACGCGCGTCCCGTGGCAACTTCGTAGGGGGCGGCTTTAGCCGTCCCGTTTTTGCCATGTGGCCCCGCGTCTCTCCCGGGAGGGCGGCCTGAAGGCCGCCCCTACGTGGGGGACGGGGCGGCCAGGGCGGCCCCTGCGGGGCTTCGGATGTTCCTTGCGAGGGGGCTCTCCTCTTTTTCGCAGACGCCTTCCACCTGCCTTCTTGTGTCGCTTACGTTGAAAGTTAGCACTCCTTCGGCTCGGTTGCTAAAATAGCGCCACAAGGTTGCAGTTTCCGCAGGGAAAGGAGAGGCGATGCTGTCGGAGAGGCGACAGAGGGTGCTGCGCGCGCTCATCGAGGACTACATCGAGTACGCGCTGCCCGTGGGCTCGCGCACGCTGACCGAGCGCCACCATTTGGGCGTGAGCCCGGCCACGGTGCGCAACGACCTCTCCGCCCTGGAAGACGCCGGCTTTATCCAACAGCCGCACACCTCTGCGGGCCGTGTGCCCACCGACGCCGGCTACCGCAGCTTCGTGGACGAGCTGCTGCTGTCGGGGCTGGCCGAGGAGGAGCGGCCGCACCGCGCCATCGTGGACGAGCTGCGTGCCTCCGCCTCCGAGCTTGATGCCCTCATGGAGCGCACCGGCGCCGCCCTTGCGCGGCTGACCAACTGCCTTTCCATCGTTATGGCCCCCTCGGTGTTCGCCGGTCGCATCCGCCAGATCACCCTGGTGTCGCTGTCGCCGTGGCAGGCCATCATCATCGTGGTGGCCGAGGACGGCCAGGTGGTCAACCGCACCGTCGCCTTCACCGAGGAGGTGTCCGCCGACGAGCTGGCCGACGCCCAGAACCTGCTGAACCGCGTACTGGTGGGCCGGTCGGCTCGCGACGTGCGCCGCCAGATGGACGCAAGCACGGTGGAGGCCCTAAGCGACCCGCTCGTGCAGCGTATCATCGACGAGGTGGTGGAATGCCTGGGCGAGTCCGATACGGCGCGCGCCCACAGCCTGGGTATTTCGGCTCTGCTGCGCCAGCCCGAGTTCAGCGACGCCAAGGCGCTGCTGCCGGTGATGGAGGTGCTGGAGGACGATCGCGTGCTGATGCACACCTTCGACGACGCCACCCAGGAGGGCGGTCCGGTGATGGTGCGCATCGGGCACGAGAACCCCGCCTCCGAGCTGGCCGGCGTGTCCATCGTTGCCTGCCCCTACGGGCGCGGCGAGAGCGAGGGCATGGTGGCTGTCATCGGGCCCACGCGCATGGACTACGGCAACGCCATCCGCGCCGTGCGAGCCGCCCAGTGCGTGCTGCACGACCAATAGCGACGTCTTCCGCTCTGAACCTTCCGCTATCGACGAAGAAAGGCAAGAGGCTTCCCCATGGCCGCAAACAAGGATCTGTACGAAATACTCGGCGTCTCCCGCGATGCATCGGAGGCCGAGATCAAGAAGGCGTTCCGCCACAAGGCCCGCGAGCTGCATCCCGACGTGAACAAGGCGCCCGAGGCCGAAGACCAGTTCAAGGAGCTGAACGAGGCCTACGATGTGCTGAGCGACCCCCAGAAGAAGGCCGCTTACGACCGCTTCGGCACCATTCCGGGCGCTGCGGGCGGCGGTGGCCCCTACGGCGGCGTGAACATCGATTTCGAGGATCTGTTCGGCGGCGGCTTCGGCGGCATGGGCGACATCTTCTCCACCTTCTTCGGGGGTGCTGCTGCGGCCGGAGCGGGACGTGCGGTGCGCAAGGACGGCCGCGATATGGGCGTGGGCATCCGCATCACGCTGGCCGAGGCGGCCACGGGCGAGAAGAAGGAGATCGTCTACGACCGCTTGGCGCCGTGCTCCGACTGCGACGGCAGCGGGCTGGGCCCCGACGGCAAGGAGGTCACCTGCCCCGAATGCGACGGCCGCGGCCGGGTGGTCACCGTGCAACACACTTTCCTGGGCGACATGCAGTCGGCCACCACCTGCCCGAACTGCCATGGCACCGGCACCATCATCGAGAACCCGTGCCCCGAGTGCGAGGGGCAGGGCCGTGTGCCCGACCGCCAGCGCGTGTCGGTGGAGATTCCCAAGGGCATCCGCGACGGCCAGCAGCTGCGCATCCACGATTTTGGCGAGGCCGGCATGCAGGGAGCGCCGGCGGGCGACCTCATCGTCACGGTGCGCATCGCCCCCGACGAGTTCTTCGAGCGCGACGGCGACAACCTGCACTGCAAGCTGGTGGTGTCCATGGTGCAGGCGGCCCTGGGCGCCGAGGTGGAGATCGACGGCATCTACGAGGACGAGAAGGTGACCATCAAAGTGCCCGAGGGCTGTCAGAACGACCAGGTGGTGCGCTGCAAGGGCTTCGGCATGCCGCGCCTGAAGAGCGACGCCCGCGGAGACCTGTTCGCCCACATCGACGTGGAGATTCCCAAGAAGCTGTCCAAGCGCGAGCGCGAGCTTCTGGAGGAGCTGGCCGCCGAGATGGGCGAGAACGTGAACGAGGGTCGCAGTCCGCTGCAGAAGCTGCGCGACATCTTCGAGTAATCGTTCCGTTCGCCCTGACGGGACGGGCGGACACGCCGACGCTGCGGTTCCGACTGCACCTGCCCTGGCCTCCTGTTTTCGCCTCGGCGCGTACCGAAGTACGCTTGGACGAAAGGCGGGGCGCGTCCAGGCGCAGTCGGAACCTCGCTGACGTTCCCAATTAAGTGAGAGATGAATTTGCAATGTCTTTACCGCGCTTCTTTTTGGAAAACCAGGTGCTTTCCGCCGAGACGGAGGCGGTGTTTCCGCTGCGGCTTTCGCCCGACGATGCCAAGCACGCCAAGGTGCTGCGGCTGGCGCGCGGCGAGCATGTGGCGGTGATCGACGCGGCGAGCGATTACTTCGAGTGCGAGATCGTCGATTTCTCCGACAGCCTGCCGATGGTATCCGTCGCGCGCCATGAGGAAGCGGACGCGGCGGGCCCGCAGGTAATGCTCCTGCAGGGCTTGGCCAAGGGCGACAAGATGGAGACGGTCATCCGCCATGCCACCGAGGTGGGCGTGGTCGCCTTCGTGCCCGTGTCCTGCAAGCGTTCGGTGGTGAAGCTGGACGGGAAGAAGGCCGCGGCCAAGACCGAGCGCTGGCGCGCCATCGCGAAGAGCGCCGCCATGCAGTCGGGCCAGCCGCGCATCCCCGAGGTGAGCGAGCCGATGTCAGTGCGCGAGGCCGCCGCACTTTTGGTCGGTGCCACGGCGGTGCTCGTGTGCTGGGAGGAGGCGCCGGGAAGCGCGCGGCTGCGCGATGCGGTGCAGGGAGCGCTCGCCGTCACCCGCACGCCCGCGGCCGACGCGCGCATCGCGGTGGTGGTGGGGCCCGAGGGCGGCCTGGCCTCCGAAGAGGTGGACACGCTTCTGGCCTGCAACCCCCAGGCGAGCCTCGTGACGCTGGGGCCTTCCATCCTGCGTACCGAGACTGCCGGTATCGTGGCCCCGGCGCTCGTGCTCTACGAGCTGGGCGGCATGGGGAATACCCCTGCGCACGACGATGCCTCCGCCTCTGCCTTCGAAGACGGGATCATCGAGGCTCCGCTCGCTGCCGCGTCGTTTGCCGGCATGTTCGCCGACGTGGGTGCGGACAATGAGTAAGCCTGCCTTCCGCTTCGCCGTGGTCAACCTCGGCTGTAAGGTGAATCGCGTGGAGGCTGACGGCTTCGAGCGGCTGCTGGTGGGGCGTGGGGGAGCGCCGTCAGGCGAGGCCGATGCCGACCTTGTCATCGTGAACACGTGCACCGTCACCGGTGAGGCTGAGAAGAAAACGCGCAAGGCCGTACGCCACGCGCTTTCCGCTGGCGATGGTGCCGAGGTTATCGTCACGGGCTGCGCAACGGAGATCGACGCTGCGACTTACGAGGCCTTGGACGATCGCGTGACCGTGGTCCCAAAAGCTGGTATGGCGCTGTATCTGGAAGAGGGCACGCTCCTGTCACAGCTACCCAAGTTCGGCACCGGTCCGTCCTCCCGATGCCGTCCTGAGCAGAGCGCTCAAGAAGCAGAGTCGAAGGATCTCGCGGCCTTCCGCCCGTCGGATGGGCGTACTCGCATCGGCATCAAAGTCCAGGACGGCTGCGACAACGCCTGTACCTACTGCATCGTGCACGTGGCGCGCGGGCGTGCGGTGAGCCGCCCGGCTGACGGGGTGGTGGCCGAGGCCGTCGCTCTTGCGCGGGCGGGCGTGCGCGAGATCGTGCTGACGGGCATCAATTTGGGCTCCTACGACCATGGCGGCCACGATTTGGCTGATCTCTGCCGACGCTTGCTCGCTGAGACCGCGGATCTGCATGGTCCGGACGAGGCCCCGTGCCGCTTCCGTATCGGCTCCATCGAGCCCATGGACGTTTCCATGGATTTCATCGGCCTCCTGGCCGAGGCAGAGGGGCGCATCTGCCGGCATCTGCACCTGCCCCTGCAATCGGGCAGCTCCCGTGTCCTGCGCGAGATGGCGCGTCCTTACGATGCCGAGGAGTATCGCCAGCTCGTGGACTACCTGCGCGCCATGGTTCCCGAAATCGCGCTCACCACCGACATCATCGTGGGCTTCCCTGGCGAGACCGAGGACGATTTCGCCGACACCTGCGCACTCGCGCGCCACGCCGCGTTCGGCAAAATTCATGTGTTCCCGTACTCGAAGCGCGAGGGAACTCCGGCCGCCGCCCGCATCGATCAGGTGGCACCCGACGTGAAGGCCTCCCGCGCCGCTCGTTTGCGTGCCCTCTCCGACGAGCTGGGCGCCGCCGACCGCGCCGCCCGTGCGGGCACGACCGAGTTCGCTCTCGTAGAGCGCCCCGGCCATGCCACCACCGAGAGCTACCATGAGGTGCCCGTGCCCGTGGATGCCCCCGTGGGCCGCCTGGTGCCCGCTGTGATGTAGGCCGCAGCGCCCTTCTGCCCGTGACCGACTCTGACTGGGAATTTCGATCTTCGTTCTCGAGGTGATGGCCTGAAAAATGCAGATGTCTATGCGCTTTGCGGTCTTCGGGCAGGTTTTTGGTCGAAAAGGCTAGGATGTATAAGGGCGGTGAGGGTGCTCGGTGCCTCGCGTATCGTTTCTTGTCCCCAAACACGAGGATGTATAAACCATATGCGCGCTGCGTGCGTTACTTTCCATAGACATCTTATTGTTTCAGGCCAAAACTCTTGTATCGGTTGCAAACCCCTGAGACATCCTCCTTTTTTGGCCACTTTGGGCTAAGCCGGCCACTGAAGCACGCTTCCGAGTTGCCGTCGCTCCCTCTAGGGGGCTCTTGTGATGTGCTCGTCATCGTGGCGTTGCGGGCCGCTTCGCGCAGGGAGGGCTCTCCAGGCACTTTCAAACGTTTCTATGGCAGGCGCACAAGATAGGGTACAATAGCGGGCATGACTGATTTGACGCAGACAACCCTCACAGCGCCGTCCTCGGTGGACATGGCGCTGGTGGTGGGCGAGGCCGACGAGATACTCCACCAGATGGAGGAGGCCTTCGATGCTCGCATTACGGTGCGCGGCAACGAGGTGACGCTGGCGGGCGACGCCATCGAGGTACAGCAGTTGACCGCGCTCATCACCGATTTGTTTCGCACGGTGGAGGGGGGAGAGGTGCCCGATGCGGCGTCGGTTCGCCATGCCATCGAGCTTTTGCGGCGTGCCGAGTTCGCGCCCTCGGCCCTGCGCGACGACGTGCTGCTCAGCTACCGCGGCCGGGCAATTCGCCCGAAAACCGCTGGTCAAAAGCACTATGTGGATGCCATCCGCGACCACACGGTCACCTTTGCCATCGGGCCCGCGGGCACGGGCAAGACCTACCTGGCCATGGCCATGGCGGTGGCGGCCTTAAAGCGCAAGGAGGTCGGCCGCATCGTGCTGTCGCGCCCCATCGTGGAGGCCGGCGAGAACCTGGGCTTTCTGCCCGGCACTCTCTTCGAGAAGGTTGACCCCTATATCCGGCCGCTCTACGACGCGCTGTACTCCATGTTCGACATGGAGAAAGCCGCGTCGCTCATCGAGGCCGGCGTCATTGAGATCGCGCCTCTGGCTTTTATGCGCGGCCGCACCTTGAACGACGCCTTCATCATCTTGGACGAGGCCCAGAACACCACCCCCGAGCAGATGAAGATGGCCCTGACGCGTCTTGGCGACGGGTCGAAGATCGTCGTGACCGGCGACGTCTCCCAAATCGACCTCCCGCGGGGCGAGAGCGGGCTGGTGCAGGTGCGCTCCGTGCTGGAGGGCATCGACGACATCGCGTTCTGCGATCTGAACGGAAAGGACGTCGTGCGCCATTCTCTGGTGGCAACCATCGTGGCTGCCTACGAGCGCGCGGCGAGAAAGGCCTGATTGACATGGACATCTTGATCACCTTCACCCACGGAGAAGACGAGCTGGCCGAGCTGCCCCTGGCCTCGCTTGCGCAGTTCGTGCTGAAGAACGAGGGGAAGCCGGCGAACACGGAGGTGTCCATCAGCTTCGTGGACAACGCCACCATCGCCGAGCTGAACGAGCGCTTCCGCGGCATCGAGGGGCCCACCGACGTGCTGTCTTTCGAGTGCGACAACATCGCCGACGACATGACCGCCGCCGACGGCCCGGGTTGCCCCGTGTACGAGCTGGGCGACATCATCATCGCGCCCGACGTGGCCGCCACCCAGGCCGATGAGTACGGCAATTCCTTCGAGCAGGAGATCAGCCTGCTTCTGGTGCACGGCCTTCTGCACCTGTGCGGCTACGACCACATCCGCGATGACGAGGCCGAGGTGATGGAGGCTCGTGAAAAGGAGCTGCTGACGGCTTGGTCCGAGCGGGACATGCCCGCTATCGACGAGAACCGCTAGGGCCTCATGCCCACAGGCCGCGAACAGCGTCCCGCCGCGCTCGATTCCGCCCGCGGCGTTAGTTGCGGGTGCTCCGACCACTTCGTGCGCCGGGCGGCCGACAGCCGCGCCTGCGGTGCGGGCCGCTTTCCTCTGGCCTGCGCCTTCCGCTGCGCCGCTCGCGGCATCGGGTACGCATTTTCCTCCCAGCGCAATCTGAAGATTCAGCTGGTCATTGCCGCGGCGGCCGTGGCCGCTGGGTTCGCCCTGGGCATATCGCGGGCCGAGTGGCTGGCCATTGTGCTGGCCATCGTGGTGGTGGCGGTGGCCGAAGTGGTGAACACCGCTGTGGAGTCGGTGGTGGATTTGGCCAGCCCCCAGTGGCACGAGCTGGCTCGGGCCGCCAAGGATGCCGGTGCGGGCGCCGTGCTCATCGCGAGCGCGGGCTCGGTGGTGGTGGGACTCGTGGTGTTTCTGCCTCGCCTCGCGGCATTGCTCGCAGGTTGAGGCCGTCGCTCCCAACCAAGAACTGCGGCCGCGTGGCCGCCCTGATCGAAAGGATGATCGTGGATCTGGATGCCTACTTCGCCGAGAACCCCATGGGGGGCTCGTTTCCCACCAACCCCGACTTCAAGAGCGGCTTCGTCACGCTGGTGGGCCGTCCCAACGCGGGCAAGTCGACGCTTCTGAACGCCATTATGGGCAAGAAGATCGCCATCACCTCGAACACCGCCCAAACCACCCGCCATCGCTTCCGCGCCGTGCACACCACCGACGAGGCCCAGATGATCATCGTTGACACGCCCGGCCTGCACAAGCCCAAGGACGCCCTGGGCGAGGAGCTGAACACGAGCGCCATCAAGGCCCTGGAGGACGTGGACGTAGTGGCCATGCTCATCGACGCCTCCCAGCCTATCGGGCGGGGCGACGAGTGGGTGGCCGAGCAGGTGCGCGCCGCGAAGGGGTCGGCGAAGATCTGCGTGCTCTCGAAGACCGATCTGGCAAGCGATGCCCAGATCAGCGCCCAGCGCGAGGCGGCCGAGCGGCTCTGCGCCTGGGACGCCATGGTGGGTCTGTCGTCGGCCACGGGCCGCAATGTGGACGCCTTCGTGGAAGAAGTGGAGTTCCTGCTGCCGCAGGGGCCGGCGTGGTTCCCGGCCGATATGGAGACCGACCAGCCTTTGGAAGTGATGGTGGCCGAGTTCATCCGCGAGAAGGTGCTGCGCAACTTCTTCGATGAGATTCCGCATGCCATCGGCGTGGGCGTGGAGGAGATGGAGTTCGAGGAGCCGAACCTGTACCGCATCTACGCCGTCATCTACGTGGAGCGCGACAGCCAGAAGGGCATCATCATCGGCAAGCGCGGCGCGGCCATCAAGCGCATCGGCACCGAGGCCCGCAAGGACCTGGAGCTGCTTTTGGGCGCGAAAGTGTTTCTGGACCTGTCGGTGAAGGTGAAGAAGAACTGGCGCCGCGACGCGAACCAGATCCGTCGCTTCGGCTACGGCGAGGGGGCGTAGCCGCTTTGCCGCTCCGCTTGCGCAAGTGCGCTCCGGGCTCCCTGCGGCGCGCGTGCGGGTGCTCGCGGAGCCTCGCTGGCTTCCTCGCGCGAACCAGTAATGTTTCTGTTGCTTGATATGGACGTCGCGACTGAAAAAATCGGGTACAATTTCTCTCATCTGTGCAATCAATGAGGAGAACCGTAGATGAAATGCCCCCACTGCTCATTCGACAATAACGACGATGCCGCCTTCTGCGAGAAGTGCGGACACGTGTTTCTCTCGAGCGACCGGGTGCCGCAGGTGCCCACGCCGGCCGAGCGGGAGCGCCAGCGCGACGCGGCGCTTACCGGCGTGCCCCCGGTGCTGAAGGTGCCCGACGTGGTGCCCCCGGCACCGCCTGCCCACCCTTCGGTGGCCGATATGGTGGAGCCTCTGCCCGATCTGCCGCGCGAACCTGATTTCTCGGGCTTCGAGCGCCTGGTCGATTCCAGCTACGTGCCCCCTGCGGCCGATGCCCACGCGGGTGATACCGCCGAGATTCCCGTTATCCGCGACGAGTACGTGCCCCGGGCACGCAGCTACACCGTGGGTCCCTCCGAGCGCGAGCTGCGCCGCCGCGAGCGGGCTCAGCGCCGTCTGGCGAAGAAATTCGAGAAACAGCAGGCCAAGGAAGAGAAACGGGCCGCCAAGCGGGCGGCGAAGGAGGCCGCCGCGGCGGCCCGCGCCGAGGCGAAGGCGGCCAAGGGCGCGACGGGGGCTGCGGGGGATGCGGATGCCGCCTTGGAGGAAGCCGCGACCGCAACGGCCGCGGCGGTAACGGTTGCGACGGTTGTGCCCGAGCGGCCCGCCGAGACGAGCGCGCTGTCGCCCTCGTCCACCGGAACCATGCTCACCGAGGACGAGGTGCGCGCTTGGAAGCAGGGGCTCGGCGAGGGGCCGCTGGCGTTGGGTGCCCCCGGTCTGGACGCGGTGATGCTGACCGGCGACGACGTGGTCAGCCTTTTCGAGAAGTCCCAGCAGCGCCTGGCCCACCGCGCCCGCCCTGCCGAGGCCGCGGGCGCTGCCACTGCCGCCTTGGAGCTGCCCGGCGTGGAGCAGGGCATCGTCGTGGCGGGCGAGCGCGGCATCGATGTGGCTGGTACCACCGATGCAGCGACCGGCGAAGATGCCGGCGCCACCTCGGCCCTCGCGCCGCTGGAGGGCGGCGAGATGGCCGTGCGGAACGAGCCTGCGGCGGCGTCGGGCACAAGCGAGCTGCCTTTGGTGCGCGACACTGCCCCGAGTGCCGCGGCCGCCCCGAGCGCTTCCGAGAAGAAGGACGCCGCCGCGTCGAAGGGAACGCCGATTGCGTCCGATCGTGTGACGGACGGCCCGGCGGCGGCTGCGAAGGCGTCTTCCAGTCCCGTGGCTGCCACGGCGGCGGCTCGCGCGAACAGCCGCGCCCGCCGCACCAAGATCATCATCGTCGCGGCCGCTGTGGCCGCGGTGCTGCTGGCCGGTGCCGGCACGGCGGCGGGCACCTATGCCGCCGAGCTGTGGGGCGGTAAGACCATTCCCGACGTGGTGGGTCGCGCCCAGGCCGAGGCCGAGGCGATGCTGGCCGAGAAGGGCTTCGGCTGCGAGGCGGCCGAGGTGGTCTCCGACGAGCCGGCGGGAACAGTGCTGTCGGCCGTCCCTGAGGCCGGCCAGCGTGCCGATGAGGGCACGGTCATCACGCTGGACGTGGCGGTGCCGCGCACGGTGCCCGCCGTGGCCGGCATGACGCAACAGGAGGCCCAGGACGCCCTGGCCGCCGCAGGCTACACGGCGGTGGAGGTGGCCCAGCAGAAGTCGAACGAGGCCGAGGGCACGGTGCTGGCCGTCAGCCCCGAGGCCGGCGCCGTCGCCCGGGCCGGCGATCCCATCACGCTGACCGTGGCCGTGCCCTTCACGGTGCCCGACGTGGCCGGCATGGGGCAATCCGACGCCCGGGCGGCCCTGGAGGCCGAGGGCTACGAGGTGGACGTGAAGCAGGTGTACACCGAAGATGTGGACGAGGGCACGGCCGTGGGCACCGATCCCGAGGCCGGCACCCAGCTGAATTCGGGCGAGGTTGTTACGCTGCGCATCGCCAAGTCCCGCGCGGCCGAGGTGCGCGAGCTGACCGCCTCCATTCTGCCGGACGCCGTTCTGAAGACCGACGACGGCAGCTACAAGGTGGAGGAAGTGGTCAGCACCTCGTGGCGCGGCTACACCGACGACGGCGATGGCGCCGAGGTGGGCTACAAGGTGAAGGCCCGCAAGTTCGAGGTGGTCGATCTGCCCTTCGGCCTGGGCCAGAAGACCTACTACGACCCCGAGCTGACCGAGCTCGAGGGCGGCCTGGTGTGGAATGACGACGACAAGGTCAGCTACGCCGACCCGGCCATCACCTATTAGCTGTCATGGCCCAGCCCACCTACCGCCAGCGGGCGCTGGTGCTGCGCCGCACGAAACTGGGGGAGAGCGACCTCATCCTCACCATGCTGGCCGTCGACGGCAGCCAGCTGCGCGCCGTGGCCAAGGGCGCCCGCAAGCCGAAGAGCCCGTTCGCGGCCCGCACCGAGCCCCTCTGCGTGGTCGATTTGCTGTGCGCCCGCGGCCGCAGCCTCGACATCGTGAAGGAGGCGCGGCTGGCGGCCCCCCACGACGCGCTGCGCCAGGACATCGAGGCCTCGGCGGCGGCCCTGCCGATGCTGGAGCTTCTGGGGCGCCTGTCGCAGACCGGGCTCGAGAACCCGCGCCTGTTCCAGGCGGCCGAGCGCGCGCTGGATGCCATGGACGGTGCCGACGATGTTCACCGCGTGGCCCTGGCGGCGGCCCATCTGCTGAAGACCCTGGCGTTTTCCGGCCTGCGCCCCAGTTTGGAGGTGTGCGTGGGCTGCGGCGAGCCGGTGGCCCTCGTCGACGGCGCGCGACTGCCCTTCTCGGCCATCGAGGGTGGGGTGGCCTGCGACGTCTGCCGCCCTTCCCTGGAAACCGAGCTGGTGGATGCGGCCACGTTGTGCTGGGGCCAGTACTTCCTCGCCAGCACCTTCGACGCCATCGCCGCGGGGCCGGCCGACCTTTCGGCCTCCTTCGCCGTGCTGCACCTCGTGCAGTCCCTCGTGCGGGCCCATGTGGGCAGCCCCCTGAAATCGCTGGAATTCTTATTTACCAGCGGCCTGTTCTGACCGTCTGTGCAGAAACGGTGTCGGTGGCGGAAACGTCGGCGGCGCGCTGCGCAACGTGCCCTATACTGGGCAGGCTGCCAATTCGGCAGCGCAATTCGCCTTTGGTTTCCACGGACCACTTCCATGGCTACTCAAGGTGGATGGCAACGATCGGGGCCGCAGAAGGCGGCGAAGAAGCAGGCGCGTACGCGCCCGCAAAGGAAAGGTGGCAAACATGGCCAATCGCGACAGCATCTCCCGCGAGCGCACCGCCGAGCTCATCAAGGAGTTCGGCAAGAACGACCAGGACTCCGGCTCCGCCGAGGTTCAGGTTGCGATTCTCTCCGAGCGCATCCGCAACCTTACCGAGCACCTGAAGGTGCACAAGAAGGACAACCACACCCGTCGTGGCCTGATGATGCTCATCGGTAAGCGCCGCGGTATGCTGAAGTACATCAAGAACCGCAACATCGACGAGTACCGCGAGCTCATCAAGAAGCTCGGTATCCGCGACAACATCTAGTTCGAGCAGGTTCGGGGCCCCGCGGGGCCCCGTTTGCTGTATAGAGCGGTCGCGACGCGCATGAGGCGCGCGCGGTCGCGGGGGCGGGGGAATATAAGTAGCCCGCCGCCGAAGGAAGCTTCCGCGCAATGAGGCGCGGGAGGCGAAGAGAAAGAAAGCACTATGACCAAGATTGTCGAAGAATTCGAGCTGTACGGCAAGCAGTACCGCCTGGAGACGGGCGAGCTGGCCAAGCAGGCCACGGGCGCGGTGCTCGTCACCTGCGGCGAGACCAGCGTGCTGGTGACCGCCGTCGTCTCCAACCAGGAGAAGGACTACGACTTCTTCCCGCTTACGGTGGACTACATCGAGAAGATGTACGCCGTGGGCCGCATCCCCGGCGGCTACCTGAAGCGCGAGGCGAAGCCCTCCGACCACGGCACGCTCGTGGCCCGCATGGTGGACCGCCCCATTCGCCCCGGTTTCCCCGACGGCTACAAGAACGAGGTCCACATCGTGGCCACCCCGCTCGTCATCGACGGCGAGAACCTGCCCGACACCATCTGCGTGGCCGGCGCGAGCGCCGCGCTCCTCGTGGGCGGCGCGCCTTTCGACGGCCCGGCCGCGGCGGTGCGCATCGGCCGCGACAAGGAGACCGGCGAGTTCATCGTGAACCCCACCAACACCGAGATGGAGAACTCCGACCTGGAGCTGACCATCGCCGGCACCGCCGACTACATCTCCATGGTGGAGGCCGGCGCCGAGGAGATCTCCGAGGACGACATGCTGGCCGCCATGACCTTCGGCCAGGAGGCCATCGCCGCCTTCTGCGAGAAGCAGTCCGCCTTCCTCGCCCGCGTGAACCCCACCCCCATGGACTACACCATCCACGTCGCCGACCCGTCGGTGGCCGAGCGGGTTGACGCGCACCTTGCCGAGATGTCCGCGGCCCTGAAGGACGCCGACAAGGCCTCCCGCATGCAGAAGGTGGAGGAGCTCAAAGCCTCCATCATGGAGAACGACTTCACCGAGGAGGAGCGCACGGCCTGGGGCAGCGACATCAAGGCAGCGCTGAAGTCCCTCGAGAAGCGCGCCATGCGCGCCATGATCATCGAGACGGGCGAGCGCGTCGACGGCCGTACCCCCGATGAGATCCGCCCGCTGCACATCGTGCCGGGGTACCTGCCCCGCGTGCACGGCTCGGGCCTGTTCCAGCGCGGCCAGACCCAGGTTCTGTCGGTGTGCACCTTAGGGATGCTGAACGAGTGGCAGCGCCTCGACACCATCTGGCCCGAAGAGGGCAAGCGTTACATGCACCAGTACAACTTCCCGCCCTACTGCACCGGCGAGACCGGCCGCATGGGCGCTCCGAAGCGCCGCGAGGTGGGCCATGGCGCCCTGGCCGAGCGCGCCATTCTGCCGGTGCTGCCCGATACCGACACCTTCCCCTATGCCATCCGCGTGGTGAGCGAGGTGCTGGAGTCCAACGGCTCGTCGTCCATGGCCTCCACCTGCGGCAGCTGCCTGGCCCTCATGGACGCCGGCGTGCCCATCTCGGCTCCCGTGTCCGGCGTGGCCATGGGCCTCATTAAGGAGGGCGACGATGTGGTCGTGCTCTCCGACATCCAGGGCATCGAGGACTTCCTCGGCGACATGGACTTCAAGGTGTGCGGCACGCCCGCCGGCATCACCGCCCTGCAGATGGACAACAAGGCGAAGGGCCTTTCCGTCGAGATTCTGGCCCGCGCCCTCAAGCAGGCCCACGAGGGCCGCGCGTTCATCCTGGACGCCATGCTCCAGACCATCGACGGCCCGCGCGCCGAGATGAAGGAGACCGCGCCGCGCATCGAGACCATCAAGATCCCGGTGGACAAGATCCGCGACGTCATCGGCTCCGGCGGCAAAGTCGTCCGCGGCATCCAGGAGGAGACCGGCGCCTCCATCGACATTCAGGAGGACGGCACCATCCACGTGGGCGCCGTGTCCGGCACCGCCATGGAGGCCGCCAAGGCCATGATCCTCGGCATCGTGAAAGAGCCCGAGGTGGGCGAGGAGTTCGAGGGCGAGGTCGTGGGTATCAAGGACTTCGGCGCCTTCGTGAAGCTCACCCCCGGCAAGGACGGCCTGCTCCACATCTCGCGCGTGGCCAACGGACGTGTGGGCAAGGTGGAGGACGTGCTGAACCTGGGCGACGTCATCAAGGTCGTCGTGCTGGAAGTGGATCCGAAAACCGGCAAGATCTCGCTGGACCGCCTGGACAAGCCCGACGCTCCCGAGGGAAGCGCCCCGGCCCGCCGCGAGGATCGCGGTGAGCGCGGCCACGGCGAGCGTCGCGAGCGCCGCGGCGAGGACAACCGTCCCGGTCGCGCCGGCCGCACCCCGCGCCGTCGCCACGAGAGCAACTAGCGCACCTGGAAGAGCCGCCTTCAACTGCGGCTCTTCTTCTTTGGCTTCTCGTTGCGAGTTGTCGCTGGTCGGAGCTGCGGGGTACTCTGATTCGCTCAGACAGTCCTCGCTTTGGAGAACAGGACATTTAGTCCTGTTCTCGTCGCTGTGGAACTCGCTCGGTCAGAGCACCCCGCAGCTCCTCTACGCTCTCACATTGCTGTATTCTTTTATCACTTACTTTGTTGTAGCTCTTGTTCTATGAGGAGATTTGAGATGATTCGAGTTGCTGTTGCGGGGTATGCGGGTCGGATGGGGTCTGCGGTGGTGGACGCCGTCACGACGGCTGACGACATGGAAGTGGTCTGCGGCATCGACCCGCACGGCACGGAGTCCGCGGGCACCTTCCCGGTGTTCGCCTCGGTGGCCGAGGCGCTGGACGCCGTGGACGCCGACGTGCTTGTGGACTTCACCCAGCCTTCCGTGGTGGCCGGCAACCTGGCCATGGCGCTGCCGGCCGGAGTGGATTGCGTCGTGGGCACCACGGGGCTTTCCAATGAGACGCTCGCGCAGCTGGCCGCCGACGCGGCACCGGGCACGTGCCTGTTCTACGCGCCGAACTTCACCACGGGCGCCGTGCTCATGATGGAGTTCGCGAAGGCCGCCGCGCCCTATTTCCCCGAGGCCGAGGTCATCGAGTTCCACCACTGCAACAAGAAGGATGCGCCCTCGGGCACTGCGGTGCGCACGGCGCAGCTCATCGCCGAGGCCCGCAGCCCCCGCGTCAGCGAGGCCCCCGGCCGCGAGACGGAGATGCCCGGAGCGGAAGGCGCGCGCGGGGCGCTCGTCGACGGCGTGCCGGTGCATGCGGTGCGCTCCATGGGCTATGTGGCCAGCCAGGAGGTTATCTTCGGCTCCCTGGGTCAGACGCTCACCATCCGTCACGACTCGTGGGATCGAAACTCCTACATGCCCGGTGTGCTTTTGGGCATCCGCAGCGTAGGGGAGCGCGAGGGCCTCATCGTCGGCCTGGAATCCTTCATGGGCTAACGGCACTTCGGGGCGGTTGGTTGTGCGTTTGGCGAACTTCCGTCCGTTGCTGTTCACGGGGGCGAACATCGGTGGCATAATAGCCAGCAGTGCTGTTGTGCCGGTTCGCTGCGCGACCGGGTGCGTAAGTAAGGAGATCGTCAATGCAGTTCAAGAAAGAGCCCCGTTTTGGACGCTTGATTCCCGCCATGGTCACGCCCTTCAACCGTGATCTGGAGCTCGATCTCGATCGCGCCCAGGAGCTGGCCGACCGCCTCGTGCGCGGCGGTTCCGATGCGCTCATCATCAACGGCACCACCGGCGAGAGCCCCACGGTGTTCTACCCTCAGAAGCTTGAGCTGTTTCGCGCCGTGGTGCGCGCCGTGAACGGGCGGGTGCCGGTCATCGCGAACGTGGGCGACAACTGCACCGCCGACACGGTGTACTTCGCCCAGGACGCGGCGAAGCTCGGCGTTGACGGCTTCATGTGCGTGGTGCCCTACTACAACAAGCCTCCGCAGGAGGGCCTCTACCAGCATTTCAAGACCATTGCGAATGCGGTGGACATGCCCATCATCCTGTACAACATCCCCGGTCGCTGCTCCATCAACATGGAGGGCGAGACCACCCTGCGCCTGGCCCACAACTGCGACAACATCGTGGCCATCAAGGAGGCCTCGGGCAATTTGGACCAGGTGAAGTTCATCATCGACAACGCCCCGGCGGGCTTCGACGTGTACTCGGGCGACGACTCGGCCACCCTCGACATCATGAAGCTGGGCGGGGTGGGCGTCATCTCCACCATCGGCAACGTGGCGCCCGAGCGCATGAAGGAGATCATCAACCTGGCCGCCCGCGAGGAGTGGGAGGCCGCCGAGGCCGCCAACGAGGCCCTGCTTCCCCTGATGAACGGCTTGTTCGAAACCTCGAACCCCATTTTGGTGAAGGAGGCGCTGAACCTCGCCGGCTTCCCCGTGGGCGGCGTGCGCCTGCCCTTGGTGGATGCCACGCCCGAGCAGTCGCGGCGCCTGGCCGCCATCATGCGCGAGGTGGGCGTGCTGGATTAGGGGAGTCCCGTCAAACGGTAGACGCCGGCGCGCCACGGGCGGGTCGGCGTTTTTTGCAAGAAAGACCCAGATACAGAAGGATTTACATGACTAAGGAACAACAAGGAAAGCAAGACAAGGCCACGGCCGCCCGCGAGGGCTCGCAGGGCCGCTCGTCCAGGGGCTCCGCAAAGGCGTCCCAGGGCGATAAGGGCGCCGCGAGCAACGGCAACGGCAGCGGCGGCCGCTCGCGCGGCAACCGCAAGAACAACACCTCCTTCAAGCGCGTGAACCTGGAGCGCAAGCGTCCGCAGCTCTCGCGCGGCGAGGGGGCCGACGGCACCCAGCGCGCCGATGCCCGCAAGTCGCGCCGCGGCTCGAAGGCGTCGAAGGACCCGAACGCCAAGCTGCGCATCATCCCGCTGGGCGGCCTGGACGCCATCGGCAAGAACATGACCGCCTTCGAGTGCGGCGGCGACATGATTCTGGACGACGCGGGGCTGATGTTTCCCGACGACGACCATCCGGGCGTCGATCTCATCCTGCCCGACTACACCTATGTGCTGGAGAACGCCGACAAGCTGCGCGGCATCATCATCACCCACGGCCACGAGGACCACACCGGCACGCTGCCCTATCTGCTGAAGGACCTCGACCGCACGGTGAACATCTACGCCACCAAGCTCACGCTGGGCCTTATCGAGGGCAAGTTCGCCGAGCACAAGATCAAGAATGCGAAGCTCATCGAGATCAAGTCGGGCGAGGAGATCAAGCTCGGCTGCTTCAAGGTGGACTTCTTCGCCGTGAACCACTCCATCCCGGGCGCTGTGGGCCTGTTCATCCAGAGCCCGGCCGGCAACGTGCTGCACACCGGCGACTTCAAGCTGGACCAGACGCCCATCGACGGCGTGACCACCGACTTCGCCGCCATCGCGCGCTTTTCCGAGCAGGGCGTCGATCTCATGATGAGCGACTCCACCAACGCCATGAACCCCAACTTCACGCCCAGCGAGGCCGAGGTGGGCAAGACTCTCGACCAGATCATCTCCCAGGCCCGCGGCCGCGTCATCATCGCCAGCTTCGCAAGCCACATCCACCGCATGCAGCAGATCTGCGACGCGGCGGTGAAGAACGGCCGCAAGGTGGTTGTCACCGGGCGCTCCATGATCCAGAACACCGACATCGCACGCCGTCTGGGCTATCTGAAGATCTCCGATGACAACCTCATCGACGCCTACGACTTGAAGGGCATCCCCTCCGACCAGGTGGTCATCATGTGCACGGGCAGTCAGGGCGAGCCGTTGAGCGCGCTCGGCCGCATCGCCAACGGCGAGCACAAAACCATCGAGATCGAGGAGGGCGACACCGTCATCATCTCGGCCACGCCGGTGCCCGGCAACGAGAAGGCCGTGACCCGCGTCATCAACTCGCTGGCGAAGATCGGCGCCGATGTGTACGACAAGAGCCGCGGCAAGGTGCACGTGTCGGGCCACGCGGGCGCCGAGGAACTGAAGATCATGCTCACCCTCGTGAAGCCCAAGGCCTTCATGCCGGTGCACGGCGAGGCCACGCACCTGCGGGCCCACGCGAAGCTGGCCGAGGCCACGGGCGTGGATGCCGACAACATCTACATCCTGGAGAACGGCGATTCGCTGGAGCTGTCGGCCATGGGCATCGCGCGCGGCGAGGGCGTGCCCTCGGGTATCGTCTACGTGGATGGCCTGTCGGTGGGCGACACCTCCCAGGACGTGCTGGACGAGCGCAACACCCTGGGCAACCAGGGCTTTGCCAGCGTGGCCGCCGCCGTGGACCTGAAGGGCCGCCGTGTTGTGGGCGACATCCAGGTTTCCATGCACGGCATCACCGGCGGCGACGATTACTATCTGGCCGACGAGGCGGCCTCTACCGTGGCCGGCGCTCTGCGCAAGTGCCTCGGCAAGGACGGCGGCGTGAAGGAGCTGCGCAAAGCGGCCCGCGATGCGCTGCTGTCGCTGTTGTGGGAGCGCACCAAGCAGCGCCCCATGGTCGTCGTGAACATCTTGGAGGTTTAGATTCCCCGTGGCCCGAAACCCGCAGCAAGCAAAAAACGCAGCTCAATCGAAGAAGAACGCAAGCGGCAGTGTTTCCAAGAGCGGGACGAGGCGCCCCAGCGCAGCGCGCAGCCGCCAGGTCGAACCGGCGCCCCGCATCCTCGACGACCGCACGCGGCGCGATATGGTGGGCGTGGGCTTCGTCCTGCTCGGCATCGTGCTGTTCATCGCGGCCGTGGCACCCACGGGGGCCATCGTCACCTCGTTTCTTTCGGAGTCGCTGCACCTCGTGTTCGGCGTGGGCTGCTACATTATGCCCTTTTTCCTGGTGGCCGTGGGCGGCACGGTGCTCTACCGTCAGCAGTCGGAGCGCATGTCGCTGCGCATCACCGTGGGCCTGGGGCTCATCCTGGTGGCGCTTCTGGGGCTTATCGCCCTGTTCACGCCCGTGTCCGGTTCGAACGCCGACTACCTGTTCGTCCGCGAGGCCCTCGTCGGCCACGGCGGCTACGTGGGCGCGGCTCTGGCCTGGGTGGGGCTCACCCTGTTCGGAGGCATCATCTCGGCTATCCTGCTTTTGGGTGTGGCCTTGGGCGGCGTCATCGTCATCGGGTTTTCCGTATCGGCCTTCATCGAGAAGGTGCGCGCCCGTCACGAGGCGGAGCTGGCGGCCCGGGCGCCCTATCTGCCCGAGGGGCTGCTGTTCGGCTCCATGCGCCGCGGCCGTGGATCGTCGGCGCCCCTGAACAGCGCCGAGGGCGACGACGCGCCCCCGGCGATGTTCAGGCCCGGAGCGGTCACCTCGCGCCTGGGCATGGAGGAGGAGCCCCGCCGGCGCAGTCGCGCGGCTCCCCCGGCCGCGACCGGCGCGCTCACCCAGCGCCTCGATGACGTTCCCGTGCCTGCCGGGGTGACCCAGCGCATCGATCCGGCTTCCGTGCCCGCGCCGGCGCCCGATCCGCGCCAGACCGCGGCTGTCGAGGACATCTCGGCCGCCGAGCCGGCCCGCCCCATGACCCGCAAGCTGGGGCGCAAGCATGCCGAGCCGGCTGTCTCCGAGGAGCCGGCCCCGCGCAAGAAGCAGCCGAAGGCCGCCCCGCGGCCCAAGCCGAGCGCTCCGGCTCCCTCGCGCGACGGCTTCCAGCTGCCCTCCATGGATCTTCTGGCCACGGGCGCCGGTCAGCGCCGCGGCTCCACCGAGGAGGAGCTGCGCCAGGTGGCCGCCGAGCTGCAGGGCACCCTCGAGGACTTCGGCGTGCTGGCCAGCGTGGTAGGCTGGGTGGAAGGTCCCACGGTCACGCTGTTCAAGGTGGATCTGCCCTCGGGCGTGCGCGTGAGCAAAGTCACCAACCTCACCGATGACATCGCGCTGGCCCTCGCCGCCCCCGGCGTGCGCATTTTCGCGCCCATTCCCGGTACGAACTACGTGGGCATCGAGGTGCCCAATCGCAAGCGCCAGATGGTGTACCTGCCCGAGGTGCTCGCCTCGGCGGGGGAGGGGCCCCTGCAGGTGGCCATCGGCGAGGACGTGGAGGGCCACGCCATCGTGCACGACCTGGCCAAGATGCCCCATGTGCTCATCGCCGGCACCACCGGCTCGGGCAAGTCCGTCGAGGTGAACGGCATGATCATGTCCATTCTCATGCGGGCGACCCCGGCCGAGGTGCGCTTCATCATGGTGGATCCCAAGCGCGTGGAGTTCGCTCCCTATGAGGGCATCCCGCACCTCTACGTGCCCGTGGTCACCGAGTGCCGCGAGGCCTCCAGCGCCCTTTCCTGGGCCGTGGCCGAGATGGAGCGGCGCCTGAAGATGTTCTCGAAGTGTGGCGTGCGCAACATCATCTCCTTCAACGAGAAGGCGAAGGCTGCCGTGGCCGCAGCCGTTGCGGCCGAGAAGGCAGGCCAGGAGGCGCCCGAGAACCCCTACGGCGAGCCCATTCCCTACATCGTCATCGTCATCGACGAGCTTGCCGACCTCATGATGAACGTCGGCAAGGAGGTGGAGTTCTCCATCAGCCGCATCGCCCAGCTGGCGCGCGCGGCGGGCATCCACCTCATCATCGCCACCCAGCGCCCCTCCACCAACGTGGTCACAGGCCTCATCAAGGCGAACATCACCTGCCGCATCGGACTTACCGTGGCCAGCGGCATCGATTCCCGCGTCATTCTGGATTCCACGGGCGCTGAGAACCTCATCGGCCACGGAGATCTGCTCATCGGCATGCCCGAGTACCCCAAGCCCGTGCGCGTGCAGGGGCCCTACGTGTCCGACGACGAGATAGCCGCGGTGGTCGCGCACCTGAAGAGCCAGGGCGAGCCCGATTACCATTCCGAGATCCTGAAGACCAACGTGGTCACCCTGGGCGATTCCTCGCCAGCCGGCGACGGAGGCTCCGAGGACGACGACCCGCTGCTGTGGGAGGCAGCCGATGTGGTGGTTTCAAGCGATTTGGGGTCAACATCTAATCTTCAGCGTCGCCTGAAGGTCGGATATGCCCGTGCCGGGCGTATAATGGATCAGCTGGAAGAAAAGGGCATCGTGGGGCCGGCTAACGGCAGCCGTCCGCGCGAGGTCCTCGTCGATGCGATGGAACTCGAGACCTTGAAGGCCTTCGAGGCCAACGACGAATAGGCACCTTCGCCGGTCGTGCGACGACGCGACCGGCCGATGATATAGAGGAGTAGCAACCGTGGCGAGACAGACATCCTTCGGGGACACGCTCAGAATGGCGCGCGAGCGCAAGGGCATCGACCTTGCGAGCGCCGCCCGCAAGCTGCGCATCCGCCCGGATATCCTGCGCGCCATCGAGGATGGCGACTTCGCGCGCATGCCGCCGCGGGGCTACACGTCGAACATGGTGGGCGCTTATGCGCGGCTGGTGGGCGTGAACCCCACCGAGGCCACGCGGGCCTACCGCGACGAGGCCTATCAGTTTGAAACGGGCCGTCGTCCCGTGAGCTCCCGGTCGGAGCGCGGACGGCTCTCCGACCGGGAGGACGACTTCGCCGGCAGCCGCCGCAGCTCATCCCGTGCGAGCCGCGACGCCGGACTGGCGTCGTCCCGCGTGCGCGGCGGCCGTCCCTCGCGTTCCGAGGAGCGCTCGCGCCGGGCGGCGGCCTCCCAGCCCCAGTACACCAACTTGGTGCAGGGGCGCCAGGCACCGGGCTTCGCGGCCAATTTCGGCTCCATGCTGCCGCTTATCGGCATAGGGGCCCTTATTCTCATCCTGCTCATCGTCGTGCTGTTCTTCGCCTTCGGGGGCAATAAGACCGCCCCGGCCGAGGACACGCCCACCATCCACATCTCCGGCATGCCCAGCCCGGCCGGCACCGAAACCGGCTCCACGAGCGGCGATGCCGCCGACACGGCGACGCCCGCCGTGCAGCCCGTGGCGCCCACCAGCGCCAAGTTCACCTACAAGGTGGCCGACGGGAAGTCGGTGTACATTGAGATCAGCATGGACGGCAAGACCAAGAAGGCCGACACCGTGACCGGTCCCGACGAGGGCTCCTACGACGTGACCGATACTCTGAAGTTCGTGGTGTCGGGCGATCTGGCCGATGTGGAGATCGCGGTGGACGGCAAGACGGTCGAGCCGACCGTGACCAAGTCGGGCGTGTACTCCTACACCGTCGATTTCGACGAGGTGCTGGAGGAGTGGCGCCGGGACAACGGGGTAGGCGGCGGCACCGATGACGGGGCGGCATCCTCCAAAGACGGCGATGATTCGTCGAAGGACAGCTCCTCTGACGATGGCGATGCGGAGGACCCGTCCTCCTCGAGCGACAACTGATCTCGCGGCCCCATAACGCGGCTGCAAACGGCATACGACACGGAAAGGGAGTTCCCATGGCCAAAGAGTCCAGCTTCGATGTGGTTTCCACGGTTGACATCCAGGAGGTCGACAACGCCTTTCAGCAGGCGAAGAAGGAGATTGCCCAGCGTTACGATTTGAAGGACTCGGGGGCTGAGATCGCTTTGGACAAGAGTTCCGGCACCCTGACTGTCAGCGCTCCGGCCGACTTCGTGGCCGGCCAGGTGATCGACGTTATCGGCAGCAAGCTCATCAAGCGTGGCATCGATCTGGCGGCGGTGCAGTGGGGCGATGTGCAGGCCGCGTCCGGCGGCACGGTGCGCCGCGTGGCGACCATCGTCGACGGCATCGACAAGGAGACGGCGGGCAAGATCAACAAGGACATCAAGGCCCAGAAGCTGAAGTGCAAGGTGACCATCGAGGGTGACAAGCTGCGCGTCAGCTCTCCCTCGCGCGACACCCTGCAAGAGGTCATCGCCTTCCTGAAAGGGCAGGACTACGGTCAGCCCCTCCAGTACGTGAACTACCGCTAGAGGCTCGCATGCCGATGGAGTTTACTGCCTCCGGCGCGCCCGCCGCCACCGGGTGCGCCCCGCGTATCTGCCTTGTGACCATGGGCTGTGCGAAAAACGAAGTCGATTCGGCGGCTATGGCGCGTCGTCTCGCCGCGGCGGGCTACCGCATCGTCGAGGCACCCGATGGGGCCGACGTCATCGTTGTCAATACGTGCTCGTTCATTCAGGCTGCCACCGAGGAGAGCCTCGAGGCCATCTTCGAGGCGGCCTCCCTGCCGCGGGTGGCCGCCGGCGACGCCTCTATCGTGGTGGCCGGCTGCATGCCGGCCCGCTACGGCGACGATCTGGCCGATGAGCTGGTGGAGGCGCGGGCCTTCGTTCCCTGCAGCAAAGAGGATGACATCGTCGAGGTGGTGGCCTCCTTGGCGGGACCGGCATCCGGCGACGCGCCGTCCGATGCGGCGGACGCGGCAGGCCCTGTTTTCTCCTATGTGAAGATATCTGACGGCTGCGACCGCTTCTGCTCCTATTGCACCATCCCCCTCATTCGGGGCCGCTACCGCAGCTTCGGCTACGAGGACATTCGGGCCGATGCGGCCCGGGCGGTGGAAGAGGGCGCCCGCGAGATCGTGCTCATCGCCCAGGATACGGGCCGCTGGGGCCAAGACCTGCCCGGCAACCGCGATCTGGCATGGCTCGTCGACCAGCTGGCCGTCGAGCTTCCCGACACGTGGCTGCGTGTGATGTACGTGCAGCCCGAGGGCGTCACCGACGCGCTGCTGGCCGTTATGGCCCAGCGCGAGAATGTGTGCTCCTATCTGGATATACCTCTCCAGCATGTGAGCGCGCGGCTTCTGCGTGCCATGAACCGCGCCGGCTCGGCCGAGAAGTTCGCGGCGTTGATCGACCATATTCGCGCACTCGTGCCCGATGTCACCCTGCGCACCACGCTCATCGCAGGTTTTCCCGGCGAGACCGAAGACGATTTCGAGGCGCTGTGCGATTTCGTGGCGGAGGCGCCCTTCGACTACGTGGGAGTGTTTCCCTATTCGCGGGAAGAGGGCACGAAGGCCTTCGACCTGCCCGACCAGCTGGACGAGGACGAGAAGCTCGAGCGCGCCCAGGTGCTGCGCGACGTGGCCGATACGGTCTGCGGGGCACGGGTGGCCGCGCGCATCGGACGCGCCATGCCGGTGCTGGTGGAGGGGGCAGAGGAGGACGGCCAGCTGTACGGCCGCGCTCAGTGCCAGGCTCCCGAGGTAGACGGCGTGACCTATGTTGATGGCGGCAACCCCGGCGAGGTCGTGCAGACCGTCATCGCCGATACGCTGCTCTACGAGATGGAAGGGGAGTGCCGATGAGCACTATCCAGCCCACCGCGCCCGAGAAGCTGTGGACGCCGGCCAACATCGTCACGCTGATCCGCATCTGCCTGGTGCCCGTGTTCGTGCTGGCCATCGTCAGCCCCTGGCCGGAGTGGATGGGCCTACCCGACATCACCATGGAGGCCAAGCGGCTCATCGCCGCGGGCATCTTCATCCTCATTTCCTGCACCGACTGGATCGACGGGTATCTCGCCCGCAGCCGGGGCGAGGTGACCGATTTCGGCAAGTTCATGGATCCGCTGGCCGACAAGATCCTCGTGGCGGCGGCTCTTATCGCCCTGGTGGAGCTGGGCACGCTGCCCGGTTGGCCTGTGCTCATCATCCTGGCCCGCGAGTTCATTGTGTCGGGCATTCGCATGGTGGCGGCCAGCAAGGGCGAGGTCATTGCCGCCAGCTGGTACGGCAAGGCCAAGACCGTGTTCCAGATGATCGCCATCGTGTTGTTCCTGGCCAAGGACGCCCTGCGGTTCCCCACGGCCGCCGCGGCCTTCACCAACCCGCTGTTCGTGCTGTCGTGGGTCGTTATGGGCATTGCGCTCATCCTCACCATCATGTCGATGCTCGACTACCTGGTGAAGGCGCGCCACCTGCTGAGGGGCTCGGGGCAGCCCCGGGAGGCCGTCGCGCCCGCCGAGGAGCGCCCGACCGAGATCGCGGCCCTGCAGCAGGCCATCGACGCCCAGGCTCGCACTGTGGTGGAGAAGGCCACGGCGGCCGGTGCTACGCTGGCCACGGCGGAGAGCCTCACGGGCGGCCTTATCGCGGCCATGCTCACTTCGGTGCCGGGCAGCTCGGCCGCGGTGCGCGGAGGCGTGGTCAGCTATGTGAACGAGGTGAAGGAATCGCTTTTGGGCGTGTCCGGCGATGTGCTGTCCTCGCAGGGAGCGGTGGACGAGCTGGTGGCACTGCAGATGGCCCGCGGCGCCCTGCGCGATGTGGGCAGCGATGTGGCCGTGTCGGTCACGGGCATCGCCGGTCCTGCGGGCGCCGAACCCGGCAAGCCGGTGGGCACGGTGTGGGTTGGCTGCGCCACCACCCGGGAGACCAGGGCGACGCGCTACCAGTTCGACGGCGGCCGGGAAGCGGTGCGCCTGCAGACGGTGCTGGCGGCCCTGCGCGAGCTGGAGGCGGCATTGGAGGCTCCCGAGCGCGCTTGAGGCTGCCCGTCGGGCAGCCGCCGGTTCGGAAACGGGGGAGGGCCGCGCTTTGCGCGGCTTTCCTGCGATTCGGGGACGGTTGCCGAGCGAACTTTCTGCGGCGGGGCGGCGGCTGCGCGCCGACAGTCCTGCGACGGAACTGCGGTTTTCGCCTGCTATGATCGGATCGCGCCGTTGGGATGCTCTCAATCTGTGAAAATGTCTTGACGTGCATACGTTTGTTCGTATAATAGAGAGAAATAGGCCACTTGTTCGTATTGTGCGCCCGAAGAAGGAGACTCCATGAACGAAGATAAAGAGAAGATGCTCAAGCTGACGACCGATCAGATCGAGTCGAAGTTCGGTAAGGGCGCCATCATGACCTTGGGCGAGGGCGGCGCCGATCTGAATATCGGCGTCATCCCCACGGGCGCGTTGCCCCTGGACGCGGCGCTCGGCATCGGCGGGGTGCCGCGCGGCCGCATCATCGAGATCTACGGTCCCGAGTCCAGCGGCAAGACGACGCTCGCCCTGCAGATCTTGGCCGAGGCCCAGGCCATGGGCGGCATCGTCGCGTTCATCGATGCCGAGCACGCGCTCGATCCGGTATACGCGGCCCGCATCGGCGTCGACATCGACGAGGTGCTCATCTCCCAGCCTGATACCGGCGAGCAGGCACTGGAGATCTGCGACATGCTCGTGCGCAGCGGCGCCATCGACTGCGTCATCGTCGACTCGGTGGCGGCTCTCGTGCCCCGCGCCGAGATCGAGGGCGAGATGGGCGACACGACGGTGGGCTTGCAGGCGCGCCTCATGTCCCAGGCGCTGCGCAAGCTGGCCGGCTCGCTTTCCAAGTCGAATACCACCTGCATCTTCATCAACCAGCTGCGCGAGAAGATCGGCGTGATGTTCGGCAACCCCGAGACCACCACCGGCGGTCGCGCCCTGAAGTTCTTCTCGTCGGTGCGCATCGATATCCGCCGCATTGACTCCATCAAGCAGAACGGCGACGTGGTGGGCAACCGCGTGCGGGCCAAGGTGGTGAAGAACAAGGTGGCCCCGCCGTTCCGCCAGGCTGAGTTCGACCTCATGTACGGCGAGGGCATCTCGCGCGAGGGCTGTATCGTGGATATGGCCGTCGAGGCCGGCGTGGCGAAGAAGTCGGGCGCATGGTACACCTACGGCGAGGAACGCCTCGGCCAGGGTCGTGAAGCTGCCAAGCAGACGCTGAGAGAGAACCCCGATCTGCGCGACGAGCTGGAGTTGAAGGTGCGCGAGGCCTACGACATTCCCGTCATCGAGCGTCCGGCCGAGGACGACTCGTTCAGTCCCGCCCCGAAGGCCACGGGCAAGAAGAAATAGCCATGGCGTCCAAAGCCGACATCCTCGTCGATTTGCGCGCGTCCGTGGCGGCTATCGAGCGCGGGGAGGCGGTCGACGACGCGTTTCGAAAGAGCGCCCGTCCCCGTGCCGCCTCCTCCGCTGCCGACGATGGAGGGAGCGTCCCCTGTGCCGATCGCGGTTCCGGGAAGTCGGCCGACGCTCCTTTCCCCGAGGTCGCCGCGGGCGGCGACGACGACGGGAAGGATGCCGATTCCGCGTTTCGGAAGATCCTCCGATGGGTCTCGGTGCGCGAGCGCTCCAGCGCCTATGTGCGCGACCGGCTCGCCCGCGACGATTTTCCCGTCTCGGCCATCGAGGAGGCCCTCGAACGCGCCGTTCGCGTTCACGCCGTGGACGACCGGCGCTATGGCGACGCGCTCATCCGCATGAAGCTGGCGGCAGGGAAGGGCCTGCGGGACGTCGAGGCCGAGCTGGGCGCCCTGGGCATCGATCCCACCACGTTGGAGGCGTGGCAGGAGCACGATGCCCACGGACGCGACGCCGAGGTGGCTCGGGCCGTGGCGCTGCTGCAGCGCCGGCCGCCCCGGGCCAAGCGGGCCCGCGAGGCCGCCTTCCGCAAGCTGGTGGGGCAGGGCTTCTCCACCGATGTGGCCGCCTCGGCATCGCGGCAGTGGTCGGAAGGGCTTTCTTCCCCCAATGATGTCTTCTGACCCCTTTGGGGGTTCTTTTCTCACGCACATCGGCTATACTGTATTTCGTGGCTTTTATGAGCAATGTACCCTCTGGGTATTCGATATAGACAACGGTATAGCATCACTACCCTTGGTTGCATACGCTCGTGCCCGTGCCACGGGCTTTTTTTATGACTATGATTGGGCGTGAAGGCCCAGATGAAAGGAGGAATCGCGATGGATCCCGTGATGATCGTCGTCGTTGTCGTCGTGGCCATCGTCGGTATCGTCCTCGGTTTCATCGTCAACCGCTCCATGACCGCCGCATCGAACCAGAAGGCCGCCGGCGAGGCAGCCAGCCTGGTCGAGGATGCGCGCAAGCAGGCGGAGACGATGCGACGCGAGGCCGAGATCGAGGCGAAGGACCAGGCCCTGCGCTATCGCCAGGAGCTGGAGGACGAGAAGAAGGAGCGCATGCGCGAGGTGCGCTCGGCCGAGAGCCGCGTGGCCCAGCGCGAGGAGACCCTTGCCCAGCGCGAGGAGTCCCTCGACCGCCGCGTCGAATCGCTGGACGCCCGCGAGCACCAGCTCTCGTCGCTGCAGGGGCAGGTGGAGCGCCGCGAGCGCGATGTGAACGAGGCTGAGAACGCCATCGAGCGCCATCGTGAGGAGGCTCAGATCGAGATCAACCAAGCCCTGGAGCGCGCCGCCGGCATGAGCCCCGAGGAGGCCAAGGTCGAGCTGCTCGACACCATTCGCGACGAGGTGACCCGCGAATCGGCCGTCATTATCCGCGATGCGGAGACGCGGGCCAAGGCCGAGGCCGACAAAAAGGCCCGCGAGATTCTGAGCCTGGCCATCCAGCGCGTGGCCGCCGACCATTCCGCCGAGTCCACGGTGTCCACCATCCATATTCCGTCCGATGATCTGAAGGGCCGCATCATCGGCCGCGAGGGGCGTAACATCCGCTCCTTCGAGCAGCTCACCGGCACGAATCTCATCATCGACGACACGCCCGAGTGCGTGACCATTTCCTGCTTCGATCCGGTGCGTCGCGAGATCGGCCGCGTCACCATGGAAAATCTCATCGCCGACGGCCGCATTCACCCGGCCCGCATCGAGGAGATGTACGACAAGGCCGTGAAGCTCGTGAACCAGCGTGTGCAGGAGGCCGGCGAGCAGGCAACCTTCGATGCCGGTATCCACGATCTGCATCCCGAGCTGGTGAACACCCTCGGCCGGCTGCGCTACCGCACTTCCTTCGGTCAGAACGTGCTGAACCATTCCCTGGAAGTGGCCTACCTGGCCTCGGTCATGGCATCCGAGTTGGGCCTCGATCCCATTCCGGTGAAGCGCGCGGGCCTTCTGCACGATCTGGGCAAGGCCGTCGATCACGAGGTGGAGGGCAGCCATGCCGTCATCGGCGCCGATCTGGCCCGCCGCTTCGGCGAGCGCCCCGAGATCGTGCACGCCATCGAGGCGCACCACAACGACATCGAGCCGAACTCGGTCATCGACGTGCTCATCCAGGCCGCCGATGCCGTTTCCGCCGCGCGCCCCGGTGCCCGCAAGGAGACGCTCGACGCTTACATCAAGCGTCTCGAGAAGCTGGAGGAGATTGCGAACTCCCATAAGGGCGTCGAGCGTACCTATGCCATCCAGGCCGGTCGCGAGGTGCGTGTCATGGTGGAGCCCGAAGTGGTCGACGAGTCGGCTTCGGTGGTGCTCGCCCACGACATCGCCCAGCAGATCGAAAACGAGATGCAGTATCCGGGCCAGGTGAAGGTCGTGGTCATCCGCGAGAGCCGTGCGGTGGACTACGCGAAATAGTCCATGGACGACCAATCTCTCGCCACGTTCATAGATTCCGTTTGCGGTGAGAGCCATCTCCGAGTCGAAGCCGATCTCGGAGATGGCTTCGTTCGTCTGCGCAGCTCGGAGGCCGAGCGCCGCCAGGCGGCCCAGGATATTCGTTCCAGCGAGGACATCGTCATCGAGCTTTTGCGCAACGCCCGCGATGCGGGTGCGCGGCATATCTTCCTCGCTTCCCAGAAAAACGGCGATCAGCGCCTCATGACCGTCATCGACGACGGGGCGGGCGTTCCCGTCTCCCAGCACCGCCGCATCTTCGAGCCGCGCGTCACTTCGAAGCTGGATACCGCCCATATGGACAAATGGGGCATGCACGGGCGCGGTATGGCGCTCTACTCCATCGCAGCGAACGCCGTTGCGGCCGAGGTGCGCCAGTCAGCCCCCGATCGGGGGACCAGCCTGTTTGTGCAAACGGATACCGCGGTGCTGGGGGAGAAGGCGGACCAATCAACCTTTCCCCGTTTCGAGCGCGGAGCCGACGGGGCGCTCTGCATGCGCGGCCCGAAGAACATCGTGCGTACCACGGCGGAATTCGCCTTGGAGCATCGCGACCTCTGCACTGTGTACGAGGGCACGGCCACCGAGATTGCCGCCACGCTGTATGCCTACGGGGCCGCCACCCTCTCGCCGGCCCTGCGTGCTTTTCCCGGTGATATATCCGACATCCCCCTGGTAAAGCGTCTGGCGCTGGCCGTCGACGATGCGCATTTGAGTGCCCTGGCCGATGAGATGGGGCTCTTCCTGTCGCCCCGATCGGCACGGCGCATTCTGGACGGAGCGATTCGTCCCGTTCCCTCGCTGATGGAGCGCCTGCAGCGCGATGCGTTCCCGGCGCCTCCGGCCTCCAAGCGCCCTCGTCCTGCGAGGGGCGATGCCCGCGGCCTGAAGCTAGCCGACGAGGACGTGGCGCTGATCCGCGAGCGGGTGGGTGCTGTGTTCGACGACATCGCCGAGCGCTATTTTCTGGCGGGGGTGGGAGCGCCGGAGGTGTCTGTCGGCGCTGATGCCGTGCGCATTACCATTCCCATCGACAAGATGCGCTAGTGCCGGGTTGCCAGTTGCGCCCCCTCGGGTGAACGGATAAAATGATAACGTTTGCATCGGGGGCTCGTTGCCTGCGATTCATTACCAAACACACGATAACCGGAACAAAAAAACCAAGCCAGAAACGACAAGGATCAGCGACGTGTCCAGCATCACAGAATCGAAGCCGACCATCGGCTGCCTCAAGGTTTCCTCGAAGTCCTCTCCGGCCTCGGTAGCCGGAGCCATCGCCGGTATGATCAAGGACGGGGCTTCCGTCGAGATCCAGGCTGTGGGCGCGGGCGCCGTCAACCAGGCGGTGAAGGCCATCGCCATCTCGCGCGGCTTCCTCTCGCCGGTCGGCATCGAGATCTGCTGCATCCCCTCGTTCGCCGATATCGTCATCGACGGCGAGTACCGCACGGCCATTCGCTTCGCCGTGGAGCCCCGCTCCGGCGTCGTGGCCGTGGAAGCTGCCAGCTTGGCGTAGCGAAGGGTATGTCATGACGACTTGCTTCGAAGGAACCACCTTCTGCATTCACACGTTCGGCTGCCAGATGAACAAGCACGATTCCGAACGCGTGGCCGGTATGCTCGAGGGCCTGGGGGCGCTTCCCGTGGCCACGATCGAGGAAGCCGACATCGTGGTGTTCATGACCTGCTGCGTGCGCGAGGCCGCCGATACGCGCTTGTACGGCCAGGTCGCCTCGATGAAGAACATCCCCGTGCGTGAGGGATCGCCCCTCGACAAGCGCTATATCGCCGTGGGCGGATGCATCGGGCAGCGCGATGGCGAGAAGCTGGTGCAGCAGCTGCCGCACCTGGACGTGGTCTTCGGCACGCACAACCTTGCCTCTCTGCCGGCGCTCCTGTCGGGTGCCATCGAGCGATCCGGCCATGCGGTCGAAGTGCTCGACGGCGGCGCCGATTTCTCCTCGGCGCTGCCGACGACCCGCGAGCATGCCTGGGCGGCATGGCTTCCCATTACCGTGGGCTGCAACAACTTCTGCTCCTACTGCATCGTGCCCTATGTGCGCGGACGCGAGAAATCGCGCCCTCTGGAAGATATCGCGGAGGAGGCGCGGCGCTATGTGGAGGCAGGTGTGAAGGAGATCACGCTGCTCGGCCAGAACGTGAACTCCTACGGCCGCGATTTGTACGGTGAGCCCCGCTTCGCCGAGGTGCTGGATGCGCTGGATGCGACGGGCGTTGAGCGTTTGAGGTTCGCGACGAGCCATCCCAAAGATCTCACCGATGAGGTGATCGAGCGCTTCGGCACCTTGCGCTCGCTGATGCCGGCGCTGCACCTGCCCGTGCAGTCGGGGTCGGATCGCATTCTGTCGGCCATGAATCGGCGCTATACCCGCGAGCACTACCTCGGCCTCATCAAGAAGCTGCGGGCCGTGGTGCCCGATATCGCGCTTTCCACCGATATCATCGTCGGCTTCCCCGGCGAGACTGAAGAGGACTTCATGGAGACCTATCGCTTAGTGGAGGAAGTGGGCTACAGCCAGGTGTTCACCTTCATCTACTCGAAGCGAGAGGGCACGCCGGCTGCGAAGCTGCAGGACGACACGCCCCGCGAGGTCATCCAGGAGCGCTTCGACCGTTTGGTCGATCTGGTTCAGCGTAAAGCCTACGAGGCGAACCAAGGGGAGCGCGGCGCCACGGTTCCCGTGCTCATCGAGGGCACGTCGAAGCGGGACGGCTCCATCTTGGCGGGCAAGAGCCCCAAGAACCAGACGGTGCACGGGCCGCTGCCCGCGGGACTTACGGCCGAAGAGCTGGTGGGCACCATCGTTCCCATGCATATCGACGAGGCGCGCACCTGGTATTTGTCCGGCACGGTCGTCGATGGCTGATTCGCGTTCGCCCGTCATCTGCATCGTCGGTCCCACGGCCTCGGGCAAGACCGACGCGGCCCAGCTGGTGGCTGCTGCGGTGGGCGGGGAAGTGGTGAGCGCCGATTCCATGCAGATCTACCGCGGCATGGATATCGGCACTGGCAAACTGCCGGCTGATGAGCGTATCGTGCCCCATCATGGCTTCGATCTCGTTGATCCGGGCGAGCCCTACTCGGCGGCCCTCTTCCAAACCTTCGCGCGGTCGGCGTTTCGCGATATCGCCGACCGCGACGGGCGGCCGGTGCTCTGCGGCGGCACGGGCCTGTATGTGCGGGCGGCTATCGACGACTATGCATTTCCCGCCGGCGAGCAAACGGACAATCCGGTGCGTGCGCAGTGGACGGCCTTCGCCGAGCAGCACGGCGCCCAGGCGCTGTGGGACGAGCTCGAGCGCCGCGATCCCGCGAGCGCGGCGGTGGTTCATCCCAACAACGTCCGTCGCGTGGTGCGGGCCTTTGAGCTTCTGGCCGAGGGGCGCAGCTACGCCGAGCAGAAGCGCAACCTGGCAGCTATCGGCGCGGCGGTGCCGACGGTGCAGTTCGGCCTGGCGGTCGACCCCGCCGTGCTCGCCGCGCGCATAAACGCCCGGGTGGATGCTATGGTGGCCGCGGGGTTGGTGGAAGAGGTGCGAGACCTGATGGCCGCGGGCTTCCGCGAGGGTATCACCGCACCCCAGGCTATCGGCTACAAGGAAATTGTCGAGGCGCTCGAGGGACGTTGCACGTTGGATGAGGCGGTGGCCGCCATCAAGCAGGCCACGAGGCGCTACGCCAAGCGCCAGCGCACCTGGTTCCGGCGCGACGAGCGCATTCGCTGGGTGGACGCCAATGCGGGAGATGCACGCCGCGTGGCCGACCAGATCCTCTCCCAACTATCGAAGGAGCCCACTCCATGACCGAATATCAATCCGTAATCCAAAAAGGGCCGGCGACGCAGTGCGAGGAGCGCCGCGAGCGGGCCGTCATCGTCGGTGTGGACCGTCCCGGGTTGGAATGGCCCCTGGAGTCGTCTTTGGCCGAGCTGGAGCGGTTGGCCGACACTGCCGGAGCCGATGTCGTCGCATCCACGACGCAGCGTTTGGACGCCCCCAATCCGCGCACCTTCGTGGGCTCGGGCAAAGCCGAGGAAATCGCCGAGCTGGCCCGCACTTGCGAGGCCGATCTGGTTATCTTCGACGACGAGCTGACCCCCTCCCAGCAGGCGAATCTGGAAAAGGTCGTGGACAAAGCCGTGAAGGTGATCGATCGCACGGCGCTCATCCTCGACATCTTCGCCCTGCATGCCACCTCGAAGGAGGGGCGCCTTCAGGTGCGCTTGGCCCAGAACCAGTACTTGTACCCGCGTCTGCGCGGCATGTGGGCCCATTTGGCCTCGAACCGCATGGGCGGCGGCGTGGGCTCGCGCTTCGGCGAGGGCGAGAGCCAGCTGGAGGTCGACCGCCGCATGGTGCGCAAGCGCATCACCTCCATTCGTCGCGAGCTGGCCCATCTGTCCGATGTGCGCCAGCTGCAGCGCGAGAGCCGCTATGGCAGCGGCATGTTCAAAGTCGCCCTGGCTGGCTACACCAACGCGGGGAAGAGTTCGCTCATCAATCGCCTGACGGGTTCCGATGTGCTCAGCTACGATAAGCTGTTCGCCACGCTGGATTCCACCACGCGCAAGTTCGAGCTGCCCGAGGGCCGTGAGATCACGGTGACCGATACGGTCGGTTTCATCCAGAAGCTGCCGACGACGCTTGTGGAGGCGTTCAAATCCACCCTTGACGAGATCACAGGTGCCGATCTCATCCTGCATGTGGTGGATGCCTCATCGTCCGAGTTCGAATCGCAGATCGAGGCTGTGCGCGGTGTGCTTGATCAGATCGGTGCCGCCTCCATTGGCACGATCGAGGTGTTCAACAAATGCGACCTTCTCGAAGACGATGTGCTTGAAGGGTTGCGCCGGCGCTTTCCCCACGCTCAGTTTCTCTCGGCGCGCACCGGGTTCGGTATCGACGACATGGTGGGAGCCATCGCCCATGCGGCGAGTGCGGCCGACACCAAGCTCGACGTGGTGATTCCCTATCAGCGGGGCGATCTGGTGTCGTTGGCCCACGAACGGTGCCATATCATCTCGGAGGACCACGAGGCCGACGGCACCCATATCCAGATGCTCGCGGGGCCGGCCCAAGTGGCGGCGTTTCTGCCGTTTGCCCACTCGTAGGCAGGCGCGTTTCCAGGACGGCAAGAACCGAGAAGACGAAACGGAGCCGCGGCAGATTCTGCCACGGCTCCGCTGCTTGTTTCGAGCCGGCGCGGCTCAGAGGCGGCGGAACACGGCCACCACCTTGCCGGCTATGGAACAATCGCTGACAATGATGGGCTCCATGGACGAGTTCTCGGGTTGCAGGCGGATGTGGTCGGCCTCCTTGTAGAATCGCTTCACTGTGGCACCGTCATCGACAATGGCCACGACGATATCGCCGTTATTGGCCACCGGCTGCTCCTTCACCACGACGTAATCGCCGTCGTTGATGCCGGCCTCGATCATGGACTCGCCGCGTACCGACAGCATGAAGGAGGGGGCATCGCCCACGATGTCGGTGGGCAGGGTGATGGTGTCGGTGATGTTCTCCTCGGCCAGAATGGGGGAGCCGGCCGCCACATCGCCCACAAGGGGCACGTTGACGAGCTTGCTGTAGCTGTCGGCGAGGGCTCCGGCGCAAGGCACTTCCTCAATGGGATAGGTGAGCGCGATGGAGCGCGACTTCAGGGGATCGCGTTTGATGTAGCCCTTGTCCTCCAGGGCCTTGAGGTGCACATGGACGGTGGAAGGGGAGGACAGCCCCAGGGTTTGGCAGACCTCGCGCACGGTGGGGCCGTAGCCTTTCTGCCGGATGCAGGCCTCGATGCAGTCCAGTACCGCCTGCTGTCGCTTGGTCACCTTCTGCGCCATTTCCGCGTCCTTTCAAAAGAGACGTACATTTGTTTGAAAAAATATTGACATGAACCTTTGTTCGCTCTATTATAACTGCGAACAAAGGTTCTACGCAAGAGGTCAGGAGAGAAAAATGAGCAGAATCGAATTTTCCATCGCCTTCCTTCTCAGCACCGTTGCCTCCTTTGTGGCCTTCTTCGCCTAAGCCTCGCCGTCGCTTGTCGCGATGGTAGCAATGTTTTGAAGTATGGGGCGCGGAGGCCTGTCGTAGGGTATCATGGGTTATCAACTCACGGTTAGGAGAACTCATGCGCTGTCCATCCTGCGGCTACCCCGAATCGAAGGTGGTCGATTCACGTTCGGCGGACGAAGGAGCGTCCATTCGCCGACGTCGGGAATGCCTCGAATGCGGCAACCGGTTCACTACCTACGAGCGTTTGGCCGAGCATCCCATCCTGGTGATAAAGACCGACGGCTCTTCCGAGGTGTTCGATCGCCAGAAGCTTATGCGCGGCCTGCTGATCGCCTGTGCCAAGCGTCCGATTACACCCGAGAAGATCGACGGACTCATCACGAGTTTGGAAACCGAGTTGCGTGCGACCCAACGCACCGAGATCAAGTCGAAGGATTTGGGCGACATGGTGCTCGCGCGCCTGGTGAAGATGGACGAGGTCGCCTATATCCGCTTTGCGAGCGTCTACAAAGATTTCCAGAGTGTGGAGGAGTTCTCCCAGGCACTCGGCGATCTGGGGTAGGGGGCATATCGTGGATGTTGCCATCACCTTGCTCGACGAGACATTGGAACTGCCGTGCTACGCCCACGGGGGAGATGCGGGCCTCGATCTTCGCGCCGCCGTCGACGGAGTGCTCGGGCCTTTCGAGCGCATGACCGTGCCGTGCGGTTTCGCCTTGGCCATTCCCGAGGGGCACGCCGGTCTGGTCATTCCGCGCAGCGGTTTGGCCGCCCGTCACGGCGTATCGATCGTGAACGCCCCCGGGCTCGTCGATGCCGGTTACCGGGGCGAGATCAAGGTGGTGCTGATCAATCTTGATCCCCACGAGGCGTTTTCGTTCTCCCGGGGAGACCGCATCGCGCAGTTGATGATAGTGGCCGTTCCCCCTATTACTTTACATAACACCGATGCTCTTCCGGAAAGCGACCGCGGCGACCGCGGCTTCGGAAGCAGCGGGGTCTGCTAGGAGCGAGGAATTTCATGGAACACCGAACACCGCCCGATGATTCCGGGTCAACACAGCCGGGAAATTCTCTGCCCGCGCCACCCGAGAACCAGGGACCGCAGCCGCCTCAGGGCGATGCGCGCGATCAGCTCGATCTGATGGATTTGAACTCGGCGCGCACATTGAGCACCGTGGCCACCATCGCGGGTCCCGTGTCGTTCATTATCGGCGGCGTGGCCCTCAGCTCTGTGGCGCTGGTATGCGCCATACTGGCTCTGGTGAAGGTTCGTCGCGTGTTGAGCCGACCGGAGGGCCCTCATCGGAACTTCGCCACGGTGGTGCGGCAGACGGCCATCATGGGTGTCGTCATCAGCTCCATTGCGCTTGCGCTGAATATCATCGGACTGGTCACGATGATCCCCATACTGATGGAGGCCATGCAGACCGGCGACTACAGCGCCATTCTCGGCGAAGGTGCCGCAGACCTGCAAGGCGGCATCTCCGGCTCGCCCGACGGCAGCGGGAACGGCAACCCCTGGGGTTAAGGCTCAAGAAAGGTTGAACTATGAAAATGTCTGATAATGCGGATTATGTAAAATTGAATAGTCGATTCCTTACTCAGGGGATTCTAATGTCTCTCCTGCTTGTGGGGGCGTTGTTGGGGGCTGTAGTGTCCCTTTCGGGATGCTCAGGCGAGAAAAGCGATGACGAGATCATTCGCGCGTCGCTAACGTCGGAGTTGGACAGCATCAAGAATCTTGACGACAACTTCGTGAACGAGTTGTCCGAGAGCATCGATATGAGCCAGCTGTCGGTGTACGGCATCGATGGCGTGGAGTTCATGAAGGCCTATTTGGGCGGGTTTGATTACGCCATCGACTCTGTGACGGTGGACGGTGATACGGCCGAGGCCCAGATTACGCTTACCTGCAAGAGCTACACCGGCTATCAGCAGGCACTGCAGAACGCCGTGAACCAGAAGATCGCCAATCCCGACGAGTTGGCGGGCAAGTCGAACGATGACATCAACCAGGAAATCGGCGAGATCGTGATTGGTTCGCTCGATGGCGTGGAGTTGGCGGCTACCCAGCCGATTACCATTAAGTACACTCGTGATGGAGAGGAATGGAAGCCGGCTTCGTCCACTTCGGGCGATATCGCCGCAGCGCTGATCACTAATTAACGCCCGTTGATGTCACGCGCGTTCCCCGAGGGTGCCCGCAACCGGGCACCCTCTTTTATAATGGATGAAGCTATGACAACGGGTTCTCCAGGTTGAGGAAAAACGAACATGTGTACAGAACAGAAAATCACCGAGAGGGGAGACTTCGCCCCCCTCTCCCCGCGTTTGGCATGGCAGCTGGCCGCGATCCACACCTGGCCCGCTTCCATTATGCCCGTGCTCGTCGCCGTCGCTTGCGCGGCGAATGTAACAGGGCGCCTCTCCCCGCTTCTCACTCTGGTACTGCTGCTCATCTGCATTCTCATGCAGGCCTCGGTGAACACGTTCAACGATTACTTCGACTACGTGAAGGGTGCTGATTCCGCCGATGACAACGTGGAGGCGAGCGATGCAGTGCTGGTGTACAACCAGGTGAATCCGCGGTCGGCGTTGGCGCTGGCCATAGGGTTTCTGATCGCGGCTTTCTGCGCGGGGCTGTACGTCATCTGGTGCGCCGGTTTCACTCCCCTCGTCATCGCCGCCGTGGGTGCCGTTATCGTTGTGGCCTATTCCGGCGGTAAGACCCCCCTCTCCTATCTGCCGGTGGGCGAGGCGGTCAGCGGCATCGTCATGGGAGGGCTCATTCCCCTGGCATGCTATCAGGTGCTGACAGGGCGCCTCGACTTTATCGCGCTCGTATGGGCCGTGCCCACCATCATCGGCGTGGGGCTCATCATGATGACCAACAACACCTGCGACATCGAGAAGGACATCGAGGCCGGCCGGCGCACGCTGCCCGTGTTGCTGGGGCGCTCTCGGGCGCGGGCCGTCTACCGTGGGCTCATGGTCACCTGGGTCGCGGCTATCGTCGCCGTTGTGACCATCTGGTTCCCGCGAGGGGCTATCGTGCTCCCCTTCATGCTGCTGGCCGCCTATCCCCTGATGGCCGCGCTGTGGAAGAACCCCCTTGCGCCGCCCACGCGCATTGGCGCCATGGGCCAGATCGGCAGCGTGAATGTGGCGCTCGGCGCCTTCTACGCCGCCGCCTTGTTCGTGTAGCATGCGGAACCGGCTGTCTAGCGCCAGAGAATCTGCACCTTGTCGGGGAACAGCGCGGGCAGCTTGTCCAGATCGAAATCGCGCAGCAGCTCCTCGGGCGTGGCGGGATCAGTTGTCGGTGCGAGCCCGGTGATGCCGGCGATGTGGCCGATAACTCCTGCGGGTGTCTTGAAGCGCATCAGCAGCTCATCGAGAGCCGCATCGCGGTCGCGTTTCGACAGGCGCCGGTTGAGCTCCCCCACTACCAGGGGCACATGGGCGTAGGTCGCGTGGGGCAGCTTCAGTAACTCCTGCAAGTACATCTGCTGGGGCGTGGAACACAGCAGATCCATGCCCCGCACCACCGAGTTCACACCCTGGGCCGCGTCGTCTACCACCACGGCCAGCTGGTAGGCGAAGGCCTCGTCGGCGCGGCGCACGAGGAAGTCGCCGCATTCCGTGGCGAGATTCTGCTGGTAGTCTCCCTGAATGAGGTCGTGCAGGGCGTAGGTGCGATCCGGCACCATCAGACGCGTCGCAGGTGCACGGCCGCTTGCGGCCCGCTCGGCGCGCTCGCGCTCGCTCAGATGGCGGCAGGTGCCCGCGTACACCGGTTTCTCGCCCCGATGGGGTGCCGAGGCGGCGTGCAGATCGGCCCGCGTGCACCAGCAAGGGTACAGAAGGCCCTGTGCATCCAGAGCGTCTAAGGCGCTTTGATAGACTTCGTCGCGATCATGCTGGAAGAAGGGACCCGCGTCCCAGGTCAGGCCCAGGGCTTCGAAATCGCGCTGCACCTCGTCGGCAAAATGCGGTTTGGAGCGCTCCCGATCCAAATCCTCGACGCGCAGCACCATACGCCCTCCCTGGGACTTCGCCACGAGCCACGCTACCAGGGCGCAGAAGATGTTCCCCGCGTGCATACGGCCCGTGGGCGACGGGGCGAAGCGGCCCGTAACGGGCGCGACGGTATGGGCGGCGGCTTCCATAGGCTCTCCCAAAGGAAACAAAGGGGAGCGCGCCTGCGTCGGTGCGCTCCCCTTCTGTTGCGATCTACTTCTCGCGCTGGTCGTCGACGTGCTTGGCCTTGCCGATGGCGCGCTCGATGCCGCCGGGCTCCACGAGGCGCACCGTGGGCGCCACGAGCAGCGTGCCCTTCAGCTTCTCGGCGATGCGGCCGCGCAGGGCGTCCATCGACTCGAAGGAGTCGGAGAAGGCCTCGGGACGAAGCTCGGTCTCCACCACGAGCTCGTCCATGCCGCCCTTGGTGCGCACCACGATGTGGTAGTGGGGCGTCACCTCGGGAATGCCCGAGAGCACGTCCTCGATCTGCGAGGGGAACACGTTGGTTCCGCGGATGATGAGCATATCGTCGGAACGCGAGCGCACCTTGTCCATGCGCGCCAGGGTGCGGCCGCAGGCGCAGGGCCCGGTGTGCACGGCCGTCAGATCGTGAGTACGGTAGCGCAGCACGGGGATGCCCTGCTTGCACAGCGGCGTGAGCACAAGCTCGCCCACCTCGCCCTCGCCCACCGGCTCGCCGGTAGCGGGGTCCACCACCTCCCATAGGAAGTGGTCCTCGGCGATGTGCTGCTGGTAGCGCTCGGCCAGACACTCGCCCGATACGCCCGGCCCCATCACCTCGGTGAGCCCGTAGTTGTCGGTGCACACGATGTGCATGCGGCGCTCGATCTCGGCCTTGAGTCCTGGCGGGCACGGCTCGCCGCCGAAAAGGCCCACGCGCAGGGGCGACGCCTCCCAATCGTAGCCCATGGCCTCCCCCACCTCGCAGATGTGCATGGCGTAGGAGGGCGTGGCCACGAGCACGGTGGTGCCGTAGTCCTCGATCATCTGGATGTGGCGCTCGGTGTTGCCCGAGCCGGCGGGGATCATGGCGCATCCCAGGCGCTGCAGGCCGTAGTGCAGCCCGAAGCCGCCGGTGAACATACCGTAGCCGAAGGCCATCTGGGCCATATCGCCCGGCACCACGCCGGCCATCTGCACGAGCCGCGCGATGCACTCGCTCCACATGGCCATGTCGTCGTCGGTGTATCCCACCACCACGGGCTTTCCCGTGGTGCCCGACGAGGAGTGCAACTCGCGAATCTCGTCCATGGGCACGGCGAACAGGCCGAAGGGGAAGGTGTCGCGCAGCACCGCCTTGTCGGTGAAGGGCAGCTTGCGCACGTCCTCCAGCGTCTGGATATCGGCGGGCGCCACGCCCATCTCGTCCATCTTCTGGCGGTAGTAGGGCACGCGGTCGTAGGCGTAGGCCACGGTCTTTTTGAGCTTTTCAAGCTGCACGGCGCGAATCTGATCGCGCGGGGCGCACTCGATCTCAGGCTTGTAGACGGGGAGCAGGTCGAAGCGGCCCGCGGCGGCGGCCGCGAGGGCCCCGCCCTTGGCGGTCACGTCGATGGATGCGGCATCGGTCACGGCTTAAGCCTCCTTCCCGTCGCGGGCGGCGACGTAGCGGGCGATATCGGCCTGACAGATCATCTCCACAGGCTCCTCGGCCAGAAGGGCGCGCGCCTGCTCGATATCGGTGGTGGCCAGCACGATGTAGGTGGATATCATAGAGTAGCAGTACACCACGTTGATGCCGCAGCGGCCGAGCACGCCCACCACGCGGGAGAGCTCGCCGGGGGTGTCCTCCAGCTTCAGGCACAGCACCGGGGTCTCGGTGCAGGCGCAGCCGGCGTCCTTGAGCGCCGCAAGCGCCACATCGGGCTTATCCACCACGAAGCGCAAGATGCCGTACTCTCCCGTATCGGAGGCGGAGAACCCGCGCACGCTCACGCCGGCCTCCTCGAAAAGCGCCAGCACGCGGCCCAAATGACCCGGGCGGCTGTTGGCGAATACGCTGATCTGCGAAACGGTCATGGCCTACTTCCCTTCTTGATCCAAGGCGAATGCCCGGCCCGCGGCCAGCGCCGCCAGGTTCGCCTCCACGGTAGCCGCCGGTACCCGCGCCGCTACGGCATGCTCCCACACCTCGGCGGGAATATCCAGGCGGGCGGTGAAGGCGCCCACCAGCACGACATTGGCGCACTTGGGGTTGCCCACCGAGCGTGCGATGGCGTCTGCGGGCACCAGCAGCGCGCCCGCTTCGGCCAAGGTCTCGTGGGCGTGGGCGGGCATGGACGCCGCCCCGGTCAGCACCGGAAGCGGCTTGATGGCCTCGTCGTTCACGATGAGCGCCCCGCCCTCGGCCAGCTGGGGCAGGTTGCGCAGGGCCTCGGTGGTCTCGAAGGCCACCACGATGTCGGCACAGCCCAAATCGGACACCATGGACTCCACTTTCTCGCCGATGCGCACCACCGTGGTCACGGCGCCGCCGCGTTGGGCCATGCCGTGGATTTCCGACACCTTCACATCCAGGCCGGCCTCCAGGCACCCGAAGGCCAGAAGATCGGCGGCGAGGATGGTGCCCTGGCCGCCGACGCCGCACAGCAGCACGGTTTTAGTTGCTTGCTCCATATTCGCCTCCCCTATTCCGGAACGATCGCGTTGAAACGGCAGTACTGGGTGCACTGGCCGCAGCCGATGCACAGGGCCGCGTCGATGGCGGCCACGCCCGACTCGTCCCGGGAGATGGCCGGGCAGCCGAGGGTCGCGCAGGAGCCGCAGGCCGTGCACGAGGCGTTCACCCACAGCGGGCGCGTCTTCTTCCGCTCCAGCAGCACGCAGGGCGAGCGGAACACGATAACCGAGATGTCGTCGAGCGCCGTGGTCTCCTTCAGGGCGGCACGTACGGCGGCGGCATCGTTGGGATCCACCGTGCGCACGTCCTCCACGCCGATGGCCCGCACCACCGCCTCGATGTTCAGCTCGCGGCTGGGGCGGTTCTGCAGGGTGACGCCGTTGAAGGGGTTGCCCTGGCGTCCCGTCATGGCCGTGGTGCGGTTGTCCAGCACGCACACGGTGCCGGCTCCGCGGTTGTACACGGTGGAGATGAGCGAGGAGAGGCCCGAATGGGCGAAGGTGGAGTCGCCGATGACGGCCACCACCGGCTTGTGATCGGTGCCGGAAAGCGCCAGTTCGAAGCCGTGGGCCATGGACACCGACGCGCCCATGTCCACTGTGGTGTCCATGGCGGAAAGGGGCGGCAGAGCGCCCAGGGTGTAGCAGCCGATGTCGCCGGTGACGATGGCCTTCATGCGGGCCAGCTCCTTGAACACCAGACGGTGCGGGCAGCCCGGGCATAGCGCCGGCGGGCGGCCCGGCAGCGTCTCGGACAGCTCGGTGTAGGGCGGCACGGGCAGCCCGAAGGCCTCGCGCACCAGCCGCGGCGAGAGCTCTCCGGCCCGCGGCAGGGGCGCCGGCGGCTCGCTCACGGCGATTCCGCAGGCGCGCACGGCGGCGCTCAGGTACTCCGAGCCCTCCTCCATCACGTACAGGCGCTCGACGCTGGCGGCGAATTCCCGCAGCTTGCGGGCCGGCAGGGGCCAGGTGACGCCCAGTTTCAGCACCGATGCCTCGGGCAGCGCCTCCGCCACATGCTGGTAGACGGCCCCGGCGCACACGACGCCGATGTCGCCGCCGCGGCGCACCACCTCATTGTAGGGGCATGTCTCCACCCATTCCCGCAAAGCGTCGATGCGCTGCAGCTGAACGGCGCGCCGCGGCTTCGCGAAGGCGGGCATCATCACCCACTTCGCGGGATCCTTCCGATAGGGAACGAGCTCGTGCTCGGTGCGCTCACCGGGTTCCACGGGGGTTTTCGTGTGCGAGACGCGCACCGAGGAGCGCAGCATCACCGGCACGTCGAAGCGCTCGGAGATGGCGAAGGCGTCGCGCGTGAAGCTCAGCGCCTCGGCCGAGTCGGCCGGATCGAGGCAGGGCACCGCGGCGGCCTGGGCGTAGTAGCGGGAATCCTGCTCGTTCTGGGACGAGTACATGCCCGGGTCGTCGGCCGCCAGAATGACGAAGCCGCCGCCCACGCCGGTGTAGGCGGCCGTGAACAGCGGATCGGCCGCCACGTTCACGCCTACGTGCTTCATGGTGGCGAGCACCCGGGCGCCTGCGGCCGAGGCCCCGGTGCCCACCTCCACCGCCACCTTCTCGTTGACGCACCACTCGGCGTACACGCCGTCCTTGCGCGCGAACGCCTCCAACGTCTCAGTGGAGGGCGTGCCCGGATAGGCCACGCCGATGGTGCAACCGGCCTCCCAGGCGCCCTGGGCGATGGCCTCGTTTCCCGACATCAGTTCCATAGATGATCTTATCCTCTCTCCCCGCTCGTATCCCCTCTGCCTCTGCTCGCCCGATGGCGCGGGCGGTTTCTAGCTCTCCTCGTAGCGCATGCAGAACGTGCCGATTTGGATGAGGTCGCCCGGTCGCAGCGCGCGAGCCTCGACGACCTCGTTGTTCACCCACACGCCGTTGAACGAGTTCTGGTCGCGGATGACGTAGCAGCCAGCTTCAGGTTCGATGACCGCGTGCATGCGCGAGACGGTCATGTCGTTCAGGAAGATGGAGCACTGCGGGCTGCGTCCCACGGTCAGCGGCTCGCCTCCCAGCTGGAAGGTGATGCCCACCTGGGGGCCGCGCACCACGTTCAAGGTGGCGCAGGTGGGGGCAGCCTCGGGGACCGCCGCCGCGGCGCCGTCCAGGGCCACCGGCTTGAAGGCCTGGGTGGTGCCCAGCAGCTTGAACCCGCAGGTGGGGCAAGCGGTATCGGCGGGCGATACGGGATGGGAGCAAACGGGACAGGTTTCGCTCATGGTTATTCCTCCTCGTCGGCGCCGTCGGACGCCGAATCGTCGTCAGGTACAACGTCATCGCCGGCGGCAATGGCGCGGATATCCTCGATGCTCTGGCCGGTGGACGCCTTGCTGTAGATGAGCGGCGTCTGGTTCACCACCACGGGGGCGGCCACCAGTTCCCGGCCGCCGAAGCCGGCCCACAGGCGCTCCCACCAAAAGCCGATCCCCTGCAGGAAGTCGGGCGCGGGAGAATCTTCCACGGCCACCAGGTCCTGAGAGGCGATCAGCTCGTTGCCCTGGTAGAAGTTCATGGTGCCCACCACGTCGCCCGCATGCACGGCGCCGGGCAGGTCGCGGGTTACCAGTTCCTGGCTCACGTTGCCCTCAGGGGCGAACACCTCAACCGAGGCGCCGGGGTCGGCGAAAGTCGCCTTCACGCGCTTGTCGAGCCAAGCGGTATGGGGCACCTCGGCGATCAGGGGCACCTTGGCGGAGGTGCCGTCCTCATCGGCGGTCACCCATTGGTCGCTGTGGGCGAGCGCGTAGGTCATGCGGTTGTCGTACACCCAGTTGAACAGGGCCTTCGCATCTTCGAAACGGGCGCTTTCGGAGGGCGCGCCGAGCACGATGGCGTACAGGTCGCCGTCGCCCCGGTTGCAGGCACCCGCAAAGGAGTTGCCGGCGGCCTCGGTGTAGCCGGTCTTGATGCCGCAAGCGCCCTCGTAGACGCCCAGCAGCAAATCGGTGGAGGTCAGCTCGATGGTGGCCGTGGAGCCGTCGGGTTTCGTGACCGCCAGCTGCGCCTTGTCCTGAGCCACGATGGAGCGGAACGTCTCGTTCTTCATGGCGTAGGCGCACATGAGGCCCACGTCGTGGGCCGTGGAGTACATCTCGTTGTCGTACTCGCCGATATCCAGCCCGTGGGGATTGGCGAACAGCGAGTCGTTCATGCCCAGCTCGGCCGCCTTCGCGTTCATGGCCGCCACGAAGGCCTCGTTGGCGTCCTGCCCGTCGGCGGCCAAGGTGGCGCCCACGGTTTCGGCGATGGCGATGGCGGCGTCGTTGCCCGACGACACCATGAGGCCGGTCAGCGCCGCCTTCAGCGACAGCTTGTCGCCCATGCGCAGATCGGCCGACGACTCGCCGACGGTGGCAGCCTTCTCGCCCACGGTTATAACGGTGTCCATGGGCATCCCCGAATCCAGGGCCACGATGGCTGTCATCACCTTGGTGATAGAGGCGATGTGGCTCTGCACGTCGGCTTCGCGGGAAAAGTAGACGGTGCCCGCCGCGTCCATGACGAAGGCGTAGCGCGCCGTGACGTTCGGGCAGGCCACGGCCGGCAGCCCGCGTTCCGCCACTGTGGTGCCCAGCAGCTGGTCGGTGCCGCGCACGTCGGCAAACGCCGGGGCGGGCAGCAGCACCGACGCCGCGAGCGCGGCGGCCAGCAGGGCGCGCAGGGCGCGGCGGCCGGTGCCGCGCCCTGCGGCGGTGAAGTTAGCTCGGATCGACAACGTAGACCTCTTCAGGTGCGAGAATCTTGAATCCGGCGTCGGCCAGGGCTGTCTCGGCACCGTCGCCCTCGATCTTCAGCACGTCGATGGCGGTGCCTCCGGCCGTGGAGAAACAGTAGCCGTACTCCACGTTCATGGCCTCCTCGTTGCAGAATTCCAGAAGGCGCGCCAGGGTGCCGGGCTCGTCGGCCACCGACACGGCGATAACCGGCGTCAGCGTGGCGCGGAAGTTCGCCTCGGCCAGCACGGCGGCGGCGCGGGCGGGCGTGTCGCAGAAGATGCGCACGATGCCGAAATCGGCGGTGTCGGCGATGAACAGCGCCTGCATGTTGATGTCGGCGTCGGCCAGCGTGCGGCAGGCCGCGGCCAGGCGGCCCTTCTCGTTGGTGAGGAACACCGTCAGCTGAGAAATCATTAGTTGGTCTCCCCTCTCAGGTCGATGACGCGCTTGGCCTTGCCCTCCGAGCGCGCGATGGTCTTCGGTTCCACGAACTTGATGTCCACGGCCACCTGCAGGTTGCTCTTGAGAGCCGCGGCCAGGCGGCTGCGCAAATCCTCGAGCGCGCGCACCTCGTCGATGGGGAAATCAGGCTCGGTTTCCACCTGCAGCTCCACATGGTCGAGCGGCCCGCGCGTCGTGAGGATGATCTGGTACTGGGTGGCGATCTCCGGGAACTCCGTGATGACCTGCTCGATCTGGGACGGGAACACGTTCACGCCGCGGATGATGAGCATGTCGTCGGTGCGGCCCAGCAGGCGGCCGATCTTGCGGTGGGTGCGGCCGCAGGGGCACATCTCCGCGTTGATGGTGGTGACGTCGCGGGTGCGGTAGCGGATCATCGGCGAGCACTCGCGGGTGAGCGTGGTGATGACCAGCTCGCCCACTTCCCCGTCGGGCAGCACCTCCAGGGTCTCGGGGTCGATGATCTCGCAGAAGAACTGGTCCTCGGCGATGTGGAGGCCGCCGCGCTCGGCGCACTCCATGGCCACGCCCGGGCCCATGATTTCCGACAGGCCGTACACGTCGCAGTACTGCAGGCCCAGCTTGTCGGCGATTTCCTGCCGCATGTTCTCGGAGCAGGGCTCGGCGCCGAAGATGCCGCCGGAGATCTTGAACTCGGTGGCCGGGTCGTAGCCCATCTCGATGGCCGTGTCGGCGATCAGCAGCGCGTAGGAGGGGGTGCAGGCCAGGATGTCGGTGCCGCAGTCCTTCAGCATCTGCACCTGGCGCTTGGTGTTGCCCGACGAGGTGGGGATGACGGTGCAGCCCATGGCCTCGCCGCCGGCATGGGCCCCCAGACCGCCCGTGAACAGGCCGTAGCCGTAGGACACCTGGATGGTGGAGTTCTCGTCGCCGCCCACCATGGCGATGCCGCGGGCGAAGCAGTCGCCCCAGTTCTTCAGGTCGGTGGCGGTGTGCCCCACCACCGTGGCCTGGCCCGTGGTGCCCGACGAGGCGTGGATGCGCGCCACATCGGCGTTCTCGCGGGCGAACATGCCGAAGGGGTAGTTGTCGCGCATGTCCTGCTTCACCACGAAGGGGAACCGCTGCAGGTCCTCCAGGCTGCGGATGTCGTCGGGCGTGACGCCGGCGGCATCGAAGCGCTCGCGGTAGAGCGGCACGTTCTCGTAGGCGTTGCGCACCGATGCGCGCAAGCGCTCAAGCTGCAGTTCGCGAAGCTCCTCACGGGGCATCGCCTCAATCTCCGGTTGAAACACGGGCGTCCTCCTTGTCGTCGTCCTTTTCCTCCGAGTCTTCCTCTTCCCCGGTCGGCGTGTTCGGTCCCACCACGATCACCTCGTTGATGGGCTTGTAGTTCGATTCGAAATCCTCCTCGTGCAGCAGGTTGCCCGACCGGTCGCGCACCGTGCGATGCACGGTGACGCTGCGGCCGTCGGCCCCGCGGGTCTTCACGTAGCGGGTGCCCTCCGACTCCTCCTCGTCCACCTGGTACTTGGTCTTGTAGGCATCGCCCTTCTGCCAATCGCCGGTCTCGGTGCTCACCACGTAGCCCGGATCGATGCCGTACAGCGTGACGGTCAGGGTGCTGTCGGTGTAGCGCGTGCGCAGCAGCACGTCGGAAGTGGTGTCGTTTTCCCACTTGAGGTCAAGATAAGGATACGCGATGGCGGCGTCGCGGCCCGTGGGATAGCTCGAGATGTAAAGGGAGTGGTTGCGCCGCTCGGTCACGGGGTAGCCGCCCTCGTACACGGCGTTGAACACCGTGGTGGCCACCTGGCAGATGCCGCCGCCGATGGCGTCGGTGTACTCGCCGCCGGAGATGACGTGGGCGCCCTTGAATCCCATCTCCTCGTTGGCCTGGCCGCCCATGGTCTCCGTGAACGACCAGATGCCCCCGTTGGCCGGGGTGATGGAGTCGGTGAGCAGGTCGGCCGCCAGATGGATGTTGTGACGGCGGTTGGCCGTGCCGGCCCCGTCGTTGTACTCGGTGGTATAGGAGGATATCTCCCCGATGAGGCCCATGGCCAGCGCGTCGTCGAAGCTGCTCTTGCTGGGCGCCGCACCCCAGCCGATGGCCACGGTGGGCCGCTCGTCCGCGAAGGCGGTGGAGCCGTTGTCGCGGAAGGCGCCGAACACCCCCGCATCGGCGGCCGACACCGCGTCGGCGGTCAGCGGGTAGCGCGAGCCGTCCTGGGCGTACACCCATACCTCGCCGCCCTCGATGCGGAAGTTCACCGTAGTGGCCGACACGAAGCCGGCCTCGCGGATGAGGGCCAGCAGGTCGGCGCAGGCCGTCTTCTCGTCGAGGACGGGCACCAGGCGCGCTCCCCCCTCGGATTCGGCCACGGTGGTGGTGACCCACGACCCGATGGTCGCGCCGTCCAGGTCCCACTGATCGCCCTCGAAGGTGAACGTGAGGCCGCGGTCGAGCACGCCCTGGATAAAGGCGCGGCACGTCTCCGCCGCCGCGCTATCGATGCGCGAGGGGGCGAAGGCCGTATGGGCGACGAAGGAGAAGTCGTCGGGTGTGGCGCCCAGGAAGCCCTCGGCTATCTTGCTGCGGAACTCGTCGCGGTCGACGATGGTGCCGTCATGGCCCTCCACCACCGTTGCGACGCCGTCCTCGATCTGCACGTTCGAGTCCACCCGGGGCTCGCCGATGGTCTCATCGATTTCGGCGGCCAGCGCCTCCAGGGCATCTTCGTCGAAATCCAGGCGCATTGGAATGCTCACCGTGCTCGTGGCCGCCTCGATGCGCTGGGCCAGTCCGCCCGCGTCGCGGCCCACGGCGAAGGCCTCCTCGGCCAGGTCGGCTGTGGGAACGTGGGCGCCCAGCACGCCGGCCTCGGCCACCCACAGCTTTTTGTCGGCGCGGGCCTCCTCCACCGACAGCTGCTCGGCCTGGGCCGCGTCCTCGGTCATCTCGGTGTCCACGTCCACGGTCTGGGCCGCCTCGTCGCTGGCGAAGACGATGCCCAGACCCGACGCCACGGCGTCACTGTAGGCGGCATCGAGGGCGTTGGCCGCCTCCTCGCGGGTCATACCCGACACGTCGACGGAGCCCACGCTGACGCCCTGGTAGATGCGGTTGCCGTTCATCAGCTGGTCGAAGCCGACGCCGCCGGCGATCACGGCCACCACCAATGCCGCCGCGGCCGCGACAAGGGGCAGCTTCGGCGAGCGGGGCCGGCCCGGGGCGACGGGCTTCATGCGCGATGTGCCGCGCCGCGTGCCTCCTTCAGCCGCAAGGCCGGGACCGGGCCGCGTCTCCATGCGCCCCGGTCCCGCGAAGCTGCGGTCGGTCGCGCGGCGGGCAGATGCGGTCGGGCGCGGCTGGGTTGCGCGGCGATTGGCGCCCCGGTCCTCGGCGCGGCCGACAGGGCGGCTCGCGGTGCGACGGGAGGGGTGATCGCCGCGGGTTTTCGACGGCGAGGCCGATCGCTGGGCGGAACGGCTTGCGGACGCGGCGGAGCGGGATACGGGCTGCGAGGCTCTGGCCGGGCGCCCCGCGGGCTTCCGATCGGGGCGGGGGCGGGGCGCACGTTCCGTCGGGGCTGCCGCACGCGATCGCGCACGAGAAGAGGGGCTGCCGTCCGAGCGCGGCTTTCTAGGCCGCGTCATGGGCGCATCCTTCCCGCGAACGCTCTGCCAATGCCGCGCGCAGGGCGCGGGCCGCAGCCACCGAATAGTAGATCGTCACCCCCAGCGACAGCACGAGGCCGGCGTAGATGAACCAGATGCCCCACGACACGGCATCGCCGTTGAAGCCGGGCAGCCACGATACATCGCACAGGCCGAGTCCCGGAACAAGGGGCCAGTTCAGCAGCAGCCCCGCGAAGCCGACGAACAGGAACGTGGTCGCGAACTTGCCCGGGTACACGACGGGCACGCGGATATGGAAGCGGCTGAGCAGCACGCCGCCGCCGATGAGCAGGTAGGCGTCGCGCACCACCACGAGCACGATGACCCACAGGGGAATGCGGCCCACCAGAAACACGCCGAGCACGCCGGTGATCATGAGGATGCGGTCGATGGCCGGATCGAGCAGCTGCCCCAGCCGCGACACGGTGTGGGTGCGCCGCGCGATCTGCCCGTCGAGGAAATCGGTGGCCGCGGCCGTGGCGAACACCAGCGTGGCCGCCAGGTTGCAGCCGTTCAAGAGCAGGATAAGGTAGAGGGGCACCATCAGCAGGCGCACGAAGGAAACGATGTTGGCCAGCGTGAAGATCTGGTACGACACCTCTTCGGCGCCCGACGCATTCCTCATCTTCTCGGCCATAAAACGAAGCCTTCCCTTTCCCAAAAAGTCCGGACCCCAACGCGGAGCCCGGACTGTCATGCCAGCTTGTGCAATTCTACCAGATAGCGACGGCCTTCAAACCGTCCCCATGAAACTTAACGGAGCGTTCACCTTACGATTCCGTCACCGCGGCCTTGGGGTCGGGAACCGGCACCACCGTGCACGATTGCGCCGTGGCAACCGGCGTGTAGGCGGGCTCCATGGCAAGGCAGGCTTTCGGGCAGGCGCGCACGCAGCTGCCGCACTGCACGCAGCGGAACGGGTCGAGCGACCAGGTGCGCTCTTTCTTCTCCACCACCAAGGCTCCTGCCGGGCAGGTTTTGGCGCAGATGCCGCACAGGATGCACCGATCGGGGTCGAGGGCGATATGCCCCTTCAGCCCCGCCGGCGCCGGTTTGGTCTCGAAGGGGTACAGCACGGTCTCGGGCTTCTTGAACAGCGAGCCGAGGGTCATGCCCCCCAGTTTGAAGCTTCCCATGAGCGCCTACCTTTCCGTGCAGCTGATGCAGGGGTCGATGGTCAGGATGATCATGTTCACGTCGGCCAGATCGCACCCCTTCAGGGCCACGGTCATGCCGGCGAGGTTCTGAGAGGTGGGTGTGCGCATGCGCATGCGCTCCAGGTTCTTGGAGCCGTTGCCGCGGGCGTAGTAGTAGCACTCGCCGCGGGGCTGTTCCAGCACGTTGGAGGCCTGGGCACCGGCTGCCGGCGCGCCCTTCACCGCCACCTCGATGTCGCCGGCGGGCATCTTGGCCGCCAGCTCCTTCACGATGTCGATGGACTGCAGCACTTCCAGGCAGCGCACCTTCACGCGGGCGTAGCAGTCGCCCTCGGTGGCCACGATGGGCTGGAAATCGGCCAGGTCGCCGTAGGCGCCGCGCCCGAAGGAGCGCACGTCGTAGGGCAGGTTGGAGGCACGGGCGAAAGGCCCCACCATGGACAGCGCATGGGCGTCCTCGGTGGACAGGTAGCCCACGCCCACGGTGCGGTTCTTCACCGAGGTGTCGGTGAGCAGGGTGTTCATGATCTTGGTGTAGTCGTCCTTGATGCTGTCCAGCACTGCGACGACCTCGGCCATCTGGGTGGCGTCGATGTCGCGCACGACACCGCCCACCTTCACCACCGACAGGATGACGCGGCCGCCGGTGGTCTTCTCGAAGATGTCCAGCACGCGCTCGCGCAGGCGCCAGCAGTGCATGAACATGCTCTCGAAGCCGAAGGCGTCGGCGGCCAGGCCCAGCCACAGAAGGTGCGAGTGCACGCGGGACAGCTCGTGCCAGATGACGCGCAGGTACTCGGCGCGTTTGGGCACCTCCACCCCCATGAGCGACTCCACCGTCTCGGCGTAGCCGAGCGAATGGCCCATGGCGCAGATGCCGCAGATGCGCTCAGCGATGTAGATGAACTGGTTGTAGTCGCGGGTTTCCACGAGCTTCTCCAGGCCGCGGTGCACGAACCCGATCTGCGGGAGCACGTCCACCACCGTTTCGTCCTGCACCACCAAATCGAGGTGCAGAGGCTCCGGCAGCACCGGGTGCTGCGGGCCGAAGGGAATGACGGTCGCCTTGCCCATGCTACTCCCCCTTCCCTTCCGTCTTCGCGGCCTTCCTGGCCTTGGCTTCCAGCGCGGCGCGCACCTTGGCGGCCTTCTCGGGATCGAGCCCGGCGATCTTCGCCTGGATCTCCTCCTCGGTGGGGCCGGCCGGGGCGGGGGCCGTCGGCGCGACCTCGGATGCTTGGGCAGCCGCCTTCTTGGCCTTGGCCTCCATGGCCGCCCGCACCTTCGCCGCCTTGTCGGGGTCGAGCCCCGCTATTTTGGCCTGGATCTCCTCCTCGGTGGGGCCGGCCGGGGTCGCGGGCGCCGCTGCGGCTGTCTTCGCAGCCGCTTCCTTGGCGGCCTTGGCGGCGGCGATCTTCTTCGCCTTCTCGCGGGCGGCCAGCTGCTCGGGGCTCACCACCGTCATGGGCGCCTTCTGCGACAGCTGGTAGAACATGCCGCCGAAATCGATGGCGATGTCGCGAATGGTCACGCCGTACAGGTCGTGGATCTCGTTCTCGCAGACGAAGGCCTCCAGGAACAGGTCGGTGATGGAGGGCACCTCGTCGGCTTCCTTCACGCCGGCGACGGTCAAGTTCTCCAGCAGGCCGTCCTTCATGAAGGAGTACACCAGATCGACGCCGTCCTCGGTGTTCACGGCCAGGATCTGCACGTAGCGCCAGCCGTCGGCGGCACGACGCGCCGCCGCGTCGTGGATCTGGCTCAGGCCCAGGGGCTCGAAAGTTTGGCTCAACGTGGTCATGGGCGCCTCACGCTCCCTTCCGCGCGGCCTTCAGGGCGGCCGCTTTCTCGTCCAGCTTGGCCACTCCGGCCACGATGGCGTCGATGAGCTGCTCGGGGCGCACGGCGCAGCCGGGAGCGTACACGTCCACCGGAATGGCCTTGTCCACGCCGCCGATGACGTTGTAGCAATCGTGGAACACGCCGCCGGAGCAGGCGCAGATACCGCAGGCCACCACCACCTTGGGCTCGAGCATCTGATTGTAGATCTCGCGCACGACCTCGATGTTCTGCTCGTTCACCGAGCCGGTGACCAGGAAGATGTCGGCATGCTTGGGGTTGCCGGTGTTGATGACGCCGAACCGCTCGCCGTCGAAACCGGGGCAGAGCGTGGCCAGCACCTCGATATCGCAGCCGTTGCAGCTGGATCCGTCGTAGTGGATCACCCAAGGTGATTTCGATGCGAATGCCATGGGGGCACCTCCTTACAGAAACGCGAGCAGGGCGATGTTCACGCCGCCGGCGATAAGGGCCACAAGCCACGCCGACTTGAACATGAACTGCCACTTCACGCGGGCGAAGTTGTTGTCGATCCAGATTTCAAGGAAGTACGTGATCACTACCGCCAGCGCCACCACTACGGCCGACACGGGGCTCCCCCACACGAAGAACAGGCCGATCCAGCCCATGAACAGCACGTTCTCGCACCAGTGCATGATCTCCACCAGGCCGAGGGTGGGACCGCTCATCTCGGTGGTCACGCCGCGGACGATTTCCTGATGGGCGTGGTGCGACAGCGCCAGGTCGAAGGGCGACTTGCGCAGCTTGATGGTGAGGATGAACAGCACTCCCAAAAACACCAGGCCGATGGTGCACACGATGGGATGGGGCATTGCGAGGGCAGCGGCCACGTCGAACGAGCCGGTGGCCTGGAAGAAGGCCACGGCCATCAGCAGCACCATGGGCTCGTAGGCCATCACCTGCAGCGTCTCGCGGGCCGCGCCCACCTCGGCGTAGGGGCTGCGGGTGGAATAGGCGGCCATAATGAAGAACAGGCTCGACAGCGTGATGACGAACACGCACAGGAGCAGGTTGCCGCCGGAGAAGAACACGCCGCCGGCCAGCAGGGCGAACAGCAGCGCCGCGGCCACGTACACCGACTCCACGGAGTTCACGCTGACGCGCTCCTTCTCGAAGAGCTTGCGCACATCGTAGTAGGGCTGCAGAAGCGGCGGCCCCACGCGGCCCTGCATGCGGGCGCTCACGATGCGGTCGAGACCGGCCAGAAGACAGCCGACCACCGGCGCCGCAATGGCGAACAGGATGGTGCCGATAAGCGTTGAGAGCAAAGACATAGCGAGCCACCCTTCCTAGAAGAACATCGGGGTCACGACGAAGGCCACGACGAAGGCGACCACCATGATGATGGAGTTGAACACCACGCCCACCGGCGCGATGCGCTTCTCTCCGAACACCTCGTCCATGTACCAGTTGCGGGCCGTGGCCACCGCGGTGCCCGACAGCGCGTTCTGGAACGCGCGGGAGTCGTCGTCGCGGCTGACGCCGGCCAGATACACGCTCACCTTGCGGCTCTTCTGCTGGCGACCCACGCCGGCGAACAGCACCAGCACCACGATAACGGTGCAGATGGAGGCCAGCCACAGATTGTCGGTGGAAATGTCCTGGCCGAAGGAACCGTACACCGACAGCAGGTAGGGCTCCACGTTGAGGGCGGAGATAAAGGGCATGAACACGCAGCTGAGCACCAGCAGCACGGCCATCAGCAGAAGCGACGCCCACTCGGTGGGCTTCACAGTCAGCTCCACGTTCTCCGGCGAGCCCGCCACGCCGGCCAGCTTGCCGAGCCACTTGGCCCAGAACATGAAGGTGGCGGCGCTGCCGAAGGCCAGGATGAGAATGAGTGCCACCTGGCGGGTGTCCACGAAGGACACGAGCGTGGCCCATTTCGCCATCAGCATGCCGAAGGGCGCGATGAACATGCACATGATGCCCAGCATCATGAAGCGGGCCAGGCGCGGCATGCGGTCGAACAGCAGGTCCATGTCCTCGATGTCGCGGCTGCCGATGTGGTGCTCGGCGGTGCCGACGCACAGGAACAGCAGCGACTTGGCGATGGCGTGGAACAGCACCAGGAAGCAGGCCGCCCACACCGCCTCCGGCGTTCCCACGCCGGCGCAGGCGGTGATGAGGCCCAGGTTCGCGATGGTGGAGTAGGCCAGCACGCGCTTGGCATTCGACTGCGAGATGGCCATGAACGAGCAGAGGGCGAAGGTGATGCCGCCCACCAGCATGACCATGATGGCCGGGGCGGGAGCTCCGTGCAGCACCGGCGCCAGCTTGATGAGCATGAACACGCCGGCCTTCACCATCGTGGACGAGTGCAGGAGCGCGCTCGTGGGCGTGGGGGCCACCATGGCACCCAGAAGCCAGGTCTGGAAGGGCATCTGGGCGGCCTTCGTGATGCCGGCGAAGGCCAGGGCCGTCACGGCCAGGGTCACGAGCGCCGGGTTGCTGGCGCCGATGGCGAGGAACTCGTAGAACGAGAAGGTGCCCACGGTGATCGCGCAGGAGTACAACGCTAACAAAAAGCCGATGCCGCCGGCCAGGTTCATGATGATCTGGCGGAAGGCGTTGCGGATGGCCTCTTCGGTGCGGGTGTAGCCGATGAGCAGGAAGGAGCACAGCGTGGTGACCTCCCAGCCGGTGAACATCCACTCCATGTTGTTCGAGAACACGATGACGAACATGGCGGACAGGAACACGAACATCAGCGCGAAGAACAGCGGGCGCCGATCGGGGGCGCCGGCGGGCTCATGGGCTTGGAAGTCCTCCATGTAGCCCACGGCGTAGATGCAGATGCCGCTGCCCACCACGCCGATGATAAGGGTCATCAGCAGCGACAGCGAGTCGAAGTACAGCCCGTAGGGCACCTCGATGGCATGGGCGAAGGCGAATTCCAGCACCAACGTGCCCACGATCTGCACCACGGCCAGCACGCCGGCCCACACGTTGCGGTAGCGCACCGCGAAGCCGATGATGATCGCGGCGATGGCCGTGGAGATGGCGGTGCACAGGAAGTCGATCGCCTCGCTGCGGAATTCGAACAGCGTGCACGACGCGCCCAGGTTCATCACCACCAGCGCGACAGATGCCACCCCGATGATGATCCCGGCAGCGCACACGATGACGCGACGCGGGGCCTCGTGCCGCACGAACAGCAGAATCGCGGCGACAACAAGGGGGAACACGATGAGGAAGCCGAGCAGACCAAAGCTGAGTTCCATGCAGGTCCTCCTTACCCTTCTATCGGCCCTGCGCGGCAATGGACATCACCCGCATAGGCGAGATCGCGATGATCTTCGCTCTACCATAGCAAAGAAAGCGGTGCGTCCGTGCCCCCCTTCCCTGATGGGGGGACGAATGCTCGGTAAAAGGGTAAGGCTAATTGTGCGCTTGCAATAAATTCTGATCGAAACGACGCCCCAGCAGCGCGCCCCCAGCGGCCCCGACAACAGCGGGAATGAGCCAGCTGAAGCCGTAGCTGTACAATGGCGCGGCCTGCACGAAGGCGAAAGCTCCCGTCACGTCGTGCAGGGTCAGCAGCAGGCTGGCCGCGGTGGCCATCAACGCGGCCCCTTTGAACGTCCACGTGGAGCGGATGCGCTTGCGGAACAGCAGCAGCACGACGGTGATCATGAAAGGCGGGCAGATGACCGACAGCACGGGTGCCGCCAGGTTGATGATGTTGGTGAGGCCCAGGTTGCAGATGAGCAGGGCGATAACCACCACCGCGATGAGCGCCGTGCGGTAGCCCACGCGTCGGCCGGTGATGCGCTCGATATAGGCGGCCGTGGCGCCGCAGAGGCCCACGGCGGTGGTGAGGCACGCGAAGCCCACCACGACGCCCAAGACGATGAGTCCGGCACGGCCCATGAGCTGCTCGGTGATAAGCGTGATGAGGGTGGCCTGGTTCACATCGTGAGATACCACCGTGGCCGCCGTCGCGCCCAGGTAGGTCAGGCCGCCGTAGACGAGGGTGAGCAGCACGCAGGCCACCAGACTTGCGCGCGCCGTCACCGACAACTGGCTTTTCGCATCGGCGTAGCCGGCGGCGCGCACCGACTCCTGCACGATGATGGCAAAGCCCACCACGGCCAGGATGTCCATGGTCTGGTAGCCCGCCGAGATGCCGTCGGCCACCACCGTGGCCGATTCGGGGGCGACCACCGGCCCCAAGGGCGACACGACGCCCGCGACCACCATGATGACGATGCCCGCGACCAGCACCGGGGTGAGCACCTTCCCCACGATGTCGACGATGCGCGTGGGCCGCAGCGTGAACAGCAGCACCACGGCGAAGAACAGCAGCGAGAACGGCAAGAGCCCGATCCAGTCGCCCAGCAAGGGGGCGATGGACATCTCGTAGGTGGTGGCGGCGGTGCGCGGGCTGGCGATAATCACGCCGGTGCACAAGATGGCGGCGGTGTTCAGCACCAGGGCCGCCCGCTTGCCCAACACGCCTTCGATGGAAAGGATGGAGCCGCCCGCACGGTTGATGGCCACGATGCCGATGCAGGAGATGACCACGTCCACGAAGACGAAGCAGGCCAGGCCGAGCGGCCATTCCCAGCCCGATTCCATGCCCAGAAACGGCGGGAAGATGAGGTTGCCCGCGCCGAAGAACATGGCGAACAGCGCCAACCCCACGACCAGCGCGTCTTTGTTCATAGATCCTCCCTCGCCACGGTAACAGCATCTGCTGCGGGCGTTTCGCCCACGAAAAGGCTCATGATGACGCATCGCCCAGTTGGTTGTCGGCACAGGGGCAAAGCGCCATAAAATCGTCAAGCGTCTGTTGTGCGCGGCGGTGCAGGGCGAGAATGCGGGGAACCGACGCACGGCGAAACCCGATCTGACCCGCCTTGCTCAGTCGACGGTGCCCACCTGCTCGGTGATGAGGGCGTAATCGGCCGCATGGACGCAATAGCGCTCGAAATCGGCGGTGTTGCGGCTGGTTGCGCCGTCGATGCGCGTCAGCGCCCCGGCGCCGAAGCCGATGCGGGGGCAGCCGGCGGCATCCATCAGGGCGAAGCGGTCCTCGGCGCCCGGGCGGGCGAAGAGGCCGGGCAGGTACTCGGCGAGCCCGTGGCCCTCGAGGGCGTCGGCCATGGCGCGCCGCTGATCCTCGCAGGCGACCCCGTCGGCGGCGAGGGCGGGACCGACGGGGGCCAGGCGCACGTGGGCCGTATGGGTGCGGGCGGCGGCCAGAGCCGATCGGCGCATCGCCGTTATCTGCTCGTCCGCGTCCTTCCCCGCCGCGCCAAAGGCCAGCACCACGCCAAGCGATTTGTTGGCGTAGGCGTGTAGGAAATGGTCGCAGACCACCGGGAAATCGGCCAGGTTGTCAGTTTGGTTCAGGCGGGTGAAGTTGGCCGGCACGAGCGACATCATCTCGAAGTCGAAACGGTTCACGCCGGCGCGCCGGAAGAACGGGAAGGTGGCTCCCGAGATGTTGGCCACCGCGGCCGTGGCGCTGACGAACGCGTCGTCGGCCACCGGGCAGCTGCGCCGCAGTGCGGCCATCACCGTCGCCATATCGCGGCCGAGCATGGTAGCCACTCCCCCGCCCAGCGCTACGGCGCGTACCATACAATCGTCGAACTGGCCGGCATTGGCTTCGATCTCGGCCACGAGGGCCGCGGCGTAGCGGCGGGACCGCTCGCTGTTCCAGCCGAGTTGCATTCCCGGGCGCTCGAGGGCATCGCCGTTCAAGGCGAGGGGAACATCGATGGCCACGATGGCATCGCGCCGTTCGGTCATGGGACTTCCTTTCAATCGCAGAAACGACGGCGGCCGATTCCGGGCCGCCGTCGCAAAGAACGGTTCGCGCGCCTGCGGGGAGGGGCGCGGCGCGCGAACGCGAGGCTGGCGTTAGGCTAGGCCAGATCGGCGATGACGCTGTCGGCGGCGCAGAAGCCGGAGGTCAGCGCGCTGCCGCAGGAGTTGCCGGCCGTGGGCGTGGCGTACTGGATGCCGTAGCGCTGGCCGCAGTTGTTGCCGGCGGCGTACAGGCCGGCGATGGGGGCCTTGGCGCCCGTCAGCACGCGGTAGCCGCCGTCGGTGCACACGGCCGCATGCTGGCACAGGCCGCCGGAGGGGTTGCCGCCCGTCGTGGAGAACGACGCGAAGAAGGGGGCGTCCTTGATGGGGAACAGGCTTTGCGGATCGCAGCCCCAATCGTCGTCGTGGCCCTTGGCGCACAGCTCGTTGTAGCGCTCCACCTCGGCCAGGAAGTTCTGCTTCGCCTCGCCGGCATACCCGATGATGTCGGCCAGCTCGTCCAGCGTGTCGGCGGCGTACACCGTGGAGTACTCCTTGCCGAAGCGCGAGAAGGCGCGCACGTCGAAGCCGTCGGGGCCGGTCACGTAAGCATCCATGTTGGCGCGCACCTCGGCCACCATGTAGTCGGAGGAGCGGTCCATGGTCTCGTGGCCGAAGCCCTGGTAGCTCAGGTAGGTCTCCCAGTTCGCGTCGGTGACGTTGGCCATCAAGAAGCCCTCGGGCAGCATGTCCAAAAAGCCGTTGGAGCCGTGCTTCACCACGTTCTCGTTCATGAAGCGCTTGCCGTCGTTGCCGAAGCAGGGCCAGTTGCCGCCGAAGGCGAAGCCGGGCACGCCGTTCACGCCGGCAGCCTGACCGGCGCGCGGGCCGCCCTCCATGGTAGCGCCGGCCCACAGGCACATCTTGATGCCGGAGCCGTCGCGGCCCATGCCGCCGATAGCGGACACGTCGGTGCGGTCGGCACCGTAGGACCAGGCCAGATTGCGCATCTGGTCGGACAGATCGAGGCGCATGTCGGGGTTGCCGCCGAAGTCGCCGGCGCACATGATGACGGCCTTGGCGTCGATCTGGTGGTAGGTGCCGTCCACGTCCTGGAAGATGGCGCCGGTCACAGCCTCGCCGTCCTTCACCAGCACCACGCCCTGGTAGCCCCAGCGCATCTGGCCGCCGGCGTTCTCGAAGGCGCTGTGCACCGAGCGGATGACGAAGGGCCACATGTTGATGTTGGTCTCCTCGTCGCGCCACTGCACCATCGCGGGCCACGACCACTGGCCGCAGCAGTTGCCGTTGAAGTTCTCGTTGCCCTTGTAGTTGGAGGTCTTGGCGTACTTCTCGACGTACTCGGCGGGGATGTGGGTGCACATCCAGTCGAACATCTCGCCGGAACGCGTGGCGTAGTCGCGCACCAGCTGCTGGTGGGCATGGCCGCGCGAGAGGCGCATGTACTCGTTGAACACGTCCATGGCGTCCACCTCGGGCGTGCCCTTCTGCAGGAACAGGCTGTTGTTGTAGCAGGCCATGTCGCAGGCGTACTCGTCGTACTCGTCGTAGGTCTGCATCTCAGCCAGGATGACCGACTTGCCGGCCTCGGCGCAGCGCAGGGCGGCCACGGTGCCCGCATTGCCGGCGCCCACCACCAGCACGTCGCAGCTCTCGGTGTCGGCCACGTTGTCGACAACCGGGGCCTCGCCGAGCCATGCCGGGGTGTTCAGCATGAAATCGGCGGGGGTGATGCCCAGCGGATCGCAGCCGCCGCCGGCCGACAGCACGCCGTCGCCCTTGGAGATGATGTACTCCTCGGCGGTCGTGGCGGCCACCTTGTCGGGCGCCTCGCCGCGATTGAAGGTGGACAGCTGGCCCATCACGTCGTAGCTGCTGCCTTCGGCAGCGGCCTCGCCGGTGGAGGCCATGGTCTTGGCGGCCTCGCCGCCCGCGGGCGCGCAGCCCGCCAAGGCGCCGAGCGCCGCGATGGACATGGTGCCCGCGGCAGCCCCCTTTAGGAAGTCGCGACGCGAGAAGCCGTTTGCGGAGGTTTCCTTCATAACCCTCTCCCTTTCTTTCAACCTTAATCGGTGAACAGATGCGCGGGCCGCAGGGGCGGAACTTTCTCCGACGCGGCGGCCTGCGATTGGCTAGAATAGGCACCGAAGCGCCTGCCGCCTATCGCTGAAATCGATGAAAAGGGCGGAAAACGCAGAGCCATTCGTATCGCCGCCCATCAATGGAATTGGTGATTCGAAGATTTGACCAGGCGTTATGATAAAAACCTTGGGAGGGGTTATGGGAGCTGGAACACAAGAAAACGCGGCAGCCGAGGGCTCGTGCCGGCGTTTGCGAGCGCCCTTCTGGGGCGTCGGCTGCGCTTGGGCGGCCTTCCTCTGCGCCGTCCGTTTCACGGATTTGGGAGGCGTTGCGCTGCCTGTGGCGCTGCTCTCCGATGTGACGGCCATGGCCTTGGGGGCCGCCGTGGCTGCCGCTGCCATGGTCGCAGGCGCCGTTCGCGGTCGGATCGGTGCCGGCTTCGCGATGCCCTCGCGCGGGCTGCTGGTCGGATCGGGCGGTGCGGCCGCGGTCGGCAGCATCGGGCTCTTCGGGTGGTACGACGGCTTTGCGGCGGTTCCTGCGAGTGCCGCCCTCGCTCTCTGCGTGCTTTTCGGGGCGGCGCTGATGCTCGTCGCCATCGGCTGGGGATCGCTCTATGCGCATCTGGAACCCGAGCAGCTGCTGCCCAACGGCGCCGTAGCCCTGGTCATCGCCAGCTTGTGCCACGCTGCGCACGAGGCAGCCGGGTTCGGCACGGCGGCATGGCTCATCGTCGTCGTCCTGATTGTCGCCAGCACCGGCTGCGCGCTGGCGGCGCAAAAGCGCGTGTCGCCGATCGTCCCCGTCGACAACGAGGTGACGCGGGATGGAGGCCGCACCGTGCTGCGGGCCCTGCGCGTGCTGTGGATGCCCCTGGCGGGAGCGTGCCTCAGCTGCTTCATCTTCGGGCTCACGTGGGATCCGATCGTCTCGTCGGAGCAGGACATGCGCGTAGCCCATCAGGTGTGGGGAGCCATGGTGGCGGGGCCGCTCATCATGGGGCTGGCCGTGGCCGCGGTGTCGGCGCGCAGCCGCGGCACTTCGCCGTTGCGCCTGTTCGACCAGACGGTGTACCCGGTGGCTGTGATGCTGCTGCTCGTTATCCCCGTGATCAACCAGGCGTTTCCCGATCTGCGCTTCGCGGGCAACATCCTGTCGTCGGGCAGCTTCGCCGTGGTGGCCCTCTGTATGTGGAGCAACATGGCGGCTGCTGTGCGCACTGTGCCCATCGCGCCGCGCCTGGTGTTCTCCGCCGCCTTCGTGCTGTTCGCCTTGTGTTTCGTCGCCGGACTGCAGTCCATCGCCGTCGTGGGCACCGACGGGCGCACTCTCTGCCTGGTGATGTTCGCCGTGTACCTGGGGCTGATGGCCGTGTCCTTCGCCCTGGACAATCGCGAGGAGAAGGCATCTCTGGTGCCCGAGCGCGCCGCCGACGACACGCGCAGCTACATCCATCGCCGCTGCGATGAGATTGCCCAGAGCGGGGGTCTGTCGCCCCGGGAAATCGATGTGCTGTACTATCTGGCGCGCGGCTACAACCACGCCTATATTGCCAAGAAGCTCTATATTTCCGAGAACACCGTGCGCACCCACGTGCGCCACATCTACGGCAAGCTGAACCTGTCGTCGCGCGAAGACCTCATCGATCTCGTCGACGGCGCCTGAGGGCGCCGGGCCTATGCGTCCGCCGCTTCCAGGGCCTGAGGCGAGAGGGCGATGAGGACGGCGTCGTCCTTTGCCGTTTTCAGCAAGTTCGGCAGCGACACTTCCCCGTAGAACGCATCGCGCACCTCGTCCGCCCCGTCGGCGAGCACGATGACGTCGGCTCCCGGAATCAGCTGGGCGGCCACCGAGGCCGTCTCAGCCTCGAGAACGCGAACCTCCCCTACCGCAAGCCCCGCCTTCACCAACGCGGAGGCCAGATCCAGCGCCAGGTTCTCCGTGAGCGTGTCGTCGTCGGGATCGGCGGCCACCATGAGCAGCCGCGGATTCTCGGGCCACGCGTCGCGCACCTCGTCGACCAAGGTCGCATCTTCCTTGAGCGTGGCGAAGCGGTACATTCCACGAATCTCATAATCCAGCGGATCCTGGGCAACAACCTTCTTCATGGGACTCCCCTCTCGTCGTTTTCCCGAAGCGTACCACGAGGCAAAGATGTCGAGAATACTTGCCTCATCGACGATTCCTATAAAACCATTGACGTTGGCGTTGCGAGCAAGAAAGCAAGCGGAGAAGCCCCCCCGTCGGACAAAGCGAAAAGGAGTACAATACCAACTTGCGAAAAAGCCGTGCATAGGGAGAGGGTGAGTGGGTGCTGAAGCTCTCGCAGACATCGCCAGCACATACTGCTTCAGCGAAGGAGGGGTCGCTTCACTCGCTGAAACAATTTTTTTCCTGCAATATTCTTCTTATTCTTGGCAGTATGTTCTGGTGGGGAAGCCATTATTTGCTTCTCTGGAACACTGGGGTTGCGTCGGCCGATTCACTGGTCGATGGGTACGACGGGCGATTTCTTCTTACCGTTGGGGGCACTGTGATCGCCCTCGGGGCAGCAGGGATTTTCTCATCGCGCAAGCCTGGATGTGAAATTTCAGATCACCGTCTCCCTTTCTTTTTGTTTGCGGTGCTCTCGGTCGTCGCGCTGGGAATGCTGGCTGCGCCTCTCGTTTCGCATGCCTACCTGCCTTTAGGCGAATGCGGCGCTGTGCTCTCTGGCATTGGAAATAGCTTTGCCCTGATCATGTACGGCGAACTTCATGCGCGAGTCGATCTGCGCTGCATGCCCCTTGTTTGTGCTGTCGAAATCGTTGCCGGTGTCGTCCTCTTTTTCGCCTTCATGCTTTTTCCCGCTCATTTCGCCTTGCTTTTCTCGGCTGCTTTTGTGGTCGCATCCGCATGCTGCTGGTTCGTTTTCTCGCGCAAGCCCCTAGGACACGGCCGAGCCGCCGGGACCGCGCAGGTCGACATCGGCCTGAGGACGCTGCTGCTCTTGGCGGTTCTCACGGGGTTGGGCTATGGTCTCGTACGGACATTCGCATTTGGAAACCCCAATACTTCCGCGATGGTCATTGGACTCATATCGGAATGCATTGGTACGTTGTGCTCGGCTTTGCTGCTAGCTGTTGTATTCATTTTCCAAAGACGTCTCTCCCTCTTTGATATCTGTCTTCTCTTCGTGGTTCCTCTTGTGGCAACGGGCCTTCTGCTCGTTGCTCTGCGCAGTCCTCTTGCTATTGTGCCCGCCGCCATTAACCAAGGAGGGTTCGCCTGCTTCTTTGTGCTTATGTGGTACTTCGCGGCAACGCTGTCTTCGGCCGACGATTTTCGCACGCTGACGCGCGACATATCCTTCCTTTTTCTCGTGAGTCAGCTTGGCCAGCTTATAGGGGCTCTCACGCCTCCTCATCTCTCCCACGAACTGGTGACGAGCCTTGTGTACCTCATTCTGATCGCCTCGATGCTCTTGCTTTACTGGCGCTCAAAGCGTTCGCCGGCCGATCGAAAGGACGCTGGGACGGCCGTAAGCGCACATCGCAAGACAGAAGCATCGTGCGCATCTTCCCAAAACCATTGGGGTGAAATCTATGACTTCAGCCCTCGGGAAATGGAAATCGTGCTCCTTCTGGCGGAGAGAACTCCCTATAGGCAGATTGCGGAGAAGCTTTTCATATCGGAAAACACCGTCAAGACCCATGTGCGCAACATCTACAAAAAGGCTGGTGTTACCTCTCGGGAGAGTCTCCTCGAAGCACTTGACACATCGCGAAAAAAGGGTGAGGAAACCTTTTCATAAGGTAATTTCCCTGATCAACAGTTTAAAAATATTTCACACTTTATTCGCGATTGATTACGCAACGCCCTCCTTACTACCATGGGGCCGTCTTAGCAACCGGCCACAAGGAGGGATTGTCCATGAACGAGATTTCCGCGAATTTCGACCGTCGCACGTTTTTGAAGGGAGGCCTTGCCGCCGCGACGGCGGCAGCGGCAGGCTCCATGCTTGCCGCTTGCTCTCCGCAATCGCCCACATCAACAGCAACCAATAATGCCGACCGACAGGATTCTGAGAATATCGACGGAGCCGTCGAGGGAGCAGGCCGAGTATCTCCCGGCTATAGCAACCCCGACGCCATCGCTATTCCCGTCGATCCCGATGCGGTGGAAGATGTGGATGTGGTGGTCATCGGTTCTGGCATGGGTGGCTTCGCCGCCTCCATGTTGACGAAGGAGCAGGCTCCCGATGCCCACGTGGTTATGTTGGAAAAGCAGAACACGCTCGGAGGCAATACGAGTTTCGCGGAAGGCGGTGGAGGCTTTCTCAACATGACACCTGCCGAGGCCGTGAAAGCCGTTCAGGCCGAAGTCATCCAGCGCAATTTCGTGGTCGACCCCTCTCTGTTCTATGCTTTGAAGATACAGCAGGGCGATTGCGCCGACTGGTTGTTCGGCAAACACCATGTGGTGGTAAAAGACTACGGCTCGGGGCAGCCTCTTTACGACGGCGGCACCGGCGCCTCTATGATCGCCACCCTCACTCCTCAAGCCGAGGAGCTTGGGGTCGACATTCGTATGGAATCGCGAGCTACGGCTCTGGTGCTCGAGGACGAGTACAATGTTACCGGCGTGCAGTACCGTGACAAGGACGGAAAGGTGACGCAGCTCAATGCGAAAGCCGTTGTCATCGCCTCGGGTGGCATGAACACCAATCCCGAGCTCTTAGAACTCTACTCCAATGTCGATCTCAACAAGATCATGCCCCTCGGTATCGGGCAGGACGGCGACGGACACCTCATGGCCGAGCAAACCGCTCATGGGAGGACGGGTCTCCAGACGATCGACGGCTTTTTCGCGGGCATCGGCACTGCAGAAGATCCCTGCGGATTCGACTCAGATCTCAACACCGCGGCGGGATTCCAGTTCTCTGATTGCTTTGTGAACGAGTACGGTAATCGGTTCTACGACGAGTCCTTCTCGTTCAACACTGGTTCCCAGCTGTTCTTCACTTGCATTCCCCAGATGGTGCTCTCTCAAAGCCAGGCATACTCGATCTTCGACGCTTCTTACATCCAGCGCTGGGAGGCTGGCGAGTGGCAGAATGGCCACAACGGTTTTGATTCCGCCACGAAGCAGGGGCAGCCGCTCACGGTTCAGCCGGAAATCGAACGCGTAAGCGGCAGCTCCTGGTTCCATCAGGCCGATAGTATTGAGGCGCTCGGAGAGGCTCTCGCTGAAACCGTCCCTGGCTTCAGCGTGGAAAACTTCGTTGCGACCATCAATGCCTACAACGCTGCCGCGGCCGGAGAGCAACCTGACGAATTCGGCAAGCCCCAGGAGTTTATCTGGGCGCTTCAGACGCCGCCTTTCTATGCAGCAAAGCTGGGCGTGAACGCCTATAACACCAACGGAGGCATTCACATAAGCAAAGACGCGCAGGTGATAGACCCCGACGGCAAACCCATTGTCGGTCTTTATGCCTCGGGAATCGCTACTCATGGCTGGGACAGCCAGGTGTATGGAGGCGGAACCAACCAGCCCGTTGCGCTTTGGTGCTCTTGCGTCGCGGCACGTCATATTGTCGAGAACCAACTCGGCGGCACCTTCGCTGAGGATTGGATGGGCGATGTTCCGATGAGCTCTATTCTGGGCAGCGATTACGCCAACGGCAACCCCTTGGGCCACGGAGACGAATAGTCCTTCGCGGCAGCCGAGTTCACCCTCCCTATTGTGGCACCCCGGCATCATGTCGGGGCGCCTTGCGTTTAATGCAAAAAAGAGCCGGCGGAAAGCCGGCTCTTTTGTTTCTGGTCGGGTTGACAGGATTTGAACCTGCGGCCCCTTGACCCCCAGTCAAGTGCGCTACCAAACTGCGCCACAACCCGTTGGTGCTTTCAGGCTTGCGCCCAAACAGCTTGCTTATAATACCCTTACCGTTCGCGCTTTGCAAGAAGAATTTTCCCAATTTCGCCCCAGCGGCAGACAACGGCCCGAAAAGCGCGATCGCCACCTCGACCTGCGCGCCGGCCTAGGCGGCGGGACGGCCGTCGCCGAACAGCAGCTCGCGCTCGGGGCCGGCCAGGTTGGCCCGGGCCTGCTCGCGCAGGTTGTTCAAGCCGGCCAGGAACTGGCGGTACATCACCACGGTGAGGTACCGCCCGCGCGGCGTGAGGGTGAGCTCGGCATCGTCGTCGGTGGCGAAGGCGCCATTCAGGCGCAGGAACGCCATCTCCACGGGCAGGCCGGCATCCACGCTGCAGCCGAAATCCTCCTTGAACTGGCGCTTGTCGAAGCGCAGTCCGTACAGCTGCAGCAGGAAGCGGTAGCGCATCAGATCGTGACGCGACAGGGCCGTCTTGCCCAGCAGGGGCAGCCGCCCCTCGGCGATGGCGGTGCGGTACTCCCCCAGCCCGAAGCTGTTCACGTACAAATCGCCGCCCAGATGCGTGATGGAACCCGAGCCCACGCCCACGCATTCCTCGTAGGCCACGGCATACTCGTCCACTTCCAGGTTCTCTTGAGGGCGTGCATGGTCGTCCAGCCGGTTGAAGGTCCACAGCGTGCGGCGCTCGAACAGCGGGCGTTCGCCGCCAGCCAGCACCCCGTCCACTATCTGGTAGAAGCGGTGCTCGCGGTCGTAGCTCATGGGGCCCAGAGTCGCGGCCATCTTCTTCATGGTGGCGTTCGATTGGTACAGGGGCGAGAATGTGGTCTGCTGGCAGCCGCAGGTGGCGATGCGCTCCAAATCGCGCAGCAGGATATCCTCGGTCTGCGACGGGAAATCGAAGATCATGTCCACGTTCAGCGACTCGAAGTACCCCGCCGCCTCGCCGATGCGCCCGAATATCTCGTCGCCGGAGCCGTACTTGTCATAGCGGTCCATCTGCCTCAGCAGGCCGTCGTCGAAGCTCTGCACCCCCACCGACAGGCGCTGGACGCGTCCCTTCAGCTTATCCAGATAGAAGGGCGTCAGGTGGTTGGGGTTCGTCTCGGAGTTCACCTCGCGCACCGAGAACAGCTCGCGGGCCAAGTCGATGGTCTCGCACAGCTCGTCGATCATCACCGTGGGCGTGCCGCCGCCCACGTACATGCTCTCGAAGTCGTAGCCGCGCTCGGCCAGCATGCGCATCTCGCGGCGCATGGCCTTGAAGTAGGGCCGCGCCACCTCGGCGCGGAACGGATAGCGGTTGAAGCTGCAGTAGGGGCACAGCCGCTCGCAGAACGGCACGTGGGCATACAAGGTGTACACATGCCCGGGCACCGGGTCGGGCAGGGTGATGTTCGGCACCGGGTTCAGCGCCAGCTGGTCTTTGGTCATCGTGCGAACCACGGTGGTGAGGAATCTCTCGGAAAGCATCGCCGCCTCCTTGGGCATCGGAACCGAATGCGAGCCGGAAGCGGGGGCTCCTCTCAACTGCCGTGCCCGCGCCGACCTCTGCATGCGGCCATGCTAGCATCGCCCGGTAAGGCAAACCTGATGTTCCCTCTCATCGTTAACATCAGGTCATCTTCCCGCAGCCAACCGTCAACTTTCCCGCGGCGATCTACTCCCAACCGGGCTTGCCCACGCCTCCCTGCTCGATGGCATCCAACAGTCCCTGGCGATCGGCCACGCCCAGCTTCCGGTAGATGTTGCTCACATGGTGCTTCGCCGTGCCCTGGGCGATGGAGAGCTCGTCGCAGATATAGGGCACCGAGCGGCCGCGGGCCAGCAGCACCAGCACCTCGCTCTCGCGGTTCGTCAGACGCCCCATCGCCGCGATGGCGGCGCACTTCTCCTCCAAGCTGGCATCGGGCACCCCCGTGCGCGGCGTCACGTAGAGCCGCTGCACATCGGCGATGGTGAAGAACAGCATGCCGATGATGGCCAGCGTCAGCACGCTGAGCAGGAAGGTGTCGTTGTGCAGCTGGGGCGACCAGAAGGGGGCGCCGGTCAGAGCATCGGCCAGTGCCGTTCCGACCAGAGTGCCCGTGCGCGCGATGAGAATGGTGACGCCGAAGGACATGGCCACGGAAATGCGCCCGCGGAAGGCCACGTCGGTGGAGACGAGCATCATCAGCATGTCCAGGCAGTAGATGCCCATGATGACCAGGCCGCTGCCGAGGAACGGGTAGAGCGCCGGCTGGAGCAGCAGCAGGATGAGCCCGATGACCACGGCGGGGATGACGGGCCGGTACAGGGCCGTGGCCTCGTCCGGTTCCTGGGACAGCATCATGGACAAGGTGATGGCGCCGATGCCGCCGCCGGCCAGCAGCATCGCCTTGGCGATGAAGTGCTCGTCGCCGGCGGCGTAGGGATCGAGCATTCCCTGGCTGGTGCCCCACACCACGCTGATGAGGAACACGCAGACGAGCAGACGGGCCACCGGCACGGTCTTGATATCCAGCGGGATGACCGAGGGCTCGCGGCGCGGCTCGCTCTTGCAGGCGAACAGGATGAGGGCCGACGCGATGGGCAGCAGGGCCGTGTAGGCCATGGCCGCGAGCGCCGGCAGGGCGTAGGCGACGAAGAACAGCACGAAGGAGAACGTGTAGGAGGCGTACAGGTGCCGTCCCACGCGGCCCGTGGCCAAAGCGCTCCACAGCTCGCCCCACATAATAATAAGCAGGGCGTTGCCCAACGATGCCGCAGCTGCACCGATAGCGAAGACAACCGGGGCGATGGAGATGGCGCCCGTAAGCCCCACGGGCATCAGCAGCGTTCCGACCGCCGTCAGGCCGCCTGCCAGCACGAAAGAGTCGCGTCGCCCCAAGAAGGGGGCAAAGCGCCGCGACAGCAGCACGACGAGCGCATAGCTGGCCGTCATCAGCGCCAGCAGCACCAACGTCGGGTTCCCGAACGGCATAGCGTCGGCATTTCCCGTCACGATAAACGGGGTGCACAGCACCACCATCTGCCACGCCTGCCAGAATCCCAGACCCAGCAGACGCCCGTCGGCGAAGCGCCCCGAACGGAGCGGCTCCCCTTTTTCTGCAGCCATCTTGGCACCCTCCCTTTCCCTTGCCAAGCGCGTCTACACAATCTAGCTCAAAGCCTATTTCTCCACAAGAAGTGTGAGGAAAACTCCTATGGGCCATTTCGGCCCATTTTGTTCTCATGTGGGGAAATGAACCGATTCGCCAGATGATTGACATCGCGCAAACAACGAACATGCGCCATGGGAGGGAACGCGGACCGCTTTGGTTCGCGGATCCCCGAAGGAAAGGTGCGGGGCATGCGTCCCCGCGTAACGGAAGGGGTTTCAATGTCTGAAATCACGAACAAGGGAATGTCCCGCCGCGCGTTCTTCGGCTTGGGCGCCACGGCCGCCGTGGCCGCGGGTGCCGCGGGTCTGGCCGGTTGCGCTCCGGCTGCCGAGCAGAAGGCCGCCGAGGGCAGCGCCATGGCCGCCACGGGCGCGGCTACCTATGAGTGGGAGATCGCTCCCGAGCCCATCACCGACATCGCCTCCACCGTGGACACCGACATCCTGGTGATCGGCGCGGGCCTGGCCGGTTGCGCCTGCGCCGCGGCCGCGGCCGAGAAGGGCGGCAAGGTGACCGTCGTGGAGAAGTCGGCCAGCTGGAACGGCCGCGGCGGCGGATTCGGCGCCATCAACTCCCGCTACATGGACGAGCTGGGCATCAAGGTGGACAAGGTGAACGCCAAGCAGCACTGGATCGCCCAGTGCGCCAGCCGCACCAACGAGGATCTCATCGTGAAGTTCTTCAACAACTCCGAGGAGGCCTCCAACTGGCTCATCGACAAGTGCGAGGCCCTGGGCGGCTCCGCCATGGTGGGCGCCTTCTACAGCCACGACGACGTGTACGCCGAGCAGCCGGGCTACCACATGTTCATGATTCCCGAGGAGGCCGGTCTAGAGTCCACGGGCTTCGCCGGTGCCGAGCTGTGCTACCGCGATGCCGTGGAAGACGGCGCCGAGTTCGTGTTCAACTCCCCCGCCGTGCAGCTCGTAAAGGACGAGTCGGGCCGTGTGACCGGCTGCATCTGCGAGACCGACGAGGGTTACGTGCAGTACAACGCCGCCAAGGGCGTGGTGCTGGCCACCGGCGACATCGGAGGCAACCCGGAGATGTGCGAGGCCTACGCCCCCATCTGCGTGGAGTACGGTCAGCCCCGCAGCCAGTACACTCCTGCCGGCGTGAATACCGGCGACGGCCACAAGATGGGCATGTGGGTGGGCGCCCAGCTGCAGGACCTGCCCTTCCCCACCATGATGCATCCCCAGGCCTTCTGCTGGTTCCACGGCCCCTTCCTGTTCGTGAACGACAACGGCGAGCGCTTCATGTGCGAGGATACCTGGGTGCAGGGCAAGTCGCTGGCCATCAACCGCCAGCCCAACGGCGAGGCCTGGTCGGTGTTCGACGCCAATTGGCCGACCGATCTGGTGAACGGCCTGCCCTACGGCGGCGGCATGTTCTGGGACAGCTTCCGCCCCTACGGCAGCGATCTGCAGCTGGCTCCCGACTACTTCCAGACCCAGATCCCGCTGTACATCGAGCAGGGTATCGCCTATGAGGCCGACACCATCGAGGAGCTGGCCGAGAAGATCGGCTGCGACGCCGCGACCCTGACCGCCACCGTCGACCGCTACAACGGCATGTGCGAGGCCGGCGAGGACACCGACTACTACAAGAAGCCCGTGTTCCTCACCCCTGTGAAGGAGGGCCCGTTCTACGCCCTGAAGGTCGGTCCCGCGCTGCTCGCCGTGACCGGCGGCCTGAAGTGCAACAACGACTTCCAGTGCCTGGATGCCGACGGCAACGTCATCGAGGGCCTGTATGTGCTCGGCAACATCATGGGCGACATCACCGCGGTGGACTACCCCATCAACGTGGCCGGCAACAGCCACGGCCGCTGCATCACCTTCGGCTACATGCTCGGCCACGAGCTGGCCGAGGCCTAAGCCCCGCAAACCAACCCGATCGTTCGCAGCCCCCTCCCTTCTGCGAACGGCTCATCCAACAGGAAGGACCCCTCGTGACAGGGGTCCTTCCTTCTTTCTACGAACGGGTTAACGTCTCAATAAGCCGGGGCCTCCTAAAGGAGGCCCCGGTACTTCCAGCCCATAGGGAGGGGGCAGGACTGGCACAATGGCGCAACAGGCCGTCGGGTTATTCCAAGCCCGCCAGCTGGCGTCCCACCAGATAGCCGAAGGTCATGCAGCGCCCCAGGCTGTTGCCGGCAAAGCGGGTGCTGTACTGGTTGGCATAGAAATCGCCGGCCGCCAGGCCGATGGCGTACAGGCCCTCGATGGGCTCGCTTTGAGCCGTCAGCACCTGGGACTGCGCGTTCACATGCAAGCCGCCCATGCAAGCAAGCGATGCGGGAACATCGTACTTGGTGGCGAAATAGGGGCCGGTCAGCTCGTGAAGTGTCGCGGGATCCTTATGAAACTCCAGGTCCTCGCCCGCAGCGCAGTAGCCGTTGTAGGTGTCCACAGTCTGCTGCAACACGTCGGCAGGAAGCTCGTAGGCGGCGGCAATCTCGTCGAGGGAATCGGCCTTCATGAAGATGCCCTCTTCTACCAGGGCGTTCCATTTGGCCAGCAGCTCCTCGGGTTTCGCAGCCCACGAAGGATCATCGGCGCGGTAGGAGATGGCGGGCAGCTGCTCGGCATAGGCGTCGTTCCATAGCGCCACCATGGTCGAGCCAGGTTGGTTGAACTGGGCTGCGGCCATATTGGACTGACCGGCGTTCTCGTCGATGAAGCGTTTGCCAGTGGCGTTCACCATAACGTTCTTAATGCAGTTGGTGGCTCCCCAGAACATCATCGGCGGGTGGTCGCCGTTGTTCTGCATAGCGCCGCCCGCCCACAGCGACTGCTTGATACCCGAACCATCGCCCATGTTGAACTGCGCAACCTTATCGCCGTTAGGATTATGGGTGACCATGGGGCAGAAATAGTTGAGCATATCAGCGTCCTGGCTGTAGGAGCCCGTGGCCACGACGATGCCCTTGGTGCCGACGAACTTCTTGTAGGCGCCAGACTCGTCGGTGGCGATGACCGCCGTCACACGGCCGCCCTCCTCACGCACAAGCTGCTGGGAAGTGTGCTTGAAGCGTACATCGGCCCCCTTGCCCTGAATGTGCTCGAGCAGCGTACCCAGAAGATCGACCTCTGGAACGAACCCGAGGCCCAAATCGCCATTGTAGGGATCCTGGTCGATGGCAGAAGTAGGCTCGTTGGCGCCGCCGATGAACAGGATGGTGCCCGGATAAATCTTCTCGATCACCACGTCATCGGAATGCTGGAGAACGGGATGCAGGCCGTAGGGTTCTACGACATCGGCAAACCAATCGGCTGCCTCGCCAGAGCGGTTGGCCCAGGCCCATACCGCGCTTCCATCCATCTTATAATTGCCGATGTTCAGGAAGTCCTTAACGGCAACGGCCGTATCCACCGCCTCGCCCTGTTCGAGCTGGCACTTCGAATTGAACATGAAATGGGATCCGCCGTTCGCATTGAACGTGTCGTTGCGCTCGAGCACGGTGACCGACAGGCCGTTCTCGATAGCCGAAGTGGCCGCATAGGTGCCCGATGCGCCCAAGCCGATGATGACCACGTCGCTCTCGATGGTCTCAGCGATCTCGGCCTCGGCGATAGGAGCCGGGGCGACCTCCCACGGCTTGTCGCTCGCGGTGGCAGTCATCTGAGAGCCCTCGCCCTTCGAGGCGCCCCCTTCGGAGCCGCCCGCAGTTTTCGGCGTCGACGGCGCGCAGCCAGTCAGGGCCGCAAGGCCGAGCATGCTGGCGGCAGCACCGCCCGCGAGGAAATTGCGACGAGACAGATTCTTTTCCATGATTCCCTCCTAATGTGAATCGGTTGGTCGTCCGAGAGGCTCCTTCGCCCCTCGCGACGGACCCTACCTTACGTCGCCAAGCGGCTTCTGCCTATCGTGCATATCCCCCGAATAAAGCACTCTTTTGCGATATCACGTGATTCACGTGATACGGCTCTGGGCATATCCGATGCCCATCGCGTACAATAAAGCGAGGAGGTTTTCATGAGCAAAGACCGCACTTCCCTCTCACAGATACCACAGGACACTTCGGGCGGTTCCTGGCGTGAAATTGCGCCCTATGCCGGGTGGGGCCTCATCGTGGCCTGGGGCCTCATCGCCGTTTTCTCCAACCTTTTCGCTGCCGAAGGCGAAGTCAACCTCGGCTCCTTCTGGCTCGCTTCCATGGTGGGAGCGCCGGCTGGTCTCCTCGCTTTCTTCTTTTTCGGAAGGGAAACACCTGACGAGCGAACAGAACAGCTTCTCGATATCGTCGCTGCCGCGGCCATGATCTTTGGGGTCCTGCTTCTTGAGGCGGCCAGCGGAATAGAGGGTGAGAGCCGAGAGCCCATCTGCATCCTGGCGGGCCTCGTCTCCTCCTTTGGCACCGCAGCGTTCACTGTGGCTTGGGGCGCCCAGTACGTGAAGCTCGACATGGGAGCCATCGAGCGTATGGCAGCTCTCTCGCTCCTTGTCTCCTTCGCCTGCTATGGCCTCGTCCTCATCCTACCCCGCCTCGCCGCCCTCGGCGTCATCTTAGTGCTTCCCGTGCTTTCCCTGCTGTGCCTGCGCGCCATTCGAAAACGCGAGGAGGTGCGCGAGGATGCGTCCGCCCCGGCAGGCGACCCGAAGGTGCCTGCTACCTTCAAGCCGGGTGCCTTCACCCGCCTCGGGCTTGGCATCGTGGGAACCACTACGGTGGTGTCGTTATTCTGGGGCATGGCAACCCAGCAGGCTATTCCCCTTCCCGGCCCTGTGTTCAGCGCATCGGTGCTGTCGGGATCGGTCATTGCCGTAGCGCTCATGGCCTATCTCTCCCGTTTCTCCCGCTCCCTCAATCTGGGAACGCTCTATCGTTGGATGCTCCCCCTCATCGCAGTGGCCTTCAGCACGCTGCTCTTCGAGGGGAGTATCGTCGTCATAGTAGCGGCGTTGCTCGTCTTTGCGACCCAGGCGCTGCTCAACTTGATTACCTTCGTCTATTTCGCAGAGCTCTCACAGCGTACGGGAGCATCGCCCGTGCGCGTCTTCGGTCTTGGGCGCTTCTTCGTCGAGTTCGGCTTCCTGATAGGATCGCTTCTCGTGCCGTGGGCCCTCCAGTTGATGCCCTTCGTTGCAGGCGGCTACCGAGGAGTGCTGCTCATCGCCCTCACGTTCATGGCGATGGCCGTCATGGCCTCAATAGCTTCCCAAGATCGCATCGCCTTCAGCCTCGCGGACGATGCGCAAGCGACGCCAGCCGACAACACCATCCCCGATACGGCAAGTGGGGGAAATCGCGCGGATCGCCCGCTTCCCGACGCCGATCTCTTCCAAGAGGCCTGCGTCCACACGGCTGCTGCGTTTGGCCTCACGAAGCGCGAGAGCGAGATCCTCCCCTACCTTGCCCAGGGGTATTCGCTTCCCTATATCCGCAACGAGCTCTACATTTCGCAATCGACTATCGACACCCATGTGCGCCACATCTACAAGAAGATGGGCCTCCATTCGAAAGAGGAAGTCATCACCTCAGTGCGCCAGACCGCCCAGCAGCTGGGTCGAAATCCTCGATAAGCTCGATTAGTTCATCGCGGCTGTGCACGCCTAGTTTCTGGTAGATGTTTCTGACATGGGAATTTACCGTACCCTGAGCAATGGTGAGGGCCTGCTGGATCTTCTTGGAACTGTAGCCCTGCGCAAGAAGCCCGAGCACATCCGTCTCACGCTCCGTGAGGAAATGCTCCGTGGCGAGCTGACTCACGACGTCATCGTGGGCACCTCGCCCCTTCTTCTCGGTATCGTTGCGCCGATTGCTCGTCGATGCGCCTTCCTTGCCCAGCGGGAAGGTGAAGGGAACAACCACGACGAGCACCATGAGCAGGACGCATGAAGTTACCGTCCAAATCGTGCCCGACTGCTGCCCCGCAAGGCCCTCGCCCACGACAGAGCCGAAGATGCCACCCAGACCGCTGCCCGCCGCTGTCATGGCAAGGCCGATGGCAAAGACCCCGATAAGCGACGGAAGATCAGCCCGACTGTGACGGGCAAGCGATATCCAGATGAACACGCTGAACACCACATGACCGACGAAAACGAAGCAATTTGCGAGCTTGCCGCCCTCTTCAAACCCGCTGACGGCCAAGACCGAGAGCCCAGCCGTCATGAAGGGCAGCACGCCGAAATAAGCCATAACAGCCGAAGGAAGCCGCTTCGCGATCGCAAACGCAACAAGCAGGATAACGAGCGCGCCCCCGGCCACGGCGAGCCAAAGCGCCTGTATCGAGTCGAAGGACGAATCCTGAGCGTTCACGAACAGGCTTCGAATCAGCGTGCTCACAAACTGGAACAGGAAAATGCCGACAAGTAATCCTGGACGCAGCCGAGCAACACTTGCTTGTGCGCCAGCCATCTCAAACGGTCCTGCATTATATAGAAGAAGCGGTGAAGCCAGTGGGACGAGCACGACAACCACAACTGCGAGCGTGCTCACCAGGCCCAGGGCCACAACCAGATATACAACGATGGCGAACAAGAACGCCAGAAGAGCGGTCGCCGTTATCTGGCGGTTTTCCAGCTGTGCAAGGCGCACGCCCCATTGCAGCTGCATGAACGTCGATCCAAGCCCGCAAAACAGGGCGGCAACGAGAACGATGATGTCCGGGGAGACGAGCGCAAGGGGGCACACAGCCATGAGCAGAGTACCGCCCGATAGGAGCGCTCCTGCAAGAACGTAGAATCTCCCTTGCGTGACGATGCCGACCAGTCGCGTCCTCAGCCCTGCGCATACGCCGAAGAGCAGTGCGGCCATGACCATAGAGGCAATCCAGGCGAGACGAGGCAGAGACCCCTCGCCGGCAAGGAAGAAGATCTTCGAACTGAAAAAGGCGAGGTATGCCCACGCCCAATGCACGCCTAAGCCGGCGGCGGTTCCGAGAACCGCCTTCTGAAAAAGGGACGCATCGAGGAACGGCGGCGCGCCCGTCTGCGCATACTTGCTATTAGGCTCCATGAATTCCCTGCTCAATGGTCTCATATCTTTTTTATTAGGTTATTGTGCGCAGGACTGACGCGAGCCAATTCCATAAAACCATACGAAAATGGGATTTGCGCGACGTCTGGACCCAGGCATGATGTCCCCAGCTCGCTTGGAGCAATCCTCCCTCGCTCCAAGCGTGCCCAAAAGGCATTATAGAGGATTGGAGAAGGACATGGCTACGATTTTGAATCGAAGGGACTTCATCGCCGGAGGGGCGATTGCCGGCGCGACGGCTCTCTTGGCGACCGCTACGGGGTGCGCGCCAAAAGCGCCCGAGGCGAGCACTGCCTCGTTGGCAGCAACAGGCGCGACGAGCGCTGATGCGGGCAAGCGCTCATGGGAAATCGCGCCCGAGCCCATAACCGACATCGCCGAGGTACGCGACTTCGACGTCATTGTCATCGGCGCAGGCATCGCGGGCATCAACGCCGCCCAGGCAGCTGCGAGCGACGGAGCGACCGTTGCCGTCATCGAGCAGTCCGATCAGTGGACGGCCCATGGATCGGACATCGGAGCTATCGGCTCTTCCTATCAGAAGGCCGAGGGTATCGAAATCGATGCGCCGAAGATCGTCAACGAGCTTGTGCAGTACGGGCATTCCTGGGTGTCTGGCAACCTCATTAACATCTGGGCTCGCCGAAGCGGCGAGATGATGGACGAGGTCATCGCCATCGGAAACGAGGCAGGAGTGGAGACGACGGCCTCCAAGGGCGAGGAAACCCGTACCGAGGTTGAAGCCTATTACAAGCAGTACCCCACCTCCCATTCCTTCGGAACGGGCAGCATCACCGACGACGTATGGCCAACGGGCCAGATTCTTCGCCCCATCGTCAAAAAAGCGGAAGCCCAGGGCGCCGAGTTTGTGTATAACACTCATGCAGAGCAACTGGTGCAAGAGACAGACGGTACGGTCACCGGCGTTGTCGTGACCGCCGAGGACGGAAGCTTCGTGCAGTACAACGCTGCCAAAGCCGTTGTCCTCGCCACGGGCGACATCGGAGGAAACGAGGAAATGCTCGAAGCGTGGTGTCCCCGCTTTCTGCGCACGATGCCGACCATGTACAACCCTATCGAGGGAAACATGGGCGACGGTCTGAAAATGGGGCTGTGGGCCGGAGGCAAGACCCAGGAAGGTCCCGCTGCCATGATGGTTCACGCCGCTGGCCCCAACTCTCCCCTGCAGCCCACCACCATCGGCTGGATGCAGTTCAATGCGCATGGCAAGCGCTTCTACAACGAGACCCCGAGCAACGTGGCCACCACCAACGCCATGGTCGCCCAGCCACTTCACAAGTCCTGGTACCTCTTCGACGGCGATTTCCGCGATAAGGTGCTGGCCATGATCCCCGAAAATGAAGACAATTTCGGCCCGCTCGTGGGCGAGGACATCGATTCGGTGCTCGATAAGGCCATCGAGGGCGGCTTCCTCTTCCGTGGGGAAAGCCTCGAAGATCTTGCCGCCCAGCTCGATGTGCCTGCGGATACCCTCAAGGCCAGTGTCGAGCGATACAACGAATTGTGCAGCAAAGGGGTCGACGAGGACTTCTCCAAGGATCCACGCTGGCTCGAGCATACAAGCGTGGAAAAGGCGCCCTTCTATGCCGGCGTCGTTCCTTTCGGCGCCTTCGTGTGCATCTTCGGCTTATCGGTCAACGACGAGTGCCAGGTTCTTCGCGAGGATGGAACTGCCATCCCCGGCCTCTACGCCATCGGAAACGTGCAAGGTGATTTCTTCGCCAGCGACTACCCGCTCCTGTGCCCCGGTCTCAGCCACGGGCGCGCCATGACGTTCGGACGTCTCGTCGGACACAGCGTGGCTCAGGGCAAGCAGATCTAGGGCTCGTATATTCCTCGTCGTCAACCGGGGTGACTGCCTGATGAGCAGTCACCCCTCTTCTGTTTCCAAAGATTGTCCATTCCGCTCGTCGAGGCGCTAACAAAAGCTCCGATGTCATTCCCGTCGCTAGACGGGCTCCTCGCCCACGTAGGGGGCGAGCACGTGGGCGAGCACCTTCAGGTGGGCGCGCGACTTGTTCAGGCAGGGCACGTACACGAAGGGCTCGTCGGCGCTTGGCTGGCGATGGGCGCCGCGGCGGAAATCCTCGGCGACACGCTTCATGCGCACGGTTTTCGCGATGTCGCGATGCGCCTTCAAGTGCGCGTCGCAATGGGCGGCGCGCTTGCCGGTGTTCTCCAGGGCGCCGGGTTCCTCTTCGGCGTCCACCAACTCGCCGGCCAGGGCCGCCCGGTAGATGGGTTCCAGCTCGTACGGCACGTCGTAGAGCGTTTCCAGGCAGTCCACCGCGAAATTCGGGCACACCACGAACAGGCGGCTGCCCGGCTCGGCGGCTTGGGCCAGGCGCACGAGCGTGGGACGCGTGAAGGGCGATAGCCATGTACGGCCCTTGTCGAAGCGGCTCTGATAGCTGATGGTCCAGCTGCGGCGGTCGAGTCCCAGCTCGCCGGCCACGGCCAGGCTGGTGGCGCCGGTCTGCAGCTCGTAAGTGTCCCCCGCCTCGATGTCCTTCAGCGGGATGGAATGGTACGAGAACAGCAGGCGGTCGCCCCGTTCCTCGGAGAAGCCCGCATTGCGCACCGATGCGGCGATGGCGCGCACGTACACCGGGTCCTCGCCGTACTCGTCGATGAAGTCGACCGCGCCCTTCCAGCGGGCGCGGCGCACGGCCCGGGCCGTGCCGTCGGCTACGGATGCTGTGGTGGACAACGCCGACTGCGGGTACATGGGCAGCACCACGAGCCGCTCGCAACCGGCCTCCTTCAGCTCGCGCACCGCCCGCTTCAGCGACGGCTTGCCGTAGCTCATGGCGGAGCGCACCTCGACGGGAAGCCCGCAATTGCGGTAGTAGTCGGCAAGCCCGCGCTCTAAGGCCGCGTAGGCCACGGCCATGGGCGAGCCGCCGGTCGTCCAGATGGCGCGGTACTTCTCGGCCGACGCCCGCGCGCGCTTGCGCAGGATGACCGTGTGCAGCAGCAGCCACCACACCGGACGCGGCATGGGGCAGATGCGCGGATCCATGAGGAACTGGGACAGGTACTTCTTCACGGCCTTGGCCGTGGGGGCCGCGGGCGTGCCCGTGTTCGCGATGATGACGCCCACCTTGCCCGGTACGGGCGCAACCTTCTTACTCATGGGGCACTGTTCCCTCCACCGAAGGTACGGGAGATGCCTCCATGAGGGCGAACACCTCGCGGCCGGCATCCGTCACCCCGACCGAGCGCTCGCGCAGGGCCGCCAGCGCCTCGGCCAAGTCGCGCGGCAGCTGGTCGGCGAAGGCCATGGGCTCGCCTGTGACGGGATGCTCGAAGGCAATGCTGTAGGAATGCAGGAACTGTCGATCAAGTCCCAGCTGGGCGCGCGCGTCGCGCGGCCCGTGGGCGTTGTACACCGGATCGCCCACGATGGGGTGGCGCGTGTACTGCATGTGCACGCGAATCTGATGGGTGCGCCCGGTGAACAGCTTGCACTCGATGAGGCTGTAGCCGTCGTCCTTCGGGCCCGCCTCGAAACGCTCCAGCACACGGAAGGTGGTGATGGCCTCGCGGGCCGAAGGCACGTCGCGCACGGCCATGCGGCAGCGCTCGTCGGCCGAGCGCGCGATGGGGGCGTCGATCATGCCGGTGTCGTGGGCCACGATGCCGTGCACAAGGGCCAGGTAGTGGCGATCCACCGCCCGCTCCTGAATTTGGGCCATCAGCTCGCGGCCTGCCTCGTCGGTCTTGGCGGCCAGCATGAGGCCCGAGGTGTCGCGGTCGAGCCGGTGCACAATGCCGAGGCGGTCGGCTTCCTCGCCTTGCACATTGCAGAGATTCTCCTCGCCGCAGTGCCAGATGAGCGCGTTCACCAGCGTGCCGTGGGCATGGTCGACGGAAGGATGGCACACCAGGCCCACCTGCTTGGAGATGACGAGCATGTCCTCGTCCTCGTAGCGGATGTCCAAGTCGATGGGCTCGCCGTACACGACGACGGACTCGGGCTCGTCGTCCACCTCGTAGACGACGGTGTCGCCGGCGGCCACCGCATGCTTTTTGGACACCGTGGCGCCATTCACGAACACGCGGCCCTCCTCGATGGCCCGGGCCGCTGCCGAGCGCGAGGCGTACAGACCGCGCGCGGCGCACAGGGCATCCAGGCGGCATCCGGCGTCGTCGGCGGAAACGATATGGCAGAGGGAACGTGGCATCTACAGATCCTTCGATTCCGCGCGACGCGTCGACCACAGCATGCCCGCGAAAAACAGCACGAATCCGCAGGTCACACCAATATCAGCCACATTGAACGTGGGAAAGCTGATGAACGTGGTGTCGATGAAGTCCACTACGTAGCCCAAGGTGAAGCGATCCACTGCGTTGCCCAGGCCGCCGGCGAATACGAGGGCCACGCCTACCACCTCGAGCACCGAGGCGCGGCGCGCCGTGATAAGCAGGTATGCCAGCAGTGCGGCGCACACGAGCAGCGACATGATACCCAAGGCGAAGGTGGAATCGCCGAACATGCCCCAGGCCGCTCCCGTGTTGTGGGCCAGGCGGAATTGGAGCAGCCCCAGGAAGGGGCCGCCGGCCACCGCGCCCACGGGAAACGTGTTGAAATAGGCCTTCGTGGCCATATCCAGCGCGAACCATGCCACGGCCAAGGGCGCGAAAATGGCGAGGTTGCGCCCACGCAGGGAGGGGCACGCCGTCGCAGACCGCGCCTCCTCCCCTTCCGCGCGCTTGTCTTCCAAGGTCATGAGCTACTCGCCCGCAAAGCCGATGGCGTCCAGCGCGGCGGCGCAGCGCTCGCACACATCCGGATGGTCCGGATTCCCGCCGAGTGTGCGGATGTTCCAGCAGCGCGGGCACTTCTCGCCCTCGGCCACCGCCACCGTCGCCACAATCTCGTCGCCGGCGCCCTCCTCGAAGGCCACCGAGGCCACGATGAACAGCTCCTCGAACACGGCGGCGTCGAAGGCGCGCGCCGTAGCCACCACGGCGGCCGGTGCGGTAACCGTCACGGCGGCCTCCTGGCTCTTGCCGATGATCTTCGCCGTACGGGCGTCCTCGAGGGCCTTGGTGACCACCTCGCGCACCGCCATCATCTCCTCGAAGGCGGCCGTCGAAGCTGCGGCGTCAGCGGGCACCGCGGGCGTGAAGTCGGCGGGCACGGGCCAGCCGGCCAGCTGCACCGATACGGGACGGCCTGGCTCCTCGCGCAGCGCGGGCGGGTAGCAGTCCCATACCTCGTCGGTAGTGAACGACAGGATGGGGCTCATGACGCGCACGAGCACCTCCAGGATGTTCATGAGCACCGTCTGCACGGCGCGGCGGCGCACCGAGTTAGGCGCCTCGGCGTACAGGCGGTCCTTCGTCACATCCATGTACACGGCCGACAGGTCGTTCACGTAGTCGTAGAGCGCGCGGTACACGGCGTTGAACTTCAACGCCTCGTAGGAGGCCTCCACGTCGGCCAGAAGCTGCAGGGTGCGCACCATCTGCCACTGGTCGATGGGCTCCAGCTCCTCCCACGCCACGTAGTCGTCGGCGCCGAAGTCGTCCAGGTTGCCCAGAAGGAAGCGGAAGCTGTTGCGGAAGCGGCGGTAGGCGTCGGACACCTGCTTCAGGATGCCGTCGGAGATGGACACGTCCTGGGAGTAGTCGCAGGAGGACACCCACAGGCGCAGCACGTCGGCGCCGAACTTCTCGCACATCTCCACCGGATCGATGCCGTTGCCGAGCGACTTCGACATCTTGCGGCCCTCCTCGTCCACGGTGAAGCCGCAGTGCATGACCGATCGGTACGGCGGCACGCCGTAGGCGCCGATGGAGGTGAGCAGCGACGACTGGAACCAGCCGCGGTGCTGGTCGGAGCCCTCCAGGTACAGGTCGGCCGGGAAGCGCATGCCCTCGGCGGAGCGATGGCGGCACACGCTCGTGTGCGACACGCCGGACTCCCACCACACGTCCAGGATGTCCTTCTCGGGCAGAAGCTCGGTGCAGCCGCACACCTCGCACTTAGTGCCGCGGGGCAGGTACTCGGAGGGTTCCATGGTGAACCAGGCGTCGGCGCCCTTGGTGTTGAACAGCTCGATGACCGCGTCGAAGGTTTCCTCGGTGGCCACGGTGGAGCCGCATTTCGCGCATTTGAACACGGGAATGGGCACGCCCCAGCTGCGCTGGCGCGAGATGCACCAGTCGGGACGGTCGGCCACCATGGCGCCGATGCGGTTCTTCGCCCAGGCCGGCACGAAGTTCACCTCGGAGTTGATGGCCGCAAGCGCGCGCTCGCGCAGGGAGTTCTTGTCCATGGACACGAACCACTGATCGGTGGCGCGGAAGATGACCGGCTGGTGGCAGCGCCAGCAGTGCGGGTAGGAGTGGTTGATCTTCTTCTCGGCCACGAGCGTGCCCTGCTCGCGCAGCCATTCGATGATGACGGGATTCGCCTCGTCGGTGGACAGCCCCGCGAAGCGGCCGGCCTCGTCGGTGAACACGCCGTTGTCGTCCACGGGCATAAGCAGCGGGATGTCGAACTCCAGGGCCACCAGGTAGTCGTCCTGGCCGTGGCCGGGAGCCGTGTGCACGGCACCGGTGCCGGTGTCCAGGGTGACGTGGTCGCCGTAGATGACCGTGCCCTTGATGTCGTGGCGCACGGGCGCGGTGTAGGTGAGGCCGAACAGCTGCTTGCCCTTGATGGCCACGGGCTCGCCGGCGCTATCGGCCACGAGCGCGTAGTCCTCCCAGCCGGCCACCTCGGCCACGGTCTCCACCAGCTCCTTCGCCATGACGAGGTTGTCGCCGCCCACCTGCACCATCACGTAGTCGGCCTCGGGCGCGAGCGACACGGCGGTGTTGGCCGGCAGCGTCCAGGGCGTGGTGGTCCAGATGAGGATGAAGGCGTCGCCGGCGGCCCCGGCGGCCTCGAAGATGCCGGGCATGGCGTCCAGCTTGAACTTCACGTAGATGGAGGGCGACACCTCATCGCCGTACTCGATCTCGGCTTCGGCCAGGGCGGTGTGGCAGTTCGTGCACCAGTGGATGGGCTTGCGGCCGCGGTAGACCGACCCCTTCAGGTACAGGTCCTTGAAGATCTCCACGTTGCCGGCCTCGTAGTTCGGGATGAAGGTGAGGTAGGGATGCTCCCAATCGGCGTTCACGCCGAGGCGCTTGAAGCCCTCGCGCTGGATGTCGACGTACTTCTCGGCCCACTCGCGGCACAGCTGGCGCAGCTCGGGCTGGGAGATGGCCGCCATCTTCTCGGGTCCCAAGGTGACCTCCACCATGTGCTCGATGGGCTGGCCGTGGCAGTCCCAGCCGGGGATGTAGGGGCTGAAGTAGCCGCGCTGGGCGTGGCTTTTCACCACGAAGTCCTTCAGGATCTTGTTGAAGGAGTGACCGATGTGGATGGGACCGTTGGCGTAGGGCGGTCCGTCGTGCAGGACGAAGGGCTTGCCGTCGACGTTCTTCTCGAGCACGCGGCGGTAGATGTCCTCGCGCTGCCACTTCTCCAGGCGACGGGGCTCCTGCTGCGGCAGGTTGCCGCGCATGGGGAAATCGGTGCTGGGCAGGTTCATCGTGTCCTTGTAGTTGTTTGCCACGGTGGGTCCTTCTCCTTCTCGTCCTCGCGTTCGGTCTATGGTCAGGCCGTGCACAGCGCGGCCCTTGGGTGCAGTTGGTTCAGTATACGTCAAGCCGCCGCGGCCGTGAACGGGGCTCGCGGCGGCTGCGTGTAAAAACCGCGGACGGAAGGCCCGCGCGACGGGGCGGCAGCCGCGGGGCCGAAGCAAGGCCACGCGGCGGAAAACGGCCTGGGTTACAGTTCTCCTCCCAGCTCCTGCGCACGCCGCGGCTGCGCTAGAATAGCGCCAGCGATAAAACGGCGGCCCACCCTGCGCGGAACGCGGCCGCTACACCGAATAGGAGCGCCCATGAGCTTTGCCATCGTCACCGATTCCTCCAGCAACCTGCCCGAGGACATCATCGACCAGTACGACCTGGCTGTGCTGCCCCTCACCTTCATGGTGGACGGCGAGGAGTACCGCAGCTATCTGAAAGGCGAGAAGACCGATCTGTCGCAGTTCTACACCATGATGCGCGACGGCAAGGTGATCACCACCTCGCTGCCGAACCTGAAGGAGTCGCGCGAGACCATCGAGGCGTTGCTGAAAGAGGGCCGCGATGTGCTGTACCTGGGATTTTCCAGCGGCCTTTCCGGCACCTACCAGGCCATCGAGCTTCTGCTGACCGAGCTTGGCGGCCTGTACCCCGACCGCACGGTATGCGCCGTGGACACGCTGGCCGCCTCCCTCGGCGAGGGTTTGCTCGTGTACTATGCGGCGAGGATGCGCGATGAGGGCAAGAGCATCCAGGAGGTGCGCAACTGGGTGGAGGAGCACAAGCTGCACCTGGCCCACTGGTTCACCGTGGACGACCTCATGTTCCTGTTCCGCGGCGGGCGCGTGTCGCGCACGAGCGCCTGGGCCGGCACGCTGCTGAACATCAAGCCGGTCATGCACGTGGACGACGAGGGGCACCTCATTCCGCTGGAGAAGGTGCGCGGGCGCAAGAAGTCGCTCAAGGCCCTCGTGGACCATATGGAGCAGACGGCTAACGCGCCCGTAGCCGAGCAGACGGTGTTCATCACCCACGGCGATTGCCTGGAGGATGCCGAGTATGTGGCCGATCTCGTGCGCGAGCGCTTCGGTGTGACCGACATCCTCATCAACTGGGTGGACCCGGTCATCGGCGCGCACTCGGGCCCGGGTACCATGGCCCTGTTCTTTCTGGCGAGCGAACGCTAGGGGGTCCTTCCCGATTCTGCGGGCGGCCTTGGGGGCCGCCCTTTTTATCCCATTATTCAGAACAGATGTTTCATAAGAAGGCTCCTTGCGATACAATGCGGCCATGAACGAAGAGAACGACATACCGCTTCTGCCCTGGGAGGGGCCGGCCATTCTGCTCGTCGACCTGGACGCCTTCTTCGCCTCGGTGGAGCAGCTGGACCATCCCGGCTGGCGCGGCAAGCCCGTTATCGTGGGCGGCGATCCGCAAGCCCACGGGGTGGTGTCCACCTGCTCCTACGAGGCCCGCGCCTTCGGGGTGCGCAGCGCCATGGCCGCATCCCTGGCGCGCCAGCTGTGCCCCGATGCCATCTGGACTCATGGTCATTTCCATCGCTATCGCGAGATGTCGGCAGCCATCATGGCCATCCTGCGCGACGAGACGCCTCATGTGCAGCAGGTTTCCATCGACGAGGCCTTCATGGACGTGTCCCCCACTGCCGTGAACACCGAGCATCCCGCCGTGGTGGCCCAGCGCATCCAGCGACGCGTGGCCGAGCTCGGCGTCACCTGCTCCATTGGCGTGGGCGCGTCGAAGTCGGTGGCGAAGATCGCCTCGGACATGGACAAGCCGCGAGGACTCACCGTGGTGTACCCCGGCACCGAGGCATCCTTCCTGGGGCCGTTGCCCGTGCGCACCTTAAGCGGCGTGGGCGCGGCGGCTGAGCGGGCGCTGACAGGTCACGGGGTGCGCACCCTGGCCGACCTGGGGGCGGCCGAGCCGTCGCTTCTGCGCCGGGTGTTCGGGAAGAACGGCGAGATGATGCGCGATCGCGCACTGGGTCGCGACCGGTCGCCCGTACGGGAAGACAACGAAGTGAAGTCGGTGTCCAACGAGGTCACCTTCGCCGAAGACCTCACGGATCGGGGCGATATCGAGGCGGCGCTGTCCACCATCGCCGCCAAAGTGGGGCGCCGCTTGCGGCGCAAGGGGCTGACCGGTCGCACCGTGGCCGTGAAGGTGCGCTTCGCCGACCGCACCACCCACTCGGTGCAGCGGCGCCTGCCCGCCCCCACCAATGACGACATCGCCTTCGCTCCGCTGCTGCACGCGATGATCGACGACATCTGGGTGCCCGGCGCGAAGGTACGCCTGCTCGGCGTGGCCGTCACCCACTTCGAGCATCGGGAGGAGCCGGTGCAGGAGAGCCTGTTCGATGCCGCGGCCTTCGAAGAGCCTTGTCCCGCGCGCGGCGAGGGGGCACCCCTCATCGAGGACGACGGCAAGCGTCGCCAGCTGCTGGCGGCCACCGACGCCCTGCGCGACCGCTTCGGCGACGATACCGTACGGTTCGGATTCGAGTTGAGAAACGCCGGCAACACCACCGGCAGCTCTTCCAAGAACGTGGAAGATTATAAATAGCGGAACGGTGGATCGTACCGCGAGGCGCATCCGCCCGAGCGGGCGGGCTGAAGCCCGCCCCTACGAGGGGCAAGAACAGAGAGGGATGCCCATGCCTGGAAGGTCTCGGGCGGGCTGAAGCCCGCCCCTACGGGATCGGGGACGGAAATCGCGCTCGATCGAAACGACCTCGTAGGGGCGGCCTTCAGGCCGCCCGCAGCCCGCATTGCCCTAGCGGCGGTTCAGGGCATGCAGCTCCACCAGGCCCCGCAGGCCCAGGGTCTGATCCACCACCGCGTCATGCGCCATCAGTGCGGCGATGCCCTCGGCGCCGCGGCCCGTCAGCACCACCGGCGTGGTGTAGCCGGCATCGTCCCAAATCATGTCGATGAGCCCGTCGATGCGGGCCACTTCCCCCATCACGATGCCCGACTGCATGGCGGCCTCGGTGGTGCGTCCCAGAAGCGAGCGCGGGGCCCGCAGCTCTACCGAGGGCAGCTGGGCCGCCCCGCGGGCCAGGGCCGCCGCTCCCAGGCGCATACCGGGCGCGATGATGCCTCCCTTGAACGAGCCCTCGCGATCGAGCAGCTCGAAAGTGGTGGAAGTGCCCAGATCCACCACGAGCACGGGGGCCCCGTAGGCCGTCTTCGCGGCCACCATCTCGGCCACCCGGTCGGCCCCCACCGAGGCCGGGTCGGAAAACGCCATCTTGAGGCCGCTCTTTAAGCCGGGTCCCACGGTAAGGGGGCGCGTGCCGGTCACGCGCCGAGCCGCCTCCACCCATACCTCGGTCAGCGAGGGGAACACCGAGGCGATGATGGCTCCGTCGGCCAGGGGCGCGCAGGAGGGCAGATCGATCGCCGCGAGCGCCGCCTCGGGTGCCAGCGGCGTCAGGCCGCAGTCCACGGCGTCGAAGAACGTCGCCACGCAGGCCACCGCCTCGTCGGCCGTGCAGCCTGCATCCGTTCCCACCGACCACTGGGCCGCGAGCACGCCGTCGGCAGCCAGGCCGAGGCGGGTGTGGGTGTTCCGAATATCGATGGCCAGTACCAGGTTCAACGCTCTCACCTCACGCCTCTCGAATGCCCGATGCGCCGCGTGCGGGGCCGCATCGAGTTTCCGCTAGTTGAACTTGAAGATCTTCTGGGCGATCTGATAGCCCGCCAGGCCGATCTTCTCCCCCGCCTCGGTGGGCAGGTTCGTGGCCAGGTTCAGGGCGTTGGTGCGCACCCGCCGGTACAGCGAGGGATTGCGCTCCTTCAGATAGCTCCAAATGCCCTTCAGATCCTCCTCGTCCTCTTCCCCGCCGCGCATGCGCAGAAACACCGAGCAGATGCACATCATCATGGACAGATAGTTGCGCAGATAGTGGCGCAGATGGCGGTTGCGCACCGCCTGCGGGTCTACGTTGTCGATCATCTGGCGGGTGACGCGCAGCTGCTGGTCCATGCGGCCCATCATCACCTTCTCGTTCACCGACTGGTCCTCGCGGCCGATGAAGTAGCGATAGGCATCCACGTTGAAGTAGCGCATGGTGCGCACGTACACCAAAGGCTCGTACACGAAGATGTTGTCCACGTAGAAAGTGTGCTCGGGCAGCGTCAGGTGCATCTTGCGCAGCATGTCGGTGCGGTAGTACACCGAGTGCATCAACAGGTACTGGCTCGGTAGGAAGGTGCCCACCTCGTCCCAGCCGAACTCGTAGCCCTCGGGCAGCACGTTGGCGTAGCCCATCACCTTCTGCACGCCCTCGTCCACTTTCTCGTACACGTAGTTGGCCACCACCATGTCGCAGGGCACCGGCGCCTCCACCTGGGAGCGCATGTACTCCATGAGGGGGAACATGGCCGCGTCGTCCAGCCAGTCGTCGGAGTCGACCACCTTGAAGTAGAAGCCGGTCGCGTTCGCCAGCCCCGTGTTCACCGCTCCGCCATGGCCCTTGTTGGGCTGGTGGATGGCCCGCACGGTGCCCGGATGCTCGCGTTCCCACCGATCGGCGATGGCGGCGGTGTCGTCCTTGGTGGAGCCGTCGTCCACCAGCAGTATCTCGATGTCGTCGCCGCAGGCCAGAAGCGTTTCCACGCAGTGGTCCATGTAGGCGGCGGAATTGTAGCAGGGTACGGCGAAGGTAATGGTCTTCACGGAAACCTCCTAGGACGGGGAGCCGGTGCTGGCTGCCTCGCCCGACGCCAGGATGCGGCGACTGGCCGCGAGGGCGTCGGCCACCACCTTGTCCATGTTGAAGTAGCGGTACTGGGCCAAACGTCCCAGCGGGTGGAAGTTCGGCAGGGCGTCGGTCAGGCGCCGATAGCGCTCGTAGCGGGCATCGTTGTCGTCGTCGATGATGGCGTAGTAGGGAATCTGGGAGGACGGGTCGTCGTAGGGCCGCGGATACTCCTTCATAATGGTGGTGCGCGAGCCGGTCTGGCCGGTCAGCCACTTGAACTCGGTGATGCGCGTGTAGTCCTCGCTCACCGTGTAGTTCACAGTGCCGCAGGGCAGGTGGTGGTCCTCGTCGAAGGTCTCGTACACGAAATCGAGGGAGCGGTAGGGCAGCCGCCCGAAGCGGGCCAGGAACAGCTCGTCCAGCGGGCCCGTGTACACGATGGGGCCGGTGAAGTCCTCGTCTTTGATACGGATGGCAGAAAGCGGCGCGTCCTCGTCGCCGCTGGCGAACACCAGCTCGAACACGCTCTCCGCCTCGGTATCCAGGCACACGGTGATGTTGTCGTGGCCCAACAGGTTCTCGAACAGGCGCGTGTAGCCCTCGGCGGGCATTCCCTGGAACTCGTCTTGGAAGTAGCGGTCGTCCCGCGAGATGAACACGGGCACGCGCGCCGTCACCGACGGGTCCACCTCTTCGGGGGTGAGCCCCCACTGCTTCTGGGTGTAGTACAGAAACACGTTCTCGTACACGAAATCGGCCACCTCGGCCAGTTCCGGATCGGCCTGGGCACGCAGCTCGTTGATGGTCACCTTGCGCTCGTCGCCGAAGGTGGCGATGAGCTTCTCGATGAGGCGCGCGGCCTTCTCGTCGCCAAAGGCGATCTCCAGCGAGGTCTTGTTCACGGGCACGGGCAGATAGGTGCCGTACCAGTCGGCCAGCACGCGGTGCTGGTAGGACGTCCACGGCGAGAACCGGCTCACATAGTCGAACACCGCCCGGTCGTTGGTGTGAAAGATGTGGGGCCCGTAGCGGTGCACGAGAATGCCCGCACGGTCGTACTCGTCGTACATATTGCCGCCGATATGCCCGCGCTTCTCGATGACAAGCACGTTCATGGCGTCCTGCTCGGCCAGCTCGCGGGCGCAGACGGCGCCGGCGAAGCCCGAGCCCACCACCACGGCGTCGAAGTCGGCGATGGCGATGTCGCGGAAATCAGCGTAGCGAACTGTCATGGCGGATGACTCCCCCTGTCTCGTTTTGTCGCACAATCAGAGAAACGGCGGCAAGGATGCCGCCTTTTCAAGTGCTGCCTATTGTACCGACTCGCCCCCGTCGGGCGGCAAATCCCATATAAACCGAATAATTGGCCTCATCGACCGCAACGCGGGCCCCTGCCGGCGCAGGAGGCCCTATCATGGGGTGCGACGCACCAGCCACGCCCACGAAAGGACAAGCCCATGAGTGCATTTCTGGAAACCATGATCGCCCGCGCCAAGGCCGACAAGCAGACCATCGTGCTGCCCGAGGGCAACGACGAGCGCACCCTGGCGGCCGCCGAGCAGATTCACGCCGACAACCTGGCCGACCTCATCATCCTGGGCAACCCCGACGCCATCGCCGCCGCCGGCTACCAGCTGGAAGGCGCCCGCATCATCGATCCCCTCACTTCCGAGCTGCGCGAGCCCTATGCCGAGAAGCTGGCCGAGCTGCGCGCCTCTAAGGGCATGACCGTCGATGAGGCGCGCGCGCTCATGGACAACGAGCTGTACTTCGGCATGATGATGGTGAAGGAGGGCGAGGCCGCCGGCCTGGTCTCCGGCGCCTGCCATTCCACCGGCGACGTGCTGCGCCCGGCTCTGCAGATTTTGAAGACGGCTCCCGGGGCGCAGATGGTCAGCTCCTTCTTCATCATGAACGTGCCCGACTGCGATCTGGGGCACAACGGCACCTTCCTGTTCAGCGACTGCGGTCTGGAGGTGCAGCCCGATGCCGACCGCCTGGCGCAGATCGCCCTGAACGCCGACGCGGCCTGGCATTCGCTGATCGACGACGCCGAGCCCGTCATCGCCATGCTGTCCCACTCCTCCTACGGCTCGGCCAAAAACGACGACGCCGGCAAGGTGGTGGCCGCCACGGCCAAGGTAAAGGAGCTGGCACCCGAGCTCGCCGTGGATGGCGAGCTGCAGCTCGACGCCGCCATCGTGCCCGAGATCGGCGCCGCGAAGGCCCCCGACTCCCCTGTCGCCGGCCGCGCCAACGTGCTGGTGTTCCCCGATATCGACGCCGGCAACATCGGCTACAAGCTGGTGCAGCGCCTGGCGAAGGCCGAGGCCTACGGGCCCATCCTCCAGGGCATCGCCGCACCGGTGAACGACCTGTCCCGCGGATGCTCGGCCGACGACATCGTGGGCGTGGTAGCCATCACCGCCGTCCAGGCCCAGGGGAAGTAAGGCGCGCCATGCGGAAAAGCCGGCCTCCGGGCCGGCTTTTTTACGTAAGGGACCGCGTGGGAGAAGCAGCGCGGGCCTCGTCGAACATCTCGAACAGCTCGTCGCGGCTGTGGATGCCCAGTTTCTTGTACACGTGGCGAATGTGCGATTTCGCCGTTCCGTTCGCCACCACCAGCGCCCGGGCCACCTCGCTGGCCGACTTGCCCTCCAAAAGCAGCACGAGTACCTCCTTCTCGCGCTCGCCCAGATTGGCCTTGGCCGCAACCCGGTCGATCTCGGCGGCGCGCCGCGACTGGACGACCTGCTCCAGGGGCTCTTCCTCCCCTGCCGCGAACACCTCTCCCGAGCGACGCAGCACCGCGCCGCGGCGAATCAAGATGACCATGGCCGCATTGGCCGCCACCACCGACAGCAGCACCAGGATATCGGAGGCGAAGTCGCCGGCGAACTGGAAGCACAGCGCCATGCACACGCGCCCGACAATGCAGCCGGCAGTGAACGCCACCATCAGGCGCAGCAGCGCCACGGCGGCCCCGCGCACGTTCCCGCGCAGCGCGCCGCACAGCAGCACCACGGCATAGGCCAGAAACAGGAACATGCCCAACGCCGCCAGGTCGAAGGACAGGGCCGGGTCGATGTGCAGCGACGAGGTGGCGATGGTGGCCATCACGATGGCCGGCACCGCGATGCTGGCCAGGGGGAAAGACGACACGTTCACCAGCAGCGCCAGCACGCAGATCAGCAACATGGGGGCGAAGAAGGCCCCGGTGGCAAAGGAGGCGGTATCGCCCGCGATGCCCGCGAAGGAGATGGCGGTGATGAAGGCGAAGCTGAACAGGAAGGTGGCCGAGGCGGAATAGCGGAAGGCCTCCACGTCGGCACCGTCCGAAAGCGCCTCGCCCGGCACGCCGGCACGGACGGCCTTCAGCTTGCGCGTCAGCACAAAGGTGGCGATGAACAGCAGCAACGCCATGCAGGCGCAGATCTTCACGCCCACCAACCCCGAGAACACCCAGATGGCGAACGATGCGAACAGCGCCGACAACATGATGTTCCATACCACCGACGAGGCATCCAGATCCATGTGCACCTCGAGCCACGACACCATAGCCAAGGGGAGGTACACGCCGAATACGCCGCCGAACAGCCAGTTCACCGCATCGGGTGCATCGATGCCCAACTCGAACATGATGCAGTACGCCACCAGCGTAGCCAGCACCAGAAGCGCCGCGGCCCACAGGATGCGACCCGATACCCAGGGGCCGCCGCCGCGCCCTAGGCGCACGCCCAGTGCCAGCGCGCACAGGAACTCGGCGATGTAGGTGGCATCGGTGTAGGACAGCGCGAAGGCCGAGGTGTGCCACAGCGCCGGCCAGAAATACACCTGCCCCACGAAGGCCAGGTTGCAGGCGAGGCCCACGAACAGACTCGCCGACCCGGTGCTTCGGAACTGCCTCTCGAAGCCCGAGCGCAGCGTTTCGGCCGCCCCTTGCAAACGATTCATAGATACCCCTCCCTTGCTCAGCGCTCCCATCAAATCACAAAGGACAGGCGAATGCCACCCTTGACTTTCAACGTCGTTTTGACGGGTGAGTAGGTGGGTTAGCGCCCCGGGTTAGCGAATTCTACCTGCCATTACCCCCGGCTTACCCATCACGCTAACCGCAAGCGCCTCGCTATAGTGGCACCTGTCACCGAGGGCACGGCGCTCTCGATCGGCCGCATCCCTTGGGAGGGGCGACCGAAAGCAACGAACGTAAGGGAGTGGAAATGGGAAAGTTTACCCGCCGACAGTTTATTACCGGTACCGCCGGCGTGGCGGCCATCGCGGGCCTTGGCCTGGCTGGCTGCGCGCCGAAGGGCGCCAATGACACTCAGCTGAGTGCCACCGGCGACGGCACCACCTTCGCCGACACCATCGCCTGGGACGGCGAGTACGACGTGGTCGTCATCGGCTTCGGCGCCGCCGGTGCCGTGGCCGCCTGCTATGCCGCCGACGCTGGCGCCAAGGTGCTGCTGCTCGACAAGGCCCCCCAGGGCATGGAGGGCGGCAACTCGCGCTTCTGCGGCCAGATCATCCTGAACTCCGACAGCAAGGAGGCCATGTTCGCCTACAACAAGGCCATGGCCGGCGACTTCGAGATCGACGAGGAGCTCTTCGACGTGTACGCCGAGGGCCTCACCCAGACGAAGACCATGCTGCGCGACTTCTTCGGCGTGCCCGAGGAGAACTTCATGGACTGGAAGTACGACTCCTCTCCGCAGCCCCTCATCGGCATGTTCTGCCCCGAGTACCCCGAGCTGGAGGGCGGCGACCAGCTGCACGTGCTGACCGTGAGCGATAACGTGTGCAACTCCGCCCTGTGGAAGGTGTACCGCAACAAGGTCATGTCCCTGTCCGACAACATCGATGTGTGGTACATGGCCCCCGGCGTGAGCCTGTTCCAGGATCCCGTGAGCAAGGCCGTCATCGGCGTCGAAGTCGATAAGAACGGCGACACCGTGAACGTGCGCGCCAAGAACGGCGTCGTCATGACCATGGGCGGCTTCGAGAACAACAAGCAGATGGTGGAGGACTTCCTGGGCCTGACCAAGAGCTCCCCGGCCGGCACGCTGTTCAACACCGGCGACGGCGTGAAGATGGCCATGGGCGTGGGTGCCGACCTGTGGCACATGGAGGCCTTCGAAGGCAACTGCTTCGCCCTGGGCGGCATCTCCTTCGTGGTGGAAGAGGACCAGCACGCCAAGACCTTCAACGACCTGCGCAACCTGTCGGGCAGCGTCGTGGTCGTGGGCAACGGCGGCGAGCGCTACCTGCGCGAGGACGTGTACAACCGCCACGGCCATGTGCCGAGCAACGGCGACTGGGTCAGCCCGAAGCGCCCGCGCAACACCTATATGGTGTGGGATGCGGCCCAGAACGAGGCCATCGCCGAGTACCATGGCATCCCCGAGGGCTTCGAGGACCAGGTCGTGACCGCCAACTCCATCGCCGAGCTGGAGAGCGCCCTGGGCATCCCCGCCGGCAAGCTTGAGCAGACCATCACCGACTTCAACAAGATGGCCAACGAGGGCTACGACCCGGCCTTCTACCGCGCTGCCGACACCATGCGCGCCTTCGGCGACGGCCCCTTCTACGCCATTGAGATGATCCAGGCCTTCCTGAACACTCAGGGCGGCGCCCGCCGCAACGCCCGTGCCGAGGTCGTGGGCACCGACGGCGAGCCCATCCCGCACCTGTACTCCGCCGGCGAGTTCGGCGGCATGACCCCCTACCAGTACAACGGCGGCGGCAACATGGCCGAGTGCCTGATCTTCGGCGCGCTGGCCGGCGCCAATGCGGCTGTGGAGAAGGATCCGCTGCCGGCGCTTCCCATGGGCGTGGTGTCCGAGATCGTGTACACCCAGGGCAGCGGCAGCCACGAGGTCGACCCCGACCCGACCCAGGCCGCGCAGCTGGGCGCCAACGAGTACCTGGGCACCTCGCGCCTGTGCATGGGCAACGAGCTGGCCGTGAAGGTGACCATGGACGGCGACAAGATCGCTGCCATCGACATCGTGCAGCAGCAAGAGACCGCCGGCGTGGGCAGCAAGGCCCTCGACGCCCTGCCCGCCAAGATCATCGAGGCCCAGTCCACCGAGGTTGACGCCGTTGCCGGCGCCACCGTTTCCAGCGGCGCCCTGAAGGATGCCGTGAATAACGCCCTCGCCCAGGTGAAGTAAGTAGCCTGATGCGATACGGGACGGGAAACCGTCCCCCCCCCTCCCCAAAAAGAGGCGGCCCTTATCGGAGCCGCCTCTTTTTTATATATGACGGGAATGAGGGGGAAGCTAGGAGAGCTCCGATATCTCCAACGAGCCCTCCTTCACCAGCTGGTAGGTGTCGCGGGCGATCATGTACTCCTCGTTGGTGGGGATGACCACGATGCGCACCAGGGAGTCGTCGGTGGAGATCTCGCGCTCGGAGCCGCGCAGCTTGTTCTTCTCGGGATCGATCTTGATGCCGAGGGGCTGCAGGCCCGCGAAGATCATACGGCGCATCTTCTCGCAGTTCTCGCCCACGCCGGCCGTCAGCACAATGGCGTCCACACCGCCCATGACGGCGATGTACTGGCCGATGTACTTCTTTGCGGAGTTCGAGTACATCTCGTAGGCCAGCTGGGCACGCGCATCACCAGCCTCGGAGGCCTCCTTCACGCTGCGCAGGTCGTTGGAGATGCCGGAGATGCCCAGAAGGCCGCTCTTCTTGTTCATGAGGTCGTTCACCTCGGCCGTGGTGAGCCCCTCCTTCTCCATGATGAAGGGGACGATGGCCGGGTCGATGGCGCCGCAGCGGGTGCCCATCATGAGGCCGTCCAGCGGCGTGAGGCCCATGGAGGTGTCCACGGCCACGCCGTGGTCGATGGCCGAGATGGAGCAGCCGTTGCCCAAGTGGCAGGTGATGAGCTTCAGATCCTCGATGGGCTCGTCCATGAAGGCCGCCGCGCGCTCGGAGATGTAGCGGTGCGAGGTGCCGTGGGCCCCGTACTTGCGGATGGCGTACTTCTCGTACAGCTCGTAGGGCAGCGGGTACATGTAGGCCTTCGGCGGGATGGACTGGAAAAACGAGGTGTCGAACACGGCCACCATGGGCTTGCCCGGCATCTGCTCCTGGCAGGCCTTGATGCCCATGAGGGCGGCCTTGTTGTGCAAAGGCGCAAGCTCGGCCAGCTCGTCGATCTTCGCGATGACATCGTCGTCGATCACGACGGAGCGGTCGAAGTACTTGCCGCCCTGCACCACGCGGTGCCCGATGGCGTCGATGTCGTCGAGGGAGTCGATGGCCGCGTTCGGACCCGTGGTGAGGGATTCCAGCACCACGGCCATGGCGGCGTTGTGGTCTTCCATGGGCTCGTCGATGACCAGTTCGTTCTCATCGATGCCATGCTTGTGGAAGGCCTCGGCGGAACCGACGCGCTCGCAGATTCCCTTGGCGAGCACATCCTGGGTTTCGACATTGACGAGTTGGTACTTCAGCGAGGAAGAACCGGCGTTGATAACGAGGACGTTCAAGACTTACCTCCTAATCAATGAGTATTGATTCATTGTAGGAGTGCCCGCGCGTGCCGCCCGTCCGCGGGGGCCGCCTCATCGGCGAACGGGCCGCCGCTTGCCGATTGCCAGACGCGCGGCGTCGGCTGGCGGCAGGGCCCTAGGACAGCGTGGTGTCGCGCTCCTCGTCGTCAGGGGCAGCGGCCAGCTCGCCCATCAGCACCTCCACCTGCTGCTCGGCCGAGGCCAGGCGCCGCTGCAGCGAGCCCAGCAGCACCACGCCGCGCTCGTAGCGGGCCAGGCTGTCCTCCAGCTCCAGCGTGTTGCTCTCGAGCACGGTCACGATGGACTCCAACTCGGCCAGGGCCTCGCGGAACGTCAGCTCGTCCACAGGGGTCAAGGGCATCTCGGCGGTGTCGCTCATAGGTCTTCCTTCCAGTCCTCGATTGCCGCATCGATGCGGCGGGTCTTCTCGACGGTGCAGTCTATCTCGCCGTCGGCCACAGCCACGGTGAGGGCGCCTCCGGCCCGCACCTGGCCCACCGAGCGCACCACGGTGCCGGAGGCGTCGCGGGCGACGGAGAAGCCGCGGCCGATGACGGTGAGGGGCGACAGATCGTGCAGGCGCGCCGCGTTCACGGCAACGTCGTTGCGGAACCGATCGGTCAGGTGCTCGCCCACAGCCCGCAGGCGCTGGCCGTCGCGGGCGCAGGCGGCGGCCGGGCGATCGGTCAGCATCGGCCCGCGCATCGCGAGCCGCGATTGGGCCAGCGATACCTGGGAAGCGGGGCGCGCCAGGGTGGCGGGCAGCATGCGCGCCACGGCCTCGGCCAAAAGCCCCACCCGGTGCTGCCGCTCGCGCAGGGCGTCGGGCAGCGCCCGGCCCAGGCGATCGGACAAGTCGTCGATGGCCAGGGCCTCGGCATCGAACAGGCGCGCGGGCTCCCGGAACAGCGGCAGCGACTCCAGGCGCTCGAGGGCGCGGGAGGCTCCCTCCAGGCGACGCGCCTCGGCGCGGTGCAGCGCCTGGCCGAGCGCGTCCAGCCGGCCTTCGGTCTGGGCGCGCGCCGGTGCCACGGCCTCGGCGGCGGCCGTAGGCGTGCTCGCCCGCACGTCGGCCACCATATCGGCGATGGTGGTGTCGGTCTCGTGCCCGATGCCGGTGACCACGGGCACAGGGCACGCGGCTATGGTGCGGGCGAGCCGCCGGTCGTTGAAGGGCATCAAATCCTCGAAGGAGCCGCCGCCGCGGCCGATCAGCACCATCTCGGCGCCGGCGAACACCACCTTGGCCAAACCGTCCACCAGCCCGTCGGCCGCGCCGGGGCCCTCCACCGGCACGCCGGCCACCAGAACGCGGGCCAGGGGATAGCGCCGCCGCAATGTGCGCAGCATATCGTGGATAACCGAGCCGCGCGGCGATGTGACGATGCCGATGACCTCGGGATACACCGGCAGCGAACGCTTGCGCTCGGCAGCCATGAGCCCCATGGCCTCCAGCTCGCGGGCCACATTGGCCACCTGCAGGCGCAGCAGCCCCTCGCCGGCGAGCGTCACCGAGAACACATCGAAGTTCATGCGGCCCTTCGCCGCGTACAGCGAGAAGCGGCCCGTCAGCTCTACCAGGGCGCCCACGGAAAGCGGCACGCCGGCGGCCTGGTAGCGGTTCATCCACATCATGCAGGGCAGCGACGCCTTCTCGTCTTTCACCGTGAAGTACACGGCCTTGTAGCCGGGCTTGTCGCTGACCTCTGACACCTCGCCCATCAGACGCACGACCACGCCCTCCAGGGCGTCTTTGGCAAGCCCCATGGCCGCCGACACCGACAGCGCCGGTTCGGCCTCCTCGTTATCGGCCGGCATCGCGGGGGCAACGTCCTTCCCCATAGCGCGCCGTGCCGCCTAGTCCTCGCGCTGGTTCAGCAGCCACAGCAGCTGCAGAATGGAGGTGAGCGCAGCGGCCAAGTAAGTGAAAGCGCAGGCGCGCAGCACGTCGAAGGCGCCCTTGCGCTCAGCAGCCGGCAGGCCGATCTGACCCATGTACACCATGGCGCGCTGGGAGGCGTTGAACTCCACGGGCAGCGTGACCAGCTGGAACAGCACCACCACGGCGTACATGATAATGGCGGCCGTGGTCAGCCCCGAGATATGCAGGAAGATGCCGGCCATGAGCAGGAAGACCCACGCGTTGGAGGCCAGGTTCACCGCGGGCACGATGGCTCCGCGCACCTTCATGGGCGTGTAGTCCTGGGCATACTGGCATGCATGGCCCACCTCGTGGCAGGCGGTGGCCGTGGCCGTGATGGTGCGTCCGTCGTAGGCCTCGGGCGACAGCGTCACCGAGTTGCTGCGCGGGTCGAAGAAGTCCTGGCCCGGGCCGCCGCGGAACACCTGCACGTTCGTGATGCCGTAGTAGGCGAGCATCTGACGGGCGGCCTCGGCACCGGTGAGCCCCGTGGAATTCGCCACATGGTTGTAGGTCTTCAGCTTGTGGTTCACATACCACTGGGCGCCCAGACCGATGATCAGGGTCACCACCACGAGCATCAGATAACTGTTGGAAATCATCGTCTCTCACTCCTTGGAACATGCGTTTCCGAAAATGTTTGGGGGCTATTATAGTCAAGGGGCGCGCAGGTTCGCACCCGCCGCGGCGAATGCGTGAAAGATACGTAAGATTGCCGGTGACAGGAGAGGCTACTCCCCCCTTCGCGTCACCACCAGGCCCTCGGGCCCCAGCGACAGCGAGATGCGGCCGGCCAGCAGCTCCAGCAGCTCTTCGCCGATGAGCGCGCGCCGCCATCCTTTCAGCACGTCCACGTCGTCGCGGTAGCCCCGGGCAACCCGGCACAGCTCGTTGTGGCTCGCCAGGGTCTGCATGGCGATGTCGTTCTCGCGGGCCCGCAGGCGCACGAGCGCCTCCATCAGGTCCAGCTCCGCGTCCACGTTCGGCTCGCTCTTCGACGGCTTGTCCAACTCGGGCCACGAATCGGGCGGGGCGTCCATGCCGCGCACCATCGCCGCCACCACGGCCCGCGCATCGCGCGTGCCCAGCTTCTCGCGCACGCCGCGCACCATGAACAACTCGTCAATGGTGCGGGCCTCGCGCCGGCACGCCTCTACGATCTGCTCGTCGGTGAGCACCCACTTGCGGGGCAGGTCGCGATCTTGGGCGGTCAGCTCGCGCCAGCAAGCTACCTCGCGGGCCGCCGCCAGCTGGCGGCGACTCAGCTGCCCCACCCGCTTCAGGCGCCTGAAGCGGGTGCTGGCATCGCTCACGTAATTCGCCGGGTCGCTCAGTGCCGCGAAGTCGTTGTCGAGCCACGAAAGACGTCCCTTAGCCTGAAGCCGCTCCACCATGATACGGTGCATCTTCGGCAAATAGATCACGTCATCGGCCGCGTATTCCAGCTGCGATTGCGACAAAGGCCGGCGCGACCAGTCGGTGAACGAATCGCTTTTCTTCAAATTCACGCCGCACAGGCTGTGCACCAGAGGACCGTAGCCGATCTGCTGGGTGTGGCCCAGCAGCGTGGCCGCCACCTGGGTGTCGAACACCGGCGCGGGCAGCACGCCCAGTTCGCGGTAGATGATCTCCAGGTCTTGGCCGGCGGCGTGGAACAGCTTCATGATGGACGGATCTTCCAGAAGCGGCGCCAACACCCCCAAATCGTCCACGGCGAAGGGGTCGATGATGGCCACCTCGGTGTCGGTGGCCAGCTGAAGCAGGCACAACTTCGCGTAATAGGTCTTCTCGCGCAGGAATTCCGTATCGATGGCCAAGACCGACGACGAGGCGGCGCGGCGGACGAAGGCCTCGAGGTTTTCTTGGTTCGCAATGTATTCCACGTTGGTCCTTGTTCCTTGGGGTCTGCGTTGTAGTACCATCCCATGATAGCAAAGGGAAAGGAATTATGTGAAACTGCTCATCGTCAACAATCTGTCCTCGGGCTTCCGCGACGGCGCCATCTACGACTTCGTGCGCGCCTTCGCCGACGACGGCGACGAGATATGCATGCGCTGTACCAACGGCTGCACCGACTTGGCCGGTTTTCTGCAGGACGCCGAGGAATTCGACGCGGTGGTAGCCGCCGGGGGCGACGGCACTGTGGCCACCGCGGCCTACCTGCTGGCCGAAACGGGCATCCCGCTGCTGCCCTTCCCCGCCGGCACCGCCAACCTGCTGGCCCTGAATTTGGCATCGCCGGCCGAGCCCCACGCCCTGGCGAAGATCATGCGGCGCAACCTGCTGATGGACTTCGACATCGGCGAGATCGAGCTGTCCGATGGGCAGCATTTTGGGTTCACCATGATCGCCGGGGCCGGCTACGACGCCACCATCATGCAGGGAGCCGAGGCCAGCAAGCGGCTGCTGGGCCCCATGGCCTACTTCACCTCGGCCTTCGCGAACCCAGCGCCTCAATTCTCGCAGATCACGCTCACCATCGACGGCGAGACGGTGCGCACCCAGGGCGTGGGGGTGCTGGTGGTGAACTTCTCGAAGCTGCAGTTCGACATCTCGGTGGTGCACGAGAACAAGCCGCGCGACGGCATGTTCGATGTCGTAGTCATGAACACCCACGACGCCGTGGGCCTCATTCCGGCTCTGCTCAGCTGCATGCTGGATCGTACCGGCGAGTTCCCCACCCGCCCGGGCAGCTTGGAGGTGCACCGCGGCTGCGAGGTGACGGTTCAGGCCGACCCGCCTCTGGCCGTGCAGTACGACGGCGAGGTGACCGGCACTACAACCCCCTTCACGGCGCGCCTTCTGCCCGAGGCCGCCCGCTTCGTGGTCAGCGAGGAGTGCCTGGCCCTCTACGACGAGGAGAGCGCCGAGCCCCTGCGACTGGACTAACCGCCGGCCGTCGCGTCTCCGAAAGCTCAAGCAAAGAGGCCCGGAGCAATTCCGGGCCTCTTGTCGTTTTGCGGGCTTTAAGCGGCGCCGCTGCGGGGGTAGCTGCGAGCCTACACCAAACCGGGGGTGGTGAGCAGCAGGTAGATGGACAGGCACGCCGCCAGGATGATGATGGCGAGCACCACCTTGTCGCGCGTCTTCTGGAAGCACTTCTCGCCACGCTCCTTCTTGCCCCACACGTACATGGCCACGCCGGGCAGATACAGAAGGCACATGAGGATAAGCCCCAGCACGCCTGCCGCCCACGACAGGAACAAGCTGTAGATGACGCCCACGATGCCGAGGATGCGCCAGAACCACAGGGGTGCGCTCAGCTTGTCGCGGAACGCCTCGGGCTCCTTGAAGGCCACCTTGGCGAAGTAGGCCGCCGACAGCAGGTAGGGCAACAGGATCATGCCGGCCGACAGGGTGTAGAAGAACTGGTAGGTGGAGTCGGTGAACAGCCACGTGATGAGGAAGAGCTCGATGATGCAGTTCGTCACCACCAGCGTGACCACCGGAGCGCCCTTCTTGTTCGTCTTGGCGAAAGCCTTGATGAACACGCCCTCCTCGGCCGCCTCGTAGGGCGACTCGCTGGCGAGCACCGTGTAGCCCAGCATGGCGCCGATAAGCGACAGCGACACGGCGAAGTTGATGAGGATGGCGCCCCAATCGCCCACGGCCGCCTGCATCACGTAGGCCAGCGCCGGGTTCTCCAGACCGGCCAGCTCGGACAGGGGCATGACGCCCATGGACAAGAGCGACACCATCATATACAGCGTGAGCACGCACACGAAGGCGATGATGGTGGCCTTGCCCACGTCCTTCGACTTCTTCGCGCGCCCGGAGATGGCCACAGCGCCCTCGACGCCGATGAACACCCAGATAGTCACCATCATAGCCGACTGCACCTGGTCGAAGAAAGCCAGGCTGGGGTCGGCACCCGTCTGCATGTTGGCCATGAAGATGGCCGGATCGAAGGCGCCCAGGAAGATGATGGCGATGATGGCGATGAGCAGCGGCACGAACTTCGAGATGGTGATGACCGCGTTCACGAGGGTCACCTCGCTGATGCCGCGGCTCACGAGGAAGGCGTAGAACCAGATGATCACCGACGCGCCGATGACGGCCGCCAGATCGGTGCCACCGCCGAAGATCGGGAAGAAGTAGGACAGGGCACCGAACAGCAGGGCCGAGAAGCTGACCGTGCACAGCAACGCCGAGATCCAGTAGCCCCACGCGGAGTTGAAGCCGAGAAAGTCGCCGAATCCGGCCGAGGCGTAGGTGTAGATGCCGCCCTTCAGATCGGGCTTCACGCGGGACAGGGCGAAGAACGTCATGACGAGGCAGAACACGCCCACCGCCGAGATGGACCAGGCGGTGATGATGGCCGCACCGCTCGCGCCGCCAGCGGCCTGGTCACCCGCCAAGGTGAACACGCCGGCGCCGACGATGAGGGTGATAACCGTGGTGACCAGGCGGAACAATCCGATGCCGTTGGGATTGGTAACGCCGTCCTGCCCGGCCTTGGAGGCCGCGGCCCCCGTCGTGGTCATGGATTCATTGCTCATGGGAAGACCAACTCCTCGGTAGGGAAACATTGCTGACCATGATACCCCAGCCGCCGCCCTCCCATCCCCACAATTTGCCCACGTAACGGCTGCGTTACAAAGAGCGGTTCCAGCGGGCGAACCGATAATGGTGTGGCGGGAGCGGATTCTGAGTCCATTTCGCATCCATTTGGACTCGGAAAATAAAGAAGGTCGGAAGCCCTCAGGCCTCCGACCTTAGAATTCATGGTGCGCGATACAAGATTTGAACTTGTGACCCCCACCGTGTCAAGGTGGTGCTCTCCCCCTGAGCTAATCGCGCATTCAAGGTGCTGCCGTCTCCGTAGCAGCGAGTTAGTAGTTTAACAGAAAGAATCTCGCTGTCAAAGGAATTTTCGGCAAATTTCAGACTCAGTGCTTCTCGGCGGCGTCCCCGGCCCCGGGCAGCTCGGCGGGGGTCGGAGCGGGGGCAATGCGATCGTAGTCCCAATCATTGGCGTACTTGGGCGGCAAGGTGACCGCATAGCGGGCACCGCACTTGTCGCAGATGACCACCTTCCCCGCCTTGGGGCGCACCATCCACCAGACCACGGCCGCCGTTGCGGCCGTCACGGCCACGGCCAGAACGATCAGCATGTCCATGAAGCCCGCCTCGGCTCCATCGCCCGTCGTCAGGCCGGCCAGGGCCACCAGCACCCACAGCCCCGCCACGTAGATGGCAATGCCGGCCACCAGCACCTTGGCGATGCCGGCCGTGGGGAGCTGCCCCTCGTACTGGGTCGCCCGGGCCTTGCACTCCCGGCATTTCACCTTGCTCGTTTCCATCAGGCACCGCCTCTCACGGCCGAATTGCACGCATGCCGCCATGGTACCACAGGGCCGCTCCCATTTTGCGCATATGCACAACGAAGTTTCCGAGAGACGCTGGCAAAGAAAAAGCTCCCGTTCAGGAGCTTGGAAGTTCTGGAGCGGACAACGGGATTCGAACCCGCGACCCTCACCTTGGCAAGGTGATGCTCTACCAGCTGAGCCATGTCCGCAATTATGTTCCAGGTTGGAGGCGACGCCCGGATTCGAACCGGGGGTGAAGGCTTTGCAGGCCTCTGCCTTACCACTTGGCCACGTCGCCAATCCCTGGCGGCTGTCATTATAAAGGCCGGTCAAACAAGCGCCTGACCGGCCTTCTGATGACAATGGAGCGGACAACGGGATTCGAACCCGCGACCCTCACCTTGGCAAGGTGATGCTCTACCAGCTGAGCCATGTCCGCATCGCGAGGAAGTACTATACGGGATATCAAGCAGTCGCGCAAGCCCCTTTTTCAAAAATTTTGAGAAAAGGGGCACCGCGGCCGGCGACCGCCTGCCAACGACGGGCTACGCGGACAGATCCCCGTCGGACCGCTCGCCGTTCTGGATGGCGGCGTCCACGCGCACGCGGGCGCGCTCGCCCACCGCCGCCGGAGCCGCACCCTGCTCGGCCTCGGCCACGGCCTTCGCGATGGCCTCGTCGGCCAGCTGCTTCTTCCAGGCCGTCAGGTTCGTGTTGAAGCGCATCTGCACCAGCTCCAGCACCACGGCGAAGATCATCGCGAAGTACACCATGATCTTCTCGAGGTGCATGTCCAGCACCTCGATGCCCGTGGTGATGCCCGCGGAGTCCAGCACCAGCAACACGCCGATGGCCGCGATGAACACCAGGGCGAGGATCTTCATCTCGGGATGGGAGTTGATGAAGTTCGAAATGGGGTCGATGAAGACCATCATCAGGATCACGGCGATCATCACCGCCAGGATCATGATGATGAGGTGCTCGGCCAGGCCCACCGCCGTAATGACCGAGTCGATGGAGAACACCAGATCCATCACCATGATGGTGCCCACGGCCTGGGGCAATCCGATAGCGTGCAGCGCCTTGTGGGCCTCGGAGGTCTGGGCCTTGATCTCGGTGAGGGCCAGCACGTCCACCAGCTCGCGGATGCCCTTGTAGATAAGGTAGCCGCCGCCGACCAGCATGACGATGTCGCGCACCGAGAAGCCATGGGCGAAAAATCCCACGTCGATGGAGAACAGCGGCGTGGTCATGTGCACCAGGTACGAGGCGAAGCAGAGGAACAGGATGCGCATGACCAGGGCGCCGGCCAAACCCAGCTTGCGACCGATATGCTGCTTCTCGGCGGGCAGCCGGTTGGTGGTGATGGATATGAACACCAGGTTGTCAACGCCCAGCACGATTTCCAGGAAGATCAGGGTCAGCAAGCTGATCCACGCCTCCGGTGTGGCGAAAATGGACAGATCCACGAACGTCTCCTCGTCTCCTCGGGGCCCGCAGGCCCAACAAAAAAAGACCCATAGTGCAGGCCGGGCCGCGTCGGCCTTCCAGTCTGCACCATGAGTCTCGCTATTTCAGGCTCGCCAGGCCACCGTCACCGACCGCGCGGAAAACCGTGACCACGATGTTGAACGAGCCGCGCACCGCCGCGCCAGCTACTCCCCCATGGGGTTTGACCATCCTAACAAAGTGGGAACCCCGCTGCAATGGTATAATCGGTGGGCTATCGTGATTACCGAAGAGCTGCACAGGAGAGCTTTCATGACCGTCGACGCCGAAACCACCGAATCCGCGACCGAAGAGCGCCGCGGCCGCCATTCCCACGCCGCGGACGGCGCACACCACGCGCCTGGCCATGGCAAGACGGCGCGCCCCACGTTCCGCAACGCGCTGACCGAGCTGTTCGGACGCCGCAAGAGCACCGTTACCATCGGCGATGTGCGCTACTTCGACGGAGCCGAGCTGTCGCGTCCGCTGGAGATGCCGCCGGCCGTGCGCTACGTCGCCCTCGGGGCCATGGCGGTGGCGGCCATCTTGGGCGGTATCCTTCTGTTCCACTGGGTCGACCAGATCACCAACGAGCCTTTGCGCCAGCAAGAGGCACTGCAGCAGAACCTCACTCGCGAGGTGTCCCTCGACCTGCCGTCGCTGGCCGCGCTGATGCCGCAGAGCGACGAGGAGGTCATGGCCACGCTCACCGAGGCCGGCTACACCCTCTACGAGCGCACTCCCGTGGGCACCAACCCCGATGGCGGCTTCGAGGTCATCAAGCTGCCCGCCGACGTCTCGCTGGAGGAGGCCGGCCTTATGTACGTGAAGGGCATCGACAAGCTGTCGGCCCCCGATGCCGTGCGCCTGCTGAAGGGCGCTTGGACCCTCACCGTGTCGCGCAAGAACGGCACCGACATGCGCGTGCGCTACGCCGATTTCGAGTCGGGCACCATCGAGAAGGCCATCCAGAACGCCATGGTGTCCGAGGGTCTCGAGAACGCGAACGTCACCGATTCGGGCGTGGACGACTCGGGCAACACCTACCAGACGGGCACCGTGGCCACCGAGGACGGCACTACCTACACGTGGCGCGTGTCGGTCATCGACCTGTCGAAGGTGTACTCCATCTCGGGACTGCCCAACACCGCCTACTACGTGGGCATCCGCTTCAGCGCCTAGGACGATCCCTCGGCGCGCTCGGCGACGGTGTCGGGCTCGATGTGCACCAGCACCTCTTTCACCGCGGGAAACGCCGCCTTCACGGCGCGTTCCACCTCGTCGCCCAGATCGTGGGCCGCAAGCACCGTCATCTGGGGATCGACCAGCACGTGCATATCGCAGTACACCTCGGCCTCGGTGCCCCGGGTGCGCACGGCGTGCACCTGGCGAATCCCCGGCACCTTCTCGGCTGCGGCCGCCACCTCGTCGGAGGGGATGCGCGCATGGTCCGACAACGTGCGCAGGCCCGCGCGGAACACGCTCACCGCCGAGAAGAGGATGGCCACGGTTACCAGCAGGGCCATGATGGGGTCGGCCACGGGATAGCCGGCGGCCACGAAGGCGAGTCCCGCGATGACGCCGATGGACACGAATGCGTCCGATAGTGTATGGGCCGCATCGGCGGCGAGGATCTCGCTGTGCAGGCGGCGACCGGCGCGCCGCTCGTACAGGGTCACACCCAGATTCACCGCCAGCGTTCCCACCATTACCACGAACGACACAGGGGTCACCTGCGCGGTGTAGCTCTGGCTCGCCAGCTTGGCCACGGCGCCCGAGCCCACCTCGAAGGCCGCGACCAGCAGCAGCACGCCGATGGCAAGCGAGCCGTAGGTTTCGAACTTCGAGTGGCCGTAGGGGTGCTCCGTGTCGGCGGGGCGCGCCGCCACTGCGATGCCGATGAGCCCGATGACGTTGCCGAGGGAGTCGAACACCGAGTGGATGCCATCGGCCTGCATGGATGCCGACCCCGACGCCAGGCCGTAGAAGAACTTCGCCGCGGCCACGGCCATGTTCAGCAGAAGCACGATCCACAGAACCCGCTCCACCTGCCGCCCGTGGACAGAAGCCGCCCTCATTGCCACCATGTTCTGCCTCCTGCCATGCCGTGGGCTTATGCGTTCGCGGGCGGCCTTCAGGCCGCCCATTCATTCTCACCAATACAAAAGGGAGCCCTTCGGGCTCCCTCGCGTTTCTCTGGTGTCGGAGGCGGGATTTGAACCCGCACACCCGGTAAATGGGCACTAGCACCTCAAGCTAGCGTGTCTGCCGTTCCACCACTCCGACATGCAAATTGCAGCGACGATTATTCTAACAGAACGCACTATCGTTGCAAGGGGTAATTTTCCCTTTACTGGGAAATGGTGCCGTGGGGGTAGATGATCATCAGCACCAGCAGCGACACCAGGAACACCACGGCGCAGCCGATGGTGATGCGGTCGAGATTCTTCTCGATGATGCTCGTACCCGTCTGAGTGGAGTACATGGAGCTGGCGATCATATCGGAGATGCCCGTGCCCTTGCCCGAGTGCATGAGGATGAAGATGATCAGGCCCACGCCCGACAGCACCAGCAGAACCAAGAACACGATTACCAGGGGATTCAAGATGTCACGCTTCCTTCATTAATTGGTATGAGTACGCAAGTTGTTCAGTATAGCGGAAACCTAGGAGGCCAGCAAGTTCTTTCCCGTCATCTCCGCAGGCGGCGTCAGGCCGATCATGGCCAGCAGCGTGGGCGCAATGTCGGCCAGGCACCCCTCCTCGCCCGAGAGGGTCATTCCAACACCGCTCGCATCCACCAGCACCAGCGGCACCGGCGCGGTGGTGTGGGCGGTGAAGGCTCCCCCGTCCTCGGCGATCATCTTGTCGGCGTTGCCGTGATCGGCGGTGACCAGCGCCACGCCTCCCTTGGCGCGAATGGCCGACAGCACGCGGCCCACGCCGTCGTCCACAGCCTCCACGGCGGCTCGGGCGGCGTCCACCACGCCGGTATGCCCCACCATGTCGCAGTTCGCGAAGTTCACGATGTACACATCGGCCTCGTCGGCCCGGATGGCGTCCACGAGCGCATCGGCCACCGCCGGCTCGCTCATCTCGGGCTGCAGATCGTAGGTGGCCACCTTGGGGCTGGCGATGAGCTTGCGGCTCTCCCCCGCCTTCTCGGCCTCCACGCCGCCGTTGAGGAAGAACGTCACATGGGCGTACTTCTCGGTCTCGGCGATGTGGTACTGCGACAGCCCCGCCGCGGCCAGCACGTCGGCCAGCACGTTTTCGGGGAACTCCTTCGGGAAGGCCACCGGCGCGGGAATGGCCGGGTCGTACTCGGTCAGGCACACGAAGCGCACCTGCGGGAACCGGTCGCGCTTAAAGCCAGCGAAATCGGGGTCCACCATGGCCCGGGTCAGCTCGCGGGCGCGGTCGGGCCGGAAGTTGAAGAACACCACCGCATCGCCGTCGCGCATACCGCGGTCGACAAGCGCCACCGGTTCCACGAACTCGTCGGTGATGCCGGCAGCGTAGGACGACTCCATGGCCGCCACGGCAGAGGCCTCGGTCAGCGGACGGGCATTCGCCACGGCATCCCAGGCGCGCCGCACCCGCTCCCAGCGATTGTCGCGGTCCATGGCGAAATAGCGGCCCTCCACCGATGCCACCTCCACCACCGCGCCGTGCGCGGCCCGCGAGGCGGCGCGCTCGAGGTAGTCCACCAGCTCGGCCATGTAGCCGGCGCCGCTTGAGGGCGGCACGTCGCGGCCGTCCATGAAGCAGTGGATCATGATGTGCCCCACGCCGGCGGCCAGGGCGGCATCCACCAAGGCGTACAGGTGCTCGTTAGAGGAATGCACGCCGCCGTCGGACAGAAGGCCCATCAGGTGCAGCGCCGAGCCGGGACGACTTGCGGCTTCGAAGGCGTCCCTCAGCACGGGATTGCCGGCCAGCTCGCCTGCGCGGCAGGCGCGGTTGATACGGGTGAGCTCCTGGAACACCACGCGCCCGGCGCCGATGTTCAAGTGCCCCACCTCCGAATTGCCCATCTGCCCCTCGGGAAGCCCCACAGCCTCACCGGAGGCGGCCAGGCGCGTCCACGACTCGTTGGCGAACAAGGAGTCCAGCTGGGGCGTGTCGGCCAGGGATATGGCGTTGCCCGGACCGGCCGCATCCAGCCCGAAGCCGTCCATGATGATCAGGCAGGCCGGCAGCCGCAGCCCCGCGCGGGGCTTCCCGGCCATCTTAGCGCGCCGCCTTCACGATCTCGATGAACGAGACGGCCTTCAACGCCGCGCCGCCGATAAGGCCGCCGTCGATGTCGGGCTGGACCAGCAGAAGCGCCGCGTTGCCCTCGTTCATGGAGCCGCCGTACAGCACACGCACCTGCTGGGCCACATCGTCGCCGAACAGCTCGGCCAAGGTCGCGCGGATGGCGGCGCACACCTCCTCGGCCTGCTCGGGAGTGGCGGTGCGCCCGGTGCCGATGGCCCACACCGGCTCATAGGCCACCACCGCGCGCACGGCGTCCTCGGCGTCCATGCCGGCGAAGGCCGCGCGCACCTGGGAGGTCACGAAGTCGAGGTAGACGCCCTCGTCGCGCACCGACAGCGACTCACCCACGCAGACGATGGGCGCGATGCCCGCCTCGATGAGTGCGCGGGCCTTCAGGTTCACGCCCTCGTTTGTCTCGCCGAACAGGTTCCGGCGCTCGGAGTGCCCCACGATGCAGTACGTGCAGCCGATCTCCTTGATCATGGGAATCGAGATCTCGCCGGTGAAGGCGCCGGCGGGCTCCCAGTATACGTTCTGGGCGCCCAGGGCGATGTTGACCCGGTCGAACTCGAGCACGGTTTTCACCGGCTTCAGATCGACGAAGGGCGGGCACACGGCCACGTCGACCGCGTCCAAGGCGGCCGGATCGGCCAAATTCGAGATCTCCTGGGCCAGTACCACGGCCTCGGGAATCGTCTCGTTCATCTTCCAGTTGCCGGCAATCAGCTTCTTGCGGGTCATGTTCTTTCCTTTCTTGACAAGATCCTTCGACTTCGCGCTGCGCGCTCCGCTCAGGATGACAGGGAGCGCTTAACGCAGCGCTTCCACGCCGGGCAGCTGCTCGCCCTGCACCAGCTCCATGGAGGCGCCCCCGCCCGTGGATATGAAGGTCATGGCATCGGCCAGGTCGAACTTGTTCACAGCGGCCACCGAGTCGCCGCCGCCGATGATGGTATCGGCCGCCTCATTGGCCGCCACGGCCTCGGCCACCTTACGGGTGCCCGCCTCGAAGGACGGCATCTCGAACACGCCCATGGGACCGTTCCAGAACACGCTCTTGGCCATGCCGATGGCCTCGGCGTACAGCTCCACCGTGGCCGGGCCGATATCGAGGCCCATCATATCAGCGGGAATGGCGTCCACCGAGACCGTTTCGATGGCGGCATCGTTGGCGAAGGCGTCGGCCACCACCACGTCCACGGGCAGAAGCAGGCTCACGCCGCGCTCGCGGGCCTTCTCGATCATGGCCGCGGCGCGATCGACCCAGTCCTCTTCCTTCAGGGAGGTGCCCACGGCGTGGCCCTGGGCCAGCAGGAAGGTGAAGCACATGCCGCCGCCGATGATGAGGGTGTCGGCCTTGTCCAGCAGCGCGTCGATCACCTTGATCTTGTCGGACACCTTGGACCCACCGAGGATGGCCACGAAGGGGCGCTTGGGCTCGTCCAGCATACCCGTGAGCGTGCCCACTTCGCGCTCCATGAGATAACCCGCGTACGAGGGCAAGAATTCCGCCACACCCGCCGTGGAGGCATGGGCGCGATGCGCGGTGCCGAAGGCGTCGTTCACGTAGGCGTCCGCCAGATCGGCCAGCTCGCGGGCGAAGGCAGGGTCGTTCTTCTTCTCGCGTGCATCAAAGCGGATGTTCTCCAGCAGCACCACGTCGCCGTCCGCCATCGCGTCCACCACCTCGGCGACCGCAGGACCGGTCAGGTCGCGGGTGAGCACGATGTCGCGGCCGATGAGCTCCTGCAGGCGCCGGGCAATGGGATCCAGGCTGAAGGCCTCTTCGAATCCCTCGCCCGCCGGACGCCCACGATGGCTCGTGAGGATCACCTTGGCGCCATCATCGATGAGCTTGTTGATGGTGGGCAGCGCCGCGCGGATGCGCGTGTCGTCGGTCACGTTGCCCTCGCCGTCCACCGGCGCGTTGAAATCGACGCGCACGAGCACCTTCTTGCCCGCGAAATTTTCGTCGTCGATGGTCTTGATATCGGCCATGTTGTTCCTTTCCAAAGAGAAAACCCGGTTCATCAAGGGAACCGGGATTCTCAAAATACTAATTATTTTGCCTCACTGGTTCGCCCAAGGAAGTCAGCGAGGTTTCGACCGGTGCCTGGAATTGCCCCGCCTTGGGGCCAAGCGGCCTTCGCGCCGCGCCGTGCCCCAAACAAGGGGCAAGGCCAGGTGCCTGTCGGAACCGCAGCGTCGGCGATCTTGATTAAGATTCTTACTCCTACGGAAGAAGAATCTTAACAAGATCCTTGACGCGGTTGGAGTAGCCCCACTCGTTGTCGTACCAGCTGATGCACTTGACGAAATTGCCCTCGCCGCCCAGGCACATGGTCAACTGCGAGTCGAAAATGGAGGAGTGCGGGTTGCCCACGATGTCGATGGACACGATGGGATCCTCGGTGTACTCCAGGATGCCCTTCAAGGGGCCCTCGGCCGCGGCCTTCATGGCGGCGTTGATCTCCTCGGCGGTCACGGATTTCTCCAGCTCCACCGTGAGGTCCACCATGGACCCGTCGGGGGTGGGAACGCGAGTGGCGAAGCCGTCCAGGCGACCCTGCAGCTCGGGAAGCACGAGGGACACGGCACGGGCGGCACCGGTGGTGGTGGGGATCATGGACACGGCAGCCGCGCGCGCACGACGCAGGTCGCTGTGGGGCAAATCCAGGATCTTCTGGTCATTGGTGTAGGAGTGGATGGTGTTCATGTAGCCGCGCTTGATACCGAAGTTCTCCAGCAGCACCTTGGCGAAGGGGGCCAGGCAGTTGGTGGTGCAGGAAGCGTTCGAGATGATGTTGTGCACCGCGGGATCGTACTGGTCGTCGTTCACGCCCATGACGATGGTGATGTCCTCGCCCTTGGCCGGGCAGGTGATGACCACCTTCTTGGCGCCGGCGTCCAGGTGCTTCTGCGCCAGCTCGCCGGTCTTGAAGATGCCCGTGGCCTCCACGACCACGTCGACGCCCAGATCGCCCCAGGGCAGGTTCGCCGGATCGCGGTCGGAGAGCATGGTCACGTGCTTGCCGTCCACGATGAGGCCGTCGTCCACCACCTCGATGTCGAAGTTGCGAATACCGTGGATGGAGTCGTACTTCAGCAGGTGAGCGGCAGTGGCCTTTTCGCCCAGGTCGTTGACGGCGACGACCTCGACCTCGGGATCGTCGGCCATGGCGCGGAACACGAGGCGACCGATGCGGCCGAATCCGTTGATGCCTACCTTGGTTGTCATGCGTATCTCCTTTCACAAGATACTCGCGATGCCCATGCAGGGACGTACAGTAAATGCTAAGTAGCTTCGTTAGTGTACTACGAACAGGCCCGCTGCGGCCACTCTCTTAGGCGAGCAGCCGAAGAAAGCGTCACACCTGCACAAAGCGGTGAAACGGAAATGAGACGCGCTAAGAGGCTGCCCCCCCCTTTTTTCAGCAGGCGCACGTCGGCAGGAAGGGGTCGGGGACGAGAGAGCGCTATCGGGCTGGGGCGGGAGGGCTGAAGCCCTCCCCTACGAACCGCCCCGGGCACCCCCGGTCCTTCCCCTACACCTCTTCGGAGGCCTCTTGGGCCATCGACTCGATGCGGCGGACGCGGTGGTACACGGCGCTCTTGGAAAGCGGCGGGTTGGCGCGCTCCCCCAGCTCCTTCAGCGACGCCTCGGGATAGGTCACCCGCAGGCGGATGAAGTCCTGCAGGGCCGGCGGCAGGTTCTCCATGCCGTAGTGCTCCACCACCGCGCGGATGGCGTAGATCTGGTCCACGGCGGCCCCGGCGGCCTTGGCCTGATTGGCCATCTCGGCGTTGATCATGCGATTCACGTCGTTGCGCACGCTCTTCACCACGCGCTCCTCTTCCATGGACAGCGCCGCCTGGTGCGCGCCCGTCCAGGCGAGGAACTCCAGGATGGAGGCGCCGCTCTTCAGGTACACCATGTACGAGCTGCGTCGCTGCATGATGCGGGCGCCGATGTCCTTGCGGGCCATCAGCCCTACCAGCCCCTCGGCCAGAGGCTCGGTCTCCACGGTGATCTCGAAGTGGAAATCGCTCTTGGGGTTGGAGATAAAGCCCGATCCCAGAAAGGCGCCGCGCAGGTAGGCAGCCGCGCAGCAGGGCCGCGCCACCAGGTCGGGCTTGATGCCCATCTCCAGGCCGCCCTCCTCCGACAGCACGCCCATGTCGCGCAGGGCGTCGGCCAAATGGGGTTGGGCGGGCACCTCGATGAGGTAGTTCGGCGTTTTGTGCAGCACCGAGCGGCGCATGGTGAGGTTCGTCTTCAGCGCGTAGATGGAGTGCAGCAGCCGCACCACCAGCCGCGCCACGGCCGGGGCGTCGGTGGCCACCTCCACACGGTAGCGGGCCGGCCCGCTGACGAACAAGGTGCCCTCGATGCGCACCAGGGCCGCCAGGGTAGCCTTCTCGCAGGCGGCGCAGCCCGGCGCCACGCGAGCCAGCTCGTCCTTCACTTCGGCGGTGAACGACATGGCTAGCTCCGGCGCGCCCGCGACAGCTTGATGACGCTCTGGAAGGCGTCGCGCAGGGCGAAGGGCGAGTGCCACGTGGGGCGCTCGGCGTCCACCAGGTTGCGGCTGATGACGATGGGCCCCCGCGACTGGATGGCCAGCATATCGCCGTAGGAAATGGAGATGGGCCGCACGCCGCGCGTCAGCTGCGTGTCGTTCAGATCCGACGTGGAGGCGTGCTCCAGCTCGGCGCCCGAGATGGCTGCGAAGCTGCCGGTGGCGGGACTCTCCGCCCGCAGGGGCACCTTGGAGTGCACGAGCATATAGTCGATGAGCCCCTCCATGCCATGGGCGGCCAGGGCCTCGAAGTGCTCGCGGGCCGTAAGTCCCCAGGTCTCCCCCTGCACGTCGGCCAGGGCGCACACGAACAGCACCCGCCCGCGGCTCGCGCGGATGGCGTCCACCACCCCCGGGATGAGCAGGTTCGGAATGATGGAGGTGAACAGCGACCCGGGGCCCAGCACGATGAGATCGGCCTCGCGGATGGCCTGAAGCGCCGGCTCGTAGGGCCGCGGCACCCGGCCGTCCTCGGCGGCCAGCCACACCGATTCCAGCGCCGTCTTGGAATGACAGGCCACCGCCTGGCCGTCCAGCACGCGCCCGTCGCAGGTGCGCGCCGACAGCACCACGTGATCCAGCGTGGACGGGTACACATGGCCCTGGGCGTCCACCAGCCGCTCGCACACGGCGATGGCCTCGGGAAACGACCCGCAGGCGTCTTCCAAAGCCGTCAGCAGCAGGTTTCCCAACGCGTGGTCGCGGGCCACCGAGAAGCGGTACTTCAACACCCGCACCAGCGGGTCGGAGGGATCCTTCGCGAAGGCCACCAGGCACTTGCGGATGTCACCGGGCGGCGTGGCGTCGGCCTCCTCGCGCAGCACGCCGGTGGAACCGCCGTCGTCGGCCATGGCCACCACCGCGCTCGTGCTCACGCCGAGCGACAGCAGCGTGCGGATGGACACGGGCGCACCGGTGCCCCCGCCGATGACCACGGCGCGCAGAGCCCGGTCATCCTCGTCGAGCCCCCGCAGGTTCGGCAGCGCGCTCTTCAGGGCTGAGAAGGCCGCGGTGGCCGCCGGGTCCACGCGGAAGGCGTCGGTTTTCCGAATGGCCATGGACTCACGCGTCCTTCCCGGCGTTCGCCCGTGCATCCAGCACGTTGTCGCTCTCGCGCCGCACATCGTGGCCGCGCTCGGCCAGGCGCAGATCGCGATGGGCCACGCTCACCCGGTAGCCCTTCGACTTCAGGTAGTCGCCCGTGGCCTCGGCCAGCGCCACCGACCGGTGTTGGCCGCCGGTGCAGCCCACGCCGATGGCCAGCTGCTGCTTGCCCTCGGCCACATAGCCCGGCATCACCACATCCAGCAGGTCATGCCACTTCTGCTCGAACTCGATGGTCTCCTCGCGCATGCGCACGAAGTCGCGCACCGGCGCGTCCAGCCCCGTGAGCGGCCGCAGCTCGGGATCGTAGTAGGGATTCGGCAGGAAGCGCACGTCCATCACCAAGTCGGCGTCGAAGGGCGCGCCGTGCTTGAAGCCGAAGGAGTACACCGTCACCGCCAGCCCCTTGCGCTCGCTGCCCGTGGAGAACAAGCCGCGGATGGTGGTGCGCAGCTTCTGGGGCAGCATGTCGGTGGTGTCGATGACAAAGTCGGCGCGGTCGCGCAGCCCCATCAGCAGATGGCGCTCGCGTTGGATGCCCTGCCAGATGGTGGTGCCGTCGGTGCACAGGGGGTGCCGGCGTCGGCTCGACTTGTAGCGGGCGATCAGCTTGTCGTCGGCCGCATCCAGAAACAGCGTCTTGTAGGAGATGCCGGCCTCGGCCATGGCCGCCAGCTCGGCTTCCAAGTCACCGAAAAAGTCGCCGTTGCGCGAGTCGCACACCACGGCCAGGCGGCGACGGCCGCCCTCGGCATCGGTTTTTTCGTTCACGCGCACCAGCTCGCCGAGCAGGCTGGAGGGCAGGTTGTCCACGCAGAAATAGCCCAGGTCCTCGAATACGTGCATGGCCTCGGTGCGGCCTGCCCCCGACATGCCGGTCACGATCACGAAATCGGGCATCTGCTCCGTCTGTTGCGTCTCGTCAGCCATTCAGCTCCTCCTCTGCCTCGGTTTTCCGCTCATTATACTGCGCCAGCACGCGCACCAACTCCTCGGCCACCTCTTCGGGAATCACCTTCGCAGCCTTTATCTCGTCCAGCGTGGCGGCCTTCAGGTTCTTGAACGACTTGAAATGCGCCATCAGCGCCTTCTTGCGCACCGGCCCCATGCCGGCCACCTCGTCCAAGATGCTCGCCGTCATGCCCTTGCCGCGCAGCTCGCGGTGGAAGGTGATGGCGAAGCGGTGAGCCTCGTCGCGCACCTGCTTCACCAAATACAGCGAGGCCGAACCGCCGGGCAGCACCACCGGACCGGTGTCCTGCCAGGGCACGAACAGCTCCTCGTCGCGCTTGGCCAGACCGCACACGGCGATGTCACGCACGCCCATCTCCTCGAACATGGCGAGCACCGCGGTCAGCTGCGGCTTGCCGCCGTCCAGGATGATGAGGTCGGGCTTGCTGCCGAAGCGCTCGTCGGCCATACGCTCGGGCGCGTAGCGGCGACGCATCACCTCCTGCATGCTCAGGAAGTCGTTCGCCTCGTCCAGCGGGGTCTTTATCTTGAAGCGGCGGTACTGGTTCTTGTCAGGCTTGCCGTTGGTGAACACCACCATGGAGGCCACCGTGTAGGAGCCGTGGATGGTGGAGATGTCGAAGCACTCGATGCGCAGGGGCGGCTCGTCCAGAGCCAGGGCGCTTTCCAGCTGCAAAAGCGCGTTGTTGATGCGCTTGTCGTCGTAGTTCGTGCGCACCTTGTAGCGCATGAGCGCGTGGCGCGCGTTGGTCTCGGCCATGGCCAGAAGATCGGCCTTCTCGCCCTTCTGCGGCGCCGTGAAGCGCACTTTCGCCCCGTGGGCCGAGTCCAGCTTGCCGGTGAGCCACGCTTCCATGGCGCCCGCGTCCTCGGGCAGCACGGCCGCCACTACCTCGCGCGGCACCGAGGTGGTCACATCGTAGTAGCGGAACAGGAAGTTGCGCAGCAGGTCCTGGTCGGGCACGTCGGTGCCGCGGTTCAGCACGAACTCGTTGGAGTTCACGATGCGCCCCTCGCGGATGACCAGCACGTGCACGCCGGCCACCGTCTCCTCGCGGAAAAATCCGATCACATCGGCGTTCAGATCGCGCGACGACACGGCGTGCTGCTTGTCGGCGAGCGAGTTGATGGTGTCGATGCGGGCCTTGCACCGGGCCGCACGCTCGAAATCGAGCTCGGCGGCGGCATCCTGCATCTCGGATGCCAGCTCGTCGACGAACTCACGGTGGTGGCCGGCCAGGAAGCGCTCGATGCGACGTACGTTCTCGGCATAGGCCTCGGGGGTGATCTGCCCGCAACAGGCGCCCGGGCCGAGCCCCACATGGCAGTCGAAGCAGGGCCGCGCATCGCGTTTCAAGAAGGCAAGCGGGTCTTTCTCGAGCATCCGGGTGAGCCCTCGCCAGTCGGCGCAGGTGGCGGCGCACAACGGCACCACCCGCCGCGCGATATCGATCATGGCGCGCGCCGCCCGCGCATCGGTGAAGGGGCCGAAGTACTTCGTACCGGGGCGCCGCTTCTCGCGGGTGTACTTGATGGCGGGAAACACGTCGCCCTTGGTCAGCGCTATGAACGGATAGCTCTTGTTGTCCTTGAAGTCGGCGTTGAAAAACGGGCTGTACTGGTTGATGAGATTCTTCTCCAGCACCAGCGCCTCGTGCTCGTTGTCCACCACCAGGTAGTCGAAGCTGGCGATAGACTCCACCAGCCGAGGTATCTTCGCACGATCGTCCTGGAAGTTCACATACTGGCGCATGCGGGCGCGCAGCTGCTTGGCCTTGCCCACGTAGATCACCTCGCCGGCGGCGTCCTTCCACAGGTACACGCCGGGCAACGTGGGCACCGCTTCCAGCTCGCGCTTGATGCGGGCGATTTTCTCTTGTTGCGTCTCTTGTTCCATGAAGCCAGTATAGCCGCTCAGGCGCGCTTTTCCCCGCTGCCCGAATCGCACCTGCCAATTCTTCACGAGAGGGCTCGAACTGGTTGCGTGAAGCGCCTCCTCGAACGTCTCCTCTTAAACATCTTGGAGAATTTCAGCGATATGCGGGGAGTTGTTGCGCAGAATGAGGCCATCGGGCACGAGGAAGGTCCGCACCGTGCTAGGGTATGGGGCTGCATTTTTTCATCACAAGGGAGGGTTTCTTGACCGAATCGCAGACCGCGCCCGAACGGCGCGAGAAAGACGCCCGCATCGGCGGGGCCGCCACCGCCGTGCGCGCCGGCTTCTTCGTTCTGGCCGTGGTCCTCGGCTATGTGCTGATAGCGCTGCCGTGGGGCGACGGGCCGTTTTCCATGAACGCGGCCTACGTGCTGCCGAACCTGCTCATCGCGACGCTGGCGGCAGGCGTGGTGTTCCTGGCAGGACAGCGCACGCGGGCCAGCCTGGCCGTGTTCGTGGGGCTGTGCCTGCTCGTGGGCACTGCCAACTTCTTCATCATCGAGTTCAAGGGGCAGCCGATCGTCCCCGCCGACTTGTTCGCGCTTTCCACGGCCGCCTCGGTGGCCGGGGGCTACACGTTGTTCCTCACTCCCCGGCTCGTGCTGTGCCTGGGGTTGTTCGCCGCCTTCTGCGTGGCCCTGGTCCTCTGGTGCCCCAAGCGGCCCCTGACGGGACGCGCCGTCGCGGTGAACTGCATTGCCGCCGTGGCCCTGGCCGCCTGCGGCGTGGTGCAGTACCAGACGGTGGATCTGAAGGAGGCGTTTCAGGTGAAGGTGGACGTGTGGGACGTGCGCGGCTCCTACGCTTCCCAGGGCACCCTGCTGTGCTTCCTCTCTCGCGCCCAGGAGCTCACGCCGCGGCCGCCCGCGGGCTACTCCGCCGAAGCCGCCGCCGACGTGCTGGCCCCCTTCGCCGCCGAGGGCGACGGCGTTCCGGCCGACCAGACCCTGGCCGCCGTGGCCGAGGGGGCTCCCTACGACGGGCCCAACGTCATCGCCATCATGAACGAGACGTTCTCCGACTTGTCCGCGTATCCGGGTATGGAGAACGCCGCGCGCGTGACCGAGCAGTTCCGCGCTGTGGCGGCCGACTCCCTGGCCGCCGGCGACGTGTACGTGTCGGCCATGGGCGGAGGCACCTGCAACAGTGAGTTCGAGTTCCTCACCGGCGCCTCCATGGGCAACATGGGCGGCGGCGTGTACCCCTACGTGCTCTACGACGTGGACGGCGTGGACAACTTGGCGTCGTACTTCCGCGACTTGGGCTACGGCACCCACGCCATCCACCCGGCCGAGGCGTCCAACTGGCGTCGCGACCGCATCTACGAGCAGCTGGGCTTCGACGAGTTCGACGACATCACCACCATGGAGGACGCCGACACCTTCCGCGACCTCGTGACCGACCGGGCCACCTATGAGCGCGCCCTGCAGAAGATCGACGAAGAAGACGGACCGCAGTTCGTGTTCGACGTGACCATCCAGAATCACGGCGGCTACGACACGGGACTCGTGCCTCCCGAGGACGCAGTGCGCTTGGAGAGCGAGACGGTGGACAACCCCGAGGTGAACGAGTTCCTGGCCGCCATCAAACGCTCCGATGACGACCTGCGCTGGCTCGTGGACGAGCTGAACGCCCGCGACGAGCCCACCATCGTGGTGTTCTTCGGCGACCATCAGCCCGGGTTCGCCGACTGGCTGTTCGAGACCACCTTCGGGAAATCGGTGGACGACGCCAGCTTGGAAGAAGTGCAGCAGCGCTACCGCACCCCCTATTTCATCTGGGTGAACGAGGCTGCCCGCCAGCAGTACGGCAACCGCCTGCAGGCTATCGCCGATGCCGATGCCACCAGCTTGAACTATCTGCGCAGCCTGCTGGTAGAGGCCGCGGGACTTCCCGCCGATGCTGCGGAACGCTACCGCGAGAACCTGCGCGAGGCGCTGCCGGCCATGAACCTGAACGGCTACTGCGATGCCGAAGGCATGTGGCACTGGTTCGGCGAAGACGTGACGAGCGACGCCCAGCAGCAGGCCGAGACAGCCCGTGAAGGCTACGCCATCGTCCAGTACGACCAGCTGTTCGGAAAGCAGTAGACCGCCTTGACGGTCTATCGGCGAGGAGCTCTCCGCCGAGAAAGAGGTCTTGCCGAAAAGCGGCCTCTACGGTGACAAGCTTGCGCGATTTTCCCTTCTGGCCACAAAAGCCACGATGTCTATGGGCTTTCGATCAAATCCCCTCCTTTTCGGTCAAAAAGAGGGGATTTATAAAGATCTGAACGGCTTCTTCGCATGAATTCGGCCACAAAAGCCACGATGTCTATGCTCGATGCTCTCCGTTTCGCTCATATCGCGTCAATCGGCATAGACATCGTGGCTTTTATGGCCAGAATCTGCCGTGCAAGGGCTCAACGCTTATAAAACCTGTTGTTTTCGACCACCGGGGAAGGCTCGCGCTCTATAAATTCTCCCGCACCCAGGCGATGTTGCCCATGACAGTGGCAATGAGCTCGTCGGTGCTGTCGAAGGCGCGCATGGGGCGCAGCCACTCCACGAACTCGACCTCGATGGGCTGCCCGTAGATGTCGCGGGCGAAATCCAGGATGTGCACCTCGATGTTGGCCGTGGAGGCATCGGCGAAGGTAGCCGGCACGCCCACGTTCACGGCAGCCTTGTAGCGCACGCCCTCCACCAGGGCGTAGGCGGCGTACACGCCCTCGCCGATGGCCAGCATCAAAGGCTCCACTTCCAGGTTCGCCGTGGCGAAGCCGAAGTCGGCGCCCTCGCCGCGACCCGGGCGCACCGTGCCGGAAAGGGCATACGGCCGCCCCAGCAGATCGTCGGCCTCGCGCACCTTTCCCTCGCCGAGCAGGCCGCGGATGCGCGTGGCCGTCACCGGCACGCCCCCCTCGGCTAGAAGCTCGTGTCCGTGCACCGTCATGCCGCGCTCGGCCCCCCAGGCGCGCAGGCTCTCCACGTTGCCGGCAGCCCTTCGGCCGAAATGAAAGTCGCTGCCGATGTGGATATGGCTCGGCACCCCACCGCCAAAGCAGGCGTCCAGGAAGGCCTCGGGACTCTGGGCCGCGAACTCCCGCGAGAACGGGAGGACCACCACCGCATCCACGTCCAGTTCGGCCAGCTTCACGATGCGGGCCTCGTTGCTCATCAGCTTTTTCAGGCGATCGGGGGCGAATATCTCATCGGGATCGATGTCGAAGGTGATCACGGCGCTGCGGGAGCCTTCCTCGCGGGCCGTGTTCGCGGCCTCGCCGATGATAAAGCGGTGGCCCTCGTGCACGCCGTCGAACACGCCGAAAGCCACGGAGGCGCCGGCCAGAAAAGCCTCGTCGTAGGCGGGATCGGCCTTAGAGATCACTATAGCCACGGATGACTCCAATCGGGAACACGCACCGCGGGGCGAACTGCCCGCGGGAGACACGGTACTCGTACAGGGCGATGACGCGATTATCATACACCAAGGCGACGGTCTCGCCATCGCTCGGCGGCTCGCAGCTCTCGCGCACGCCAGCGGTGCACGCGCACAGCTCGGATACGGCCGACGCGGCCCGGCGCTCGCACAGGGAAAGCGAGGCGGCATCCAGGAAGGCGCCGTTGCGCACCCGGGCAGCGGCCGCGTCGTCCAGATAGGCGAAGCGGCATCCGAGCGCCCGTAGCGGGTCCAAGGCCGCGCGCTGCCCGATGTCTTCCAGGGTTTCCAGGCTCACGCACTCGTCCAGCGCAACGGATCCCACCGCCGTGCGGCGAAGCGCGCCCACATGGGCGGGGCATCCCAGCGTGTTTCCCATATCGCGGGCAAGCGAGCGGATGTAGGTGCCGGCCGACACAGCGAAGGCCACGTCCCAACGGGCCGGCTCGGTGCCGTCGGCGCCCCAAATGCCCAGAAGCTCGGCGGAGAACACCTCGATGTCGCGTGGTTTCAAATCGATCACGCGACCGGCGCGGGCCTCGTCGCAGGCCTTCTTGCCGCCCACCTTGATGGCCGAGTACACCGGCGGCAGCTGCTTCGACTTCCCCACCAGGCTCGCCACGAAGGTGCTGGCGAAAAAGGGGTCGAACACCTCGTCGGGCACCTCGCCCGTGCGGATGGGCGCGCCCTCGGCATCGTCGGTGTCGGTGGCGGTACCGAACACGACGGACACCACGTAGGACTTGTCGTGGCCTACCAGGTAATGGTCCAGCCGCGTGGCCGGACCGATGCACACCGGAAGCACCCCCGAGGCAAGCGGGTCCAACGTGCCGGTGTGCCCCACGCGACGCTCGCCGAAAATGCGCCGCACCCGATTTACCACATCGTGGGAGGTCATACCCGACGGCTTATCCACCCCCACGATAAGGGACAGATCGGTCGTCCCGCGCTTCTTCGCCATCAGCGGGCCGCCTCCGCGGGACGGCACGGATGCTCAATGCCCAAACGGGCGGCCAGGGCATCCACCGCCTCTGCCAGCGTGCCGTGGAAGGTAAAACCTGCGGCAGCCGTGTGGCCTCCCCCGCCGAACTCGCGGGCGATGGCCGCCACGTCCACAGCGTCCTTGGCGCGCAAGCTGCCGCGCACCTCGCCCTCTTGCTCGCGTAGCATGCAGGCCACCTGCACGCCCTCGATGCAGCGCAGCACGTCCACCATGGGCTCGGCGTCGGCCTTCACCGCGCCGCATGCGCTGAAGTCGGCCAGCGACAGCCACGAGAGCACCGCGGTGCCGTCCTCGGAAATCGCCATGTGATCCACGTTGCGGCCCTCCAGCTGAATGGAGGCCAACGTGCGGCTCTGGTAAATAGGCCGCGCAATCACATGCGGCTCGGCACCGGCAGCCACCATCTCGGCCGCGCCGACGAAAGCAGCGGGGCTGGTATTTTGGTACTGGAAGCGACCCGTATCGGTCATCAACCCCGTGTAACAGCAAGTGGCGACAATACGGTCGCGCTCAGCCCCGAGCAGAGCCGCCAGTTCCCAGATGAGCAGCGACGTGGAAGCCGCATCTGGATCGGTGTAGCTGAGCTGGCTCATAACGCCGGACACCGCATGATGGTCGATGGTGACCGTCAGCGACGCCTGCTCTTGCAGACGCGCGGCATCGCCGATGCGCTCGACGGTAGGCACATCCACCGCAATGAACACCTCGCAGGGCCCCTCGTAGCGGGCCGCGGGCACGAGGCCGCCGAAGCCGGGCAGGAAGGACAGGTCGTGCGGGGGCTCCTCGTCGCGAGCCAGCACGCAGGCGCACTCCTTCCCCGCCTGACGCAGAGCGGCCGCCAGGGCCAGTTGCGAGCCCAGGCAGTCGCCATCGGGGCTCACATGACCGCCGATGACGAAATGGTCGCGGCCGCGCAGCGCCTCGGCGATGGCGACCAGGGTGGTGTTGGTCTGGGGGGTTACCGCCATGAAACTAGAACTCCGTATCGGTGCCGATGGTGTCTTCCACGATGCGCTGCTGCTGATGCTCGCGCTCAGAGGCCAATGCCTGGCCGATAGCCTCGGCCTGATCCACCGACTTGTCGCGATGGAAACGCAGCTCGGGGGCCACACGCCACGACAGCTTCTTGGCCATGAGCGAGCGGATGTGCCCGGCAGCCTGCTCGAAGGCGGCCTGCACCTCTGGATAGCGCTCCGGGTCGGTGGTGTAGTACACGTTGCAGGCCGAACGGTCGTAGCTGACCTCGCAGCCGGTGATCGTCACCAAGTGCAGGCGCGGATCGGACACGTCGAACAGGAGGATGCCCGCGATGACCTCGCGGGCCTGCTCGTTCACCTTGCGGTTAGATGCGCTCTGTTTCATAACGCCATCTCCTCAATCGAGGCTGATAGATAGTTTCAGTATAGGGAAACTTCAATTTTCGCGGCCATCAACGCCGCGATATAAGCGAAATTGTAAGAGTAGGCGGCGGACAGGGGGTGTGCCTCCACGCGCAGTTCCGCAGCGAACGGGAATGTCCAGTGGACATTCCCGCCGAGCGAGGACTGTCTGAGCATGGAGGTATGCCCCCTGGCCGTCGCCGGGCCGGCGCTATTCGGTGCGCTCGACTTCCTTGATCTGGTAGCCCTCGATGGTGTCGCCCACCTTCAGGTCCTGGAACTTCTCGATGCCGATACCGCACTCGTAGCCCTGCTTCACGCTCTTCACGTCGTCCTTGAAGCGGCGCAAGCTGGCCATGGTGCCCTCGAAGATGACCGTGCCGTCACGCACGATGCGCACCTTGTCGTCGCGATTGATCTCGCCTTCCACGATGTAGCAGCCGGCGATGGTGCCCACCTTCGGCACCTTGAAGGTCTCGCGGACCTCGGCGATGCCGGTGTCCTCCTCCACGATATCGGGCGACAGCAGGCCCACACGCGCGGCGTTGATATCCTCGATGGCCTGGTAGATAACACGATACAGGCGGATGTCCACCTTCTCCTTCTCGGCCTGCACGCGGCTCTTGCCCGTGGGACGCACGTTGAAGCCGATGATGATGGCATCGGAGGCGGCCGCCAGGGTGACGTCGGTCTCGGTGATGCCGCCCACGGCCGAGTGCACGATGTTGATGCGCACCTCGGACTGGTCCATCTTATCGAAGGCATCGCGCAGCGCCTCGATGGAGCCCTGCACGTCGGCCTTCACGATGAGGTTCAAATCGGTGGTCTTGCCGTCCTCGATGCGGCTGAACAAGTCGTCCAGGCTCATATGGCTCTTGGTCTCCTGGGCAGCCAGGCGGGCGCGCAGGGCACGCTCCTCGGCCAGCTTGCGGGCGTCGCGCTCGTCCTCGAACACGCGGAACTCGTCGCCGGCGGTGGGCACCGAGTTCAGGCCCAGAATCTCCACCGGATCGGCGGGACGCGCCTCGGCCACATGCTCGCCGTGCGGGTTCACCAGCGCACGCACGCGGCCGTAGCTCGTGCCGGCCACCACCACGTCGCCCGTGTGCAGGGTGCCGCGCTGAATGAGCACCGTGGCCACCGGACCGCGGCCCTTGTCCAGGTTCGCCTCGATGACGAAGCCCGAGGCCTCGGCGTCGGGGTTGGCCTTCAGCTCCAGCACGTCGGCCTGCAGAATGATGGTCTCCAACAGGTCGTCGATGTGCAGGTTCTTCTTGGCCGACACCTCCACGAACATGTTGGAGCCGCCCCATTCCTCGGGGATGACGCCGTACTCGGTCAGCTCCTGGCGCACGCGATCGGGGTTGGCACCGGGTTTGTCGATCTTGTTCACGGCCACCACGATGGGCACCTCGGCGGCCTTGGCGTGGTTGATGGCCTCGATGGTCTGCGGCATGACGCCGTCATCGGCGGCCACCACCAGCACGATGACGTCGGTCACCTGGGCGCCGCGGGCGCGCATGGCGGTGAAGGCCTCGTGGCCCGGGGTGTCGATGAAGGTGATCTGGCGGTCTCCGATGTTCACCACGGAGGCGCCGATGTGCTGGGTGATGCCGCCGGCCTCGCTGGCCACCACGCCGGTGTGGCGGATGGCATCCAGCAGGCTCGTCTTGCCGTGGTCGACGTGACCCATGACGGTGACTACCGGCGGACGCGGCTTCAGGTCGGCCTCGGAGTCGTTGTACACCACGGCGTACTCCTCCTCGGGCGACACCACGCGCACCTTGCGGCCCATGTCGTCGGCGATGAGCTCCATGGTCTCGTCGTTCATCGACTGGGTGAGCGTAAGCACCTGGCCCAGCATGAACAGACGCTTGATGACGTCGTTGGGCTGCACGCCCAGAAGCTCGGCGAACTTCGCCACGGTCGCGCCCTGGGGAATCTCCACCACGGAGTCGTCCAGCACGAGCGACGGGTCGAGCCCGCGCTCGATGGCCTCAAGCTCGGCGCGCTCGCGGGCCTCGGCCTCGCGCTTCTCCTTGCGCTTCTTGCGACGGCCCTCGCCCTCGTGGGTGTTGGCAGCCTCAACGGCGGCCCGAGCCTCGGCCAGCACCTTGTCGCGCTGCAGCTTCTCGGCCTGCACGGCCATCTGAGCGTAGCGGTCCTCGGGCGTGGCAGACTGGACCTCCAGCTCGGGCACCACCTGGTGTCCGCCCTTCTTGCCCTTCTTGCCGGCGCCGCGGCCGGCCTTGCGGGCGGCGTCCATGGCGCTCTTCTGGGCCTCCATGCGCTGCTTCTCCGCCTCGATCTGCGACAGCAGCGAGTCGAAGTTGGCCTTGCGGGCCGCAGGCGCGGGGGCCGGTGCCGGCGCGGCCTTGGGAGCCTCGGGAGCCACTGCGGCCTTCGCGGGCTTCTTGTGGCCGCGGCGCAGAGCCTCCTCCACCGCGCGCTTCTTGGCCACCTCGGCAGCGGCCTTCTCGGCACGGGCCCGGGCGCGGGCGGCCTCGCGTTCGCGCTCGACGCGCTCCTTCTCGGAGGCAATCTGCTGCTCCAGGCTGGCGAAAGCCGACGGGGTAGTCGGAGCCTTGCGCACGGTGCGCGCCTCGCCCTCGGCGTCGGCCTCGTCGGCGCGGGCGCTCTCGCGCTGGGCGCGGGCGGCCTCGCGCTCGGCCAGCTCCTTCTCGCGGGCGGCCTTGCGGGCGGCCTCCTCCTCGGCGCGCAGGCGGGCGGCCTCTTCCTGCTCGGCCTTCAGCGCCGCCTCCTCCTCGGCGGCCAGAGCGCCGGCGCGGGCGCGGATCTCCGGCTCCAGGTTCTTGCGAATCTTGTCCACATAGGCCTCGTTGAGCATGCTCGCATGGGACTTCGCGGGGATCTTCATATCTTTCAGGCGGTCGAGCAGATCCGCGCTCGACATATCGAATTCCTTCGCCAACTCATGTACACGCATGCTGGCCATAAATCACTCCTCATTCTTTCCCGGTGCCTCCACGAGAGCTATCTCGCGCGCAAGCCGCTCGTAATCCCGGTCGCTCACCTTGCAGCGCAGGGCGCGCTCAAGTTTCTTAGATTTACCTGCCGCGGCGAGGCACGCGCTCGAGCAGACATAGGCCCCGCGGCCCGCCCTGCGGCCCGTGGGGTCGAACACGGCGCCCTCGGCGGTGCGCACGATGCGCCGCAGGCCGCCCTTGGTCTGGGTGCCGCCGCACCCGATGCAGGTGCGCTGGCGTTTCGTTGTCTGCTGCTCGGGCATCGGTCGTGCTGCTTTCTCGCGACTCGTCTTATTCCTCGGCAGCATGGACGCCGCAGTACTGGCTGCCCGGACGGGCGTGGTTACGGCAACGCGTGCCGTCCTCGCCGACGAACACGCAGAAGTCGCCGTCGTCCTCCACCTCGTCGATGAGGTCGTCGTCAACCAGCGAGGCGCCCTCGTAGCTGACCGGCTTGATGTCGATGTGCCAACCGGTCAGGCGGGCCGCCAGACGCGCGTTCTGGCCCTCCTTGCCGATGGCCAGCGACAGCTGGTCGTCGGGCACGATCACCGTGGCGTAGTTGTTCTCCTCGTCGATGCTGACGCGGTTCACCTTCGCCGGCGACAGGGCGTTGGCCACGTACACCGCCGGGTCCGCGCTCCACTGGATCACGTCCACGCGCTCGTTGCGCAGCTCTTCCACCACCATGCGCACGCGGCTGCCCTTCGGGCCCACGCAGGCACCCACCGGATCCAGATTCGACTCGCGGGAGAACACGGCCACCTTGGAACGGGCGCCGGGCTCGCGGGCCACCGACTTGATCTCCACCACGCCCTCGTAGATCTCCGGCACCTCGATCTCGAAGAGGCGGCGGATGAGGTCGGGATGGGTGCGCGACACCACGATGGCGGGACGGGCCTGCTCGCCGCGGGCGCGCGGGGTGTCGGCGTTCGGATCGCGCACCTCGATGATCAGCACCTTCAGGCGCTGGTTATGGCGGTAGTGCTCGCCGGCGGGACGCTCGTTGCGCTCGTTGGGGTTGCGCTTGGCATCGTAATGGGGCAGCTCGGCCTCCACGCCGTCGCGAATCTTGATGATGGTGAAGTCGGGCGTGCCCTGCAGCACCGTGCCCGTCACCAGATCGCCCACGCGTCCGGCGAACTCCTCGTAGATGGACTGGCGACCGGCCTCGCGCACCAGCGAGGAAATGACGCCCTTGGCGTTCTGCGCGGCGATGCGGCTCACATCGTCGGGGGTCACATCGCGCTCCTCGAACTCGCTGTACTCGCCGGTCTCCTCGTCGGGCTCGCCCACGGGCACCAGCTCGTACACGTAGATCTTGCCCGTCTGGCGATCGATGGTCACGCGGGCATCCCACTCCAGATCCAGGATACGCTCGTAGCTCTTCGCCAGCGACTGCTCCAAGCGCTCGATGAGGTAGAACTCGTCGATCTTGCGCTCATGGGCCAGCGCCTGCAATGCCTCGATCAACTCTGAACTTGCCACTTTTCCTCTGTCCTTTCCCTAGGAGCTGAAATCAACGGTGCCCTTGACGCGGGCCTTCTTTATCTGATCGTACGGAATCGCCACGGGGCTTCCGTCCACCTCCAGCAGCACCGCGCCGTCGGAGAAGCCGGTCAGCGTGCCGGTGAACGAGCTGCGGCCCTCCACGGGCCCGCGGGTCTTCACCACGGCCGTCTCGCCCGCCGCGCGTTGGAAGTGCTCGGGGGTGCGCAGAGGCCGGTCGATACCGGGCGACGACACCTCCAGCATGTAGGCGCCGGGGAAGGGGTCCATCTCGTCCATCATCTCCCCCACCCAGGCCTGGGTGCGCGCCAGCTCGTCGAAGCTGACGCCGCCGGGCGCGTCGATGTACACGCGGATGGTGGGTGCCTTCTTCGAGCCCACGATCTCCACGGTGACGATCTCCACCCCCTCGGAGGCGGCACGGGGCTCCATGGCCTCAAGCAGGCTCTTTTCCTTGCCCGTCAGCACAAAACCTCCTCGTAAGCTCGTCGTCCTTTTCGTATCTTCCGCGCGGGCTTTAGGCCCCTACATAAAAAGAAAGCGGGACATGCCCACTTTCTCGAACGCGAAAGTATGTCTGCGCGGCTCTTTGCGCAGTGGTCAATTTATACCATACGCGGGCGCTGTTGACCAGCCTCACCCGCAATTTCCCCACTCAAGGCCCAAAACTGCCGCTGGCGGAGCCCTATTCCGCCTCCGGAACGGCGGGGTCGTTGCCCGGATAGGCCTTCACGAAGTCGATGAAATCGGACACGGCCCGCGAATGGACGTGCTTCTTGTGGCAGGCCAGGTACACCGTGTAGAAACGGTCGGGGATGCCCTCCACGCGCACCTGGCGCAAGTTGCTGAACAGCTGGGCTCCCAGGGAATCCAACATCAGCGCGCCGGCATTACCGCCGTTGTAGGACAGAAACGAGCCCATGGACACATCGTCGTCGTAGTTCAGGTTGGCGCCGATCACGTCGGCTTCCTCCAGCATCTTCGAAACGCGGTTGCCGATAGGGGTGCCGCGGCGGTAGGTGTGCAGCTCCACGTCGTTCAAGGTGGCGAAGGGCACCGACTCCTCCTGGGCCAGGGGATGGTCCTCGCGCACGTACAGGGCCAGCTCGCAGTACTTCACCGGAAAGTACTCGATGTCGGTCTCGTTGTCGCGCTTCCCGCAGAAGGCCACGTCCAGCGTGCCGCGATGCAGGGCCTCGGTAAGGTAGTTGGTGAAACCCTGGGACACCTTCACCACCACGCGCTTGTCGAAGGCCTCCTCGAAGCTCTTGATGAGCGTGGGAAGGTAATGATCCTGCGTGGTGAACGTAGTGCCGAGGTTCACGGTGCCGAACGATGCGCTCGACCGGGCCGACACCGCCGCCACGCCGTCGTCGATGGCGCGCAGGGCCAGGCACACGTGCTCGTAGAACACCTCGCCGTAGGGCGTCAGCATCACCGACCGCCCGTTGCGCTCGAACAGCGGCGCGCCCAGCTCCTTCTCCAGCGAGGAAATGGCCCCCGACAAGGTGGGCTGGGTGATGAACAGCTCCTGGGCAGCGCGGGTGTAGTGCAAAACCTCGGCCAATTTCTTGAAGTAGTTCAACTGGGACAGGTTCATAGTTCCCCCTTGAAAGGCGCGAGGCGCGGCGGGCATTTCTCTTCACGTGATCGAGACAGTGCAGTATACGCGGAAGGGTAGCATGCGATGGTCGTTTCCCTTGATGCTAGCCCATTTTCACGTTGCTTGGAAATTGGTATTTCCTATATCTGGAAAAGCGGGGAGTTCGCACTCCCCGCTTTCCGTTCGTGATATAGAGCAGACTGTTGGAGCTTACTCCGTGGTCCAATCCTTCTTGTACTTGGCAGCCTGGCCGAAGATGTAGAAGCCGAGCAGCAGGATGACCACCAGCATGGCGAGAGCCACGATGAAGGCCACGGTGAAGCCGAAGGAGGAGCCGATCCAAGCCCAGATCATAGCGGCGAAGGCGGCGATGAGGTTGAACACCGTAGACACGCGGGAGTAGATGACCGAGTACTCGCGGGTGCCGAAGGACTGGCGGCACACAACCGGCACGAGCACCACGGCGGTGGCGTAGCAGCCGCCGAAGATGAAGGCGCCCACGTACATCAGCATGTCGGAGAAGGTGCACAGCCAGCACAGCAGGATGCCCACAACGCCAGCGGTGAAGGCGAAGATCAGAGCGCCCTTGGCGTTCTTGTCGGCGGCAGCGCCCAGCACCACCTTGAAGATGGCCTGGCCCACCATCATGACGGTGGACATCACGCCGCCCACGACCACCACGTCGAAGGCCACGTCGGTCAGCGACTTGGTGTAGGTGGGGAACTGCATGGCGATGAGGATGGCGATGTTGATCAGACCGGCGAACACGCAGATGGCGTAGAACATGGGGGTCTTCATGACGAACTTGGCGGACAGGCCGGAGGGCTTGGCAGCCGTGGCACCGTCAGCCGAGGTCTGCATGGAGGCGCCGTAAGGAGCCAGGCCGCAATCCTCGGGAGAGTTGCGCACGCAGAACAGGGTGAAGGGCAGGCCGGTCACCAGGGCGATGACACCCCAGATGAGGTACAGGGTGTGGAAGTCGAAGCCGTTGGTGATGAGCGCCGTGAACACCGCGTTCCAGATGGCGCCGCCGATGCCGGTGAAGGCCATGCACAGGCCGATGAAGAAGCCGGCGCGCTCGACGAACCAGCGGTTGATGAGCGTGGGGATGGCCAGCCACAGGATGGTGATCTCACCGAGGCCGAGCATCACGGCGGCAACGTAGAACAGCACGATGGTGTTCGAGAAGCTCATGAGCAGGAAGGCGCAGCCGACGAGGGCCACGGACACGGACAGCAGGATGCGGATGTCCATGCTCTGCAGCAGCTTGCCCGCGAAGGGCGAGGCCACGGTCATGGTGAGGTACATCACCGTAACGTACATGGCGAAGGCCGTGGTGGGAACCCCCAGGCTCTCGGCCACGACGGGCTGGAACATACCCCAGGTGGAGAAGCACAGCGCCGAGCATCCAAACGTGATCATGATGCCGGTCAGCACGACGAGAAGATGGCGGATGCTCATCTTCTCCTTAGTAGCGGTCGCACTCAAGGTAAACCTCCTCAGTCGATTGATTGAACCGTGTGCAAACGTCGAACCCCTGAAAGAACTTCATCGACGGGCTCTCTCTATACCCGCCAAGCTAGTTTTACCCCAAAAAGCCCTTCGTGGGCACGGACAATATCAAGCGAGTTGTCCGTATTTTGTCTCAATTATTGGACAATATATTAGATTATGTCCCAATTATCGGAATGACTTATGATTAATAGGTTTCATGAATAGCGTGTTTCGCCAACCGCCATCCCCCAATTCAGGACAATGGGGTAATAGATGGGCATCTGCAGAAGGAAGGCCCCGCTGCGCTCCCCTCGCCTTTCCCGCCTCCGGCACGCGGGGGGCGTGCGCGGTTGGGACGGGAGCGAAACGAGCGCGGCGGGGCCCCTCGCGACCTATCGGCTGCACCCGCCGCACCCGCTGCCTGCAGGCGCGGCGGGACCCGAATCAGAAACTCCGGTACTTCTCCATGATGAGCGGTGCGGCGATGTAGACCATCACCTGGTCGGTGCCCTCGGCGATCTGGTTGCCGCGGCAGTCCTCCCAGATACGGCTCACGCGCGAGCCCTCGGTGTAGCCCAGGCCGCCCAATATCTGCATGGCGTCCGAGGCCACCTCCACGGCCGCCCGCGGCACATACCGCTTCATGAGGGCCACTTCCAGCCGCTCCTCGTCGTCGGCCGTCTCCACCGCCCAAGCCGCGCGGTATACCATGGAGCGCATGTTGCGCAGCCGCACCTCCATGTCGGTGAGCATGGTCTCTATCTGCTGGAACCGCCCCACCTGCATGCCGAAGGCCTTGCGGCTGCGGGCGTGCTCCACCGCGTCGTCCATGGCCGCCTGGGCCATGCCGAGGCTCGAGGCGCACAGCAGCACGCGCCCGTACTCCAAAAGCCCGAACAGGCGACGGAACCCGCCTTGGGCGTCGTCCAGCCGCCAGGCCGGATCCAGCTCCACGTCGTCGAAGGAGATGAGGGCGAAGGGCAGCATCGACTGGCCGATCTTGCTGATAGGCACGGCGTTGATTCCCGGCGCATGGCGCGGAATGAGCCAGAACGACAGCGGCGGGTACTTTCCCTCCCCCGCGTCGTCGCGGTCGATGGCGGCCGTCAGAATATAGGGCGCGTACTCGCCGTTGTTCACGTAGGACTTGCGGCCGTTCAGCAGCAGACGCCCGTCCACCGTCTGGCACGAGGTCTTCATGGCCATGGAATCGGAGCCCCCGTCGGGCTCGGAAATGGCCAGGGCGAACATGAGGCGCCCGGCGGCGCGGTAGTCCTCCACGATGGAGGCCGCCTCGCCGTCGCCGGCGAACCCGCGCATGATCTGCAGGTTGAACAGATCGGTCTGGAAGGGCAAGCTGGTGCCCGCGCAACGGGACAGCTCCTCCACGATGAGGGCCTGGGACAGAAGCGAGTGGGCCACGTCGGCCGGCACATCGTCCTCGGCGGTATCGTAGTACAGGTCGACGAACTCCTTCATCACCGTGTCGGGCAGACCCTGGTCGCGGCACCACTTGGCCACCCGCTCGGGGGTGAAGGTCTCCATGCCGAAGGCGCGAAAGGCGCCGATGAGCTTATTCTGGTCCTCGTTCAACGCGAAATCCACGATTGCGTCTCCTCCCTTTATATATAGTAGGAAACGGCGCGGGATGCACTCTGTCGCGCCCGGCGCCGCAGCCAACCTTGCGCCCGCATCGCGCCCCCATCGCGACGGGGACCCCGCGGGCGGCCATCTCCTTCCTTGGTTGGAAACATTTTAATCTTCTTGTCCTGTTTGCATAGGAAGAATCTTCAAACCAACGGGATTTTTTTCAACAAATTCGTGCCATTTTTACCCATTTTTTTCTTTTTATCCGTAGATTACGGTCAATAACCCTGAGAAGATAGGTTTGCAAACAAACGAACCGCCCGACTAACCACACAGGAAAGGAGTGTTGTCGCCATGACCGTTACCGAAAAGCTCAACGGCTACGGCCCCCTCGCCGGGATCAAGGTCGTCGAGATGTGCACCTACGTGGCCGCCCCGGCTACCGTCCGCGTGCTGTCCGAGATGGGCGCCGAGGTCATCAAGATCGAGTCCTTCGCCGGTGACACCCAGCGCACCCAGGGCCCCGGCTTCGGCTGCGAACTGACCGACACCGAGGATCCCACGATCGACCTGAACAACACCAACAAGAACTGGGTCTCCCTGAATCTGAAGGATCCCGAGGGCCTGGCCATTGCCAAGAAGATGATCGGCGAGGCCGACATTTTCATGAACAACATGCGCACCGCTGCCCTGCAGAAGCTGGGTCTGGACTACGAGACCCTGCACAAGGAGTTCCCGGGCCTCATCTGGGGCCAGATGCGCGGTTACGGCGAGTTCGGCGAGTTCGCCCATTCGCCCGGATACGACGCCGTGTGCTGGGCTGCCCGCGGCGGCGTGGCCGGTACCTTCCCCGAGAAGGACACCTCCCCCGCGATTCCGCCCCAGGCTTTCGGCGACTACAACACCGCCATCATGATGGCTGCCGGCCTGCTCGGCGCGCTGGTGAACAAGCTGCGCACCGGTGAGGGCGACAAGGTGGTCGTGAACCTGTACCACTCCGCCATCTGGGGCGGCTCCATCGGCCTGTGCGCCCAGCAGTTCGGCGCGGACTACCCGAAGTCCCGCACGAACGTGCCGAACCCCTTCAACAACACCTACAAGACGGCGGACGACAAGTGGCTGTACATCTGCCAGCCGCAGCACAACCGCTACTACAACGACATGATGAAGATCATCGGTCGCGACGACCTGGTGGACGATCCGCGCTTCGCCACGATCGAGAACGTGAAGGCCGAGCATCGTCAGCCCGAGCTGATCACCATCCTCGACGAGGGCTTCGCCAAGAAGGACCTGGAGGAGTGGCTGAAGATCCTGGCCGAGTGGGAAGTGCCGAGCCAGAAGGTGTTCCGCTTCACCGACATTCTGAAGGACGACGAGGCCTACGTGAACGACGCCATCCGCAAGGTGAAGTACGACGCGTTTGGCGAGCATGCGCTGCCCACCACGCCCATCCGCTTCGCCGGCTACGGTGACCCGCCGATCATCCTCTCCAAGCCCATCGGCTACCACACCGCCGAATACCTGGAGAAGTTCGGCTACACCCCCGAGCAGATCGCCGAGCTGGAGGAAAAGGGCGCTGTGAAGTGCTACCACGGCGAGGAGGTGCCCGACACCATCTTCAAGTCCGAGCGCCAGGAGAAGGGCGAGGCCGCCTGCAACTGGTAAGCCCAACGTGCTTCCTATCTCTGAAAGGAGTCGCTTCGGCGGCTCCTTTTTCGTTCTCCTTCCCGCTTATCACGCGCCGTATGTACCGACCATGTCCGAGTCGCCTTTGAGTGCCCCTTCTTTTTAACACTCTGGACTCGTTAGTCAAATCGCAAAACCCAAGTCGTAGATGGAACCCCCATGCGTTCCGGCGCCGTTGGCCAAAACCTATCCCTATCTTCTCCCCAGCAGTTACCAAGCGCTACAGCAGCAAGGGGCAATGGTCGCAAATCAGTGGATTTCTATAAGCTTTTTACCCCTTTGGAAGGTTTCTGGCCACAAATGAACCGATATCTAAGATCGCTGCACCTCAAAACGGGACATGAGCCTCGTCCTTCCAAAAGAAAGGCCATATTTTCAGAGATTTATAAGGATGTGAGAGTATGATTCCCGCTAGGCCCTTATAAAGCAGCAGATTTGTGGCCAGAATTAGACTAGAACACGCTGGAAATCCTTATACATCTTGATCTTCGTGACCACAATCGAAATGATCATCGTGATGACAGTCGAAAGCATGAATCGGAACGTCGGCACCACGCATGCAGGCGACATAGCGTGCTACGAGGTGGTGTCGCGCAACAACGGAGCTGGCATGGAATGGACGCGATCGTCCGCGACGACGCACCGGAGAGATTGCAGCCGACGAGCACACCGTACGGCTCGTGCCACCAAACGCAGAGCCCCCCTTCCCTACAGAGCACTGCGGGCGTCGCAATCTGTCAGAATATCGGAGCGGGCCTCGTTCTTTTCGAAACTCCGAGCTAACGTTTCAAAATATCAACACATAATATGCACATGCATAACAGTGAGTTATTGACGCATAGTTACATCCCTCTACCGTACTAAAGTGCAGTCATGGCAATCGCCTGAGCCTCTGGCAGTTCCCGAGACCATCCCGGCCAAATCAACAGCGACTCCCCCGATGCCGATAACCGTCATGCCAGCAAAGGAGGCATACCATGACCCGCACATCTGACAACAACGCGACCAGCGGCATATCCCGCCGCACGTTCTGCAAGGGCGCCGCCGTTCTCGGCGTCTGGGGCGGCCTGGCCAGCTTCGGCCTGACCAGCTGCGCCCCGCACAGCACTTCCGATGGGCTCGCCAGCTCGGCACCCTGGAAGGCGGGCACCTACACCGCCGATGTCACCGGCCATAACGCCCCCTACACCATGACTGTCACGTTCTCCGACAACGCCATCACGGCCATCGACACCTCCGCCAACCAGGAGTCTCTCGGCGTGGGCGCCGACGCCCTGAAGACGCTGACCGACCAGGTGATCGAGAACCAGACCATCAACATCGACACCGTCACCGGCGCGACGCTGTCCTCCATGTCGCTGCAAGAGGGCCTGAAGGAATGTGCCGACCAGGCCGGCGCGCTCGACGCCCTGGAAGAGGCCCCTGCACCGGCCAAGCCCGAAGTGCAGCCCAGCTACGACACCGACGTGTGCGTCGTGGGCGGGGGCGGCTCGGGCCTGGCAGCGGCCATCGCGGCCGTGCAGGCCGGAGCCAGCGTCATCGTTCTGGAGAAGTGCGGCATCACCGGCGGTTCCACCAACGTATCCGAGGGCGCGCTGAACGCCGTGGATCCCGAGCGCCAGGAGAAGCAGGGCATCGAGGACTCAATCGAGACGTTCTACGAGACCACTATGAAGGGCGGTCACGACAAGGGCACGCCCGAGCTCGTGCACTACCTGACCGACAACGCGCTCGATTCCGTCCACTGGCTGGAGAGCCTGGGCGTCGAGTTCAAGGACGAGTGCGGCAGCGCCACTGGCTCCCTCGGCGAGCGCAGCCACTACCCCGCTACCCCGTCGGGCAACACCTACATCCGCTCGTTCCAGCAGTTCGTATCCGATAACGCCGACAAGATCACCATCCTGAACGATATGCAGGCCAAAGAGCTGATCACCGATGCCGGTGGAGCCGTGGTGGGCGTGAAGGCCCTGTACGACGAGACCGAGGACGTGACTGTGAACGCCAAGGCCGTCATCATCGCCACCGGCGGTTTCGGCGCCAACGTGGAGTACCGCCAGTCCGTGAACGATGGCGTGTGGAAGGAAGTCGTGCTGGACGACTCCATCGGCTGCACCAACATCAAGCCCTGCGCCCAGGGCGAGGGCCTGGCGCTGGCCGAGGGCGCCGGCGCCGAGCTGATCGGCCTGTCCGACATCCAGTTGCATCCCTGCGGCACTCCGGGCACGGGTCTGATGGAGGACATCCGCACCTCCGGCCGCAACCGCATCTTCGTGAACAAGGAAGGCAACCGCTTCGTGAACGAGGGCGCCGAGCGCGACGTGCTGTGCAAGAACATCTTCGCCCAGCCCGACGGCACCTACTGGGTGGTCGTGAACAAGCTACGCTACCCCGATCCCGACGAGCCCGACGAGAACGGCGCCACCATCAACAACATGCTGGGGCTGCAGCACATCGTGACGGGTGAGACCGTTGAGGAGCTGGCCAGCGCCATGGACGTGGACGCGGCGAATCTGCAGGCCGCCATCGACGCCTACAACGCCGTAGTGGGCGGCGGCACCGACGAGTTCGGCTTCGTCGCCAACAACACAGCCGACGCCGCCATGACCGAAGGCCCCTGGTACGCCTGCCGCAAGGTGCCCACCGTGCACCACACCATGGGCGGCATCCATGTGAACGTGGAATCCGAGGCCGTCTCGGCCGACGGCGCCGTGATTCCCGGCCTGTATGCCGCAGGCGAGTGCACCGGCGGCATCCACGGCAGCAACCGCCTGGGCGGCAATGCCATCGCCGACTGCATGACCTTCGGACGTAACGCCGGCACCAACGCCGCAGCCTACGCCCTGGCCTAAGGCAACGCCCCAACCGACCGATGTGCGGCTTTGCATGACGGCCGCTGAAAAGCAGGAGGCCCTCCGCCATGGAGGGCCTCCTGCGCTGCGAATACACGTTGCAGCACCGGGCACGCCGGGCACGGCAACGCGTTCAAGACTCGGCCGCTTATCTGCCCAGGCGCTCGCCCAGGGCCACTACGTCGGTGCCGAGTTGGCGGGCGATGGCGAACCCGATGGCATCGCCCTTCACCGAGCGCCACACAGGACGCCCCGCCTCATCAAGCCCCGCGAAACCGGTGGCGATGGCCCCGGGAGCCAGCACCGGACCTTCCGGACGCGCGTGCACGGCCAGCATCTCGTGGGTGGCCAGCCACTGGTCGATGAGCGCCAAAGTGCCCTCGGCCCCGCAGTTGTTCAGGCCGGCCGTGGTCAGACCCGCGCCGATCTTCCCCTTCAGCACGTTCTCCACCATGTGGAAGGGGCGCGTGCGGTCCATGAAGTTCTTGGTGCGGGCGCTCACGGTGCCGAAGTAGTCGGGCGATGCCAGCAAGATGGCGTCGGCGCCGCGCATCTTCTCGTACAGGCCTTCCATATCGTCCGACAGCGTGCAGCTGGTCTGCATGAGGCACTTGTTGCAGCCGATGCAGAACCCGATATTCAGCCTCGAGAGCTCCACCAGCTCGGTTTCAGCCCCAGCCTCGGCCGCCGCGTCCAGCGCCGCCTGCAGCAGCGCCGCCGTACCCTTCCCCGCCCGATGGCTCCCGTTGATTCCCAGTACTTTCATAGCGTCCTCCTCGTCTCAACAACGTTCGATTCGAGAGGAGACGCGGGGTGCCTTGACCGAGCGAGTTCCGCGGCGACTGAAACAGGACTAAATGTCCTGTTTCACCAAGCGAGGACTGTCTGAGCGAATCAAGGTACCGCGCGGCTCCCCTGCGGCGATTTTCTGCCTAGAAAGAGAAAAGGAGCCCCGGCCTTGTGGGCTGCGGGGCTCCCGATACGGTACGGTGGTGCCGTCCCGATCTCTTACATGTTGTGGAAGGCGTACTTCTCGGGGTTGGCCTTCACGTCCTCGCGGTTCTTGGGGTTCATCTTCAGGGTGCCCATGATACCGTCGTTGGTGTTGGAGGCCAGCACCTGGTTGCGGTTCTCCATCTTGATGACGTTCTCGAAGGAGGTGCCGTCCAGCGAGGACTGCAGGCACTCCTTGGTCAGGCGCAGGCCGAACGGAGCGGTCTCGCGGCAGATCTCCTCGGCCAGGGCCACGGCGGTCTCAAGCACGTCGTCGTCGGCCACGACCTGGTTGGCGAAGCCCCACTCGTACAGCTTCTGAGCGTCGAAACGACGGGGGTTCATGAGGATCTCGCAGGCGCGGGCATAGCCCACGATCTTCGGGAGGAAGAAGGCGCCGCCCATGTCGGTGCCGGTGTAGCCGATGGACAGGTAGCCGGCGTTCATCTTGTAGGACTCGCCCAGGATGCGCATGTCGCAAGCGCAGGAGATGGACAAGCCGCCGCCCACGGCGAAGCCCTTCAGGGCGCCGATGATGGGCTGCTCGCAGCGGCGCATGTTCACGATCTGGTCGGAGCACATACGCTGCATGATGTAGAAGTCGCGCTGAATGCGGCCCATGTCCTCCGGGGGATCAAGCGCCAGGTCGTTCAGGTTGAAGCCGGCGCAGAAGGACTTGCCCTCGCCGGTCAGCACGATAACGCGGCAATCCTTGTCCATGCGCACCTTGATGAGGAAGTCGTTGAACTCCGCCATCTGGGCGTAGGACATGGCGTTCAGGTTGCCGGCGTCGTTGAAGGAGCAGATGTAGACCGGGCCGCGCTGCTCGATCTTCAGCTTCTCGTAGTCGTAGGTGAACTCGGGCAGATGGTAGGCCTCCTGGTAAACACTCATGACGCAAACCCCTTTCGTACAATGTACTCAAGTTTTAACTTTTAGCCCATTGGAATTTCCATCCTCTTGGCTTTGTCCTCATGTTGCGCCATGGTATTTCAAATTTCTACGGACAAATTTACTCTTTTGTCTATTTTATTACACAAATACTCAGTTTTGTGGGTAACAATTTAGATACATATTATTACCACCTATATCATCATTGGATATTCCGATTATCTTTTCTCAATTTGTTCTTCTTGTCCGATATGCATCTTTGTATGCTAGAAGCAAGGGTTTTTCGGCGAAGTATCGACCGATGGCTTCGATGCCAGGGGAAAGGAATGCCTATGGACCATGCTCCAGGGTGCGCCGCGCCACGGAGGCGACGATGTCGCCGTCCGCGCGGGGCAAGGCGGGAACAGCCAAACAGGAAAGGGGACATCGATAGGTCTTTCCGATATATGCGCGGTTCTTGCTATGACATGCCGTCAATGACGGACGGTATGATGATGCTATCGAGATTGGTCGCCGTACGGGGAAAGACGGCGGAGTGCACAGCAAAGGGGTTTGCATGATCACGGATCTCAAAATCAACGAGGAGCAGAAGAAGAAGTACTACGACCATGGCTACTGGACGGCCGACTCCATCCGCGAGGTGTGGCACGACCAGGTGGCCCGTCACGGTGAGCGCGAGTACGTGTGCGACGACACCGGCAGCCGCTACACCTACCGCGAGATCGACGAGCGCGCAGGGCGTCTGGCTGCATGGCTCGCCAGCGAGGGAGTGCAGGTGGGCGACGTGGTCACCGTGCAGTTCCCCACTTGGGCCGAGTTCTGCATCGCCTACGTGGCCGTCATGAAGCTGGGCGCCGTGATGCACCCGGTGCCGCGCAACTACAACGACATGGATCTGGAATACGCCATGAACCTAGTGGGAAGCCGGGCGTTTCTGTGTCCCACGTTCTCCCACAACGTGGACTACGAGGCCCAGATCGCCTCGGTGCGCGAGTCCATCCCCACCCTGGGGCCCATCGCGGTGCTGGACAAGCAGGCGCCCAGCCACACCGAGTTCCCCACCTTCGACGACATCTACGGCCGCTTCGAGCCGATGAGCGCGTTCGCGCCCGTATCGGCCGACTCGGTGGCCTGCATCCTGCCCACCTCGGGCACCACGGGCAAGCCGAAGCAGGCCATGCTCACCCACAACAACATCCTGTTCTCCGAGCGCGTGTTCACCCGCGAGCTGGGACGCACCGAGGACGACGTCATGTTCATGCCCTCGCCGCTGAACCACGCCACGGGCTTCTTCCACGGCCTCATCTCGCCCATGTTGCTGGGCGGCCGCGCCGTGCTGCAGCAGGACTTCCACGCTCGCGAGGCCATCGAGCTGATGAACGAGGAGGGCGTCACCTGGTCCATGTCGGCCACGCCCTTCATCTTCGACATGCTGAACGTGCTGGAGGCCTCCGACGACGGCCTGGCCTTCAAGACGCTGAACCTGTTCTGCTGCGGCGGCGCTCCCCTGCCCCCGGCGCTCATCGAGCGGGCGCATCGCCACGGCATTCTGCTGTGCGAGATCTACGGATCCACGGAAAGCTGCCCGCACGTGTACGTGCCGCCCGAGAAGTGCCTGGAATGGAACGGCGCCTGGTCGGGCGTGCCCTTCGAGGGCATCGAGGTGCGTGTCATCGACGCCGAGGGCAATGAGCTGCCGGCCGGCGAGCAGGGCGAGGAGCTGTCCCGCGGGCCGCACATGTTCGTGGGCTACCTGAACGAGCGCGACCGCACCGACCGTGCCCTGGACGATGACGGCTGGTTCTACAGCGGCGACTTGTGCTATCAGGATGACGAGGGCCGCATCCGCATCAACGGCCGCAAGAAGGAGGTCATCATCCGCGGCGGCGAGAACATCTCGGCCCGCGAAATCGACGACGACCTCATCGGCTGCCCGGGCTTGGCCACCTCGGCCACCATCGGCATGCCCGACGAGCGCCTGGGCGAGCGCATCTGCACCTTCGTGGTGGCCACCGATCCCGACAACCCGCCCACCCAAGCCGACCTCATCGACTACCTGACGAGCCGTCATGTGGCCAAGCGCCTGTGGCCCGAGCGCGTGGAAGTGATCGACGAGATTCCCGTCACCGCCACCGGCAAGGTGAAGCGTTTCATCCTGTCCCAGGTGCTGAAGGAGCGCATGGCCGCGGAATAGGCGGACAGGTTCGCAATCGAGGCCCAGGAAGAGAAACCCCCGACGTTTTTGCAGGCGTCGGGGGTTTCTTGTTGATGCTTGTTTACTGGCATGCGTCCGGTCCGGGGCGGACGGACGGAAACCGGGAAAGGCCGCTACTTGTACTCGCGGTCGAGCTCGCGGGCGATGGTCATGCGCTGGATCTGGTTTGAGCCCTCGAATATCTGGAAGATCTTCGCGTCGCGCATCAGCTTCTCCACCGGATACTCCTTAGAATAGCCGTAGCCGCCGAACACCTGCACGGCATTGCTGACCACCTCCTGCATGGCATCGGTGACGAAGGTCTTCACAATGGCACCGTCCTTGCGAACCATCTCGCCGGCATCCATCTGACGCATGCAGTTGTTCACCACCACGCGGGCGCACTCGGTCTTGATGGCCATGTCGGCCAGCATTGTCTGCACCATGGGCATGTCGATCAGACGGGTGCCGAACTGCTTGCGCTGCTTGGCGTAGGCCACGGCCTCGTCCACCGCGCGCTGCATGATGCCCACGGCCAAAGTGGAGATGAAGGCACGAGACAGGTTCAGCGCGTTCAGCGCCACGCTCATGCCGCGGCCCTCCTCGCCGATGACGGCGCTGGCGGGCACGCGCACGTTGTCAAGCACCACCTCGCTCGTGTCCGACAGGCGGAAGCCCATCTTGTGCTCCTTGGCACCGGCGGAAAGGCCGGGGGTGTCGCCGTCGATGAGGAAGCCCGTAATGCCGTGGGCACCGGCCGCGGGGTCGGTCTTGGCGAACACCACGTAGATATCCGAGATGGAGCCGTTGGTGATGAAGGTTTTGGTGCCGTTCAGCACGTACTCGTCGCCCTCGCGCACGGCGGTGGTGCGCATGGCGGCCACATCCGAGCCCGCGCACGACTCCGACAGGCAGAAGGCCGCGAAGCCCCCGTTCTCGGTCTTCTCAACGAAATGGCGTGCCTGCTCGGGCGTGCCGTTCAGCATGATGTTGCGAAAGGCCACGAAGTTGGTGACGAAAGTGTCGGCGTAGGCGGCGTCCACCTTGGCCAGCTCCTCGAACATCATGGCGCAGGTCTCGTAGGACAATCCCATTCCACCGTATTCCTCGGGAATCTCAACCATATGAAGACCCAGGTCGAAGCCCCACTGGAAAAGCTCCGGCGGGCACTCCCCTGCCTCGTCGGCTGCCGCCACATGGGGCAAGATCTCGTTTTGGGCCACATCGCGCACCAGCGCGATCAGCTCTTTCTGCTCGTCGGTGTAGGCAATGGCCATGGGACGTCCTTTCTCTCGGGCAGAACTTCTTCTCTCGGCATATCTCGCAGGCTGCGCGCCCTGGCAGGGCGCGGGCCGGATATATCACAGGGTGCCGCGCTCCTGCAGCAGGCCCTCGTCGTAGGCGTAGCGCAGCTGGGCGTTCACACTGCGCACCGCGGCATCGTGCAGGTCGGGGGCCACGTCGTTGTAGATGGCCTCCACCAACGCCGGCGCGTCGGCGGGAATGCCGCTGCGCACGGCGGCGACCACCTGGTTCAGCCGGCGCGTGCGATGGGCCCGCGCCGCCTCGATGCGCTGGCGCGGGTCCTCGATGACAGCACCGTGGGCCGTGCACAACCGCTGCACGCCCTGCGCGACCACGAAATGAGCCAGCGCATCGAGGCTGGCCAGATAGTCGCCCATACGGCCGTCGGGCCAGCACACCATGGTGGGGCTCTGGGCGAACAGCACGTCGCCGGTGACGATCAGATCGCCATCGGGCACGTAGAATCCGACCGAGTCGCTGGAATGGCCGGGCAGCGCCAGCACCTCCATGGGCAGGTCGACGCCGTCGATGGCGAGCGGCCCCGGCCGCAGGCTTCCGTCTCGCAGGCCCAGCACCGGCGCGCCGAACCGCTCCCCCGCGGCTGCGGCGCAACCGGCATGGTCGGCATGATCGTGGGTGAGCAGCACCGCGCGCACCTCCAAGCCCCGCTGCTCGCAGGCCCGGACAATGTGCTCGAGGCAGCCCGCCTCGTCGGGACCCGGGTCCACCACCACGCCCGTGCACTCAGCCGGATTCGCCAGCACCCAGGTGTTGGTGCCCCGATAGGTAAGCGGAGACGCGTTGTCGTGGCGCACGCACTGGGCGTGACGCCCCACCATGGCGCCGTCTTCGGGGGTATGCGGGCGAACGGGGGCCACTAGGCGCCCTCCACCGTGCAGCCCATGACCACGTCCCCGTTGGCATGGGCCACGGGATGCGGCCTCACATGCCCGTCGAAGGGCAGGTTCCACGCCTCGTCCACTGAAGTGGCGCGCGTCAGCGATGTGAGGTTCGATATCGTGGGCGGCACCAGCTTCAAAAGGCCCGCGTCGAAGCGCGCGAGCGCCTCTCCCGGAGCTATCCAGGCGGCCTCCACCGCCTCGGTGGTGCGCCCGTCGGCATGCTGTCCCTCGGGCAGCCGGGCCAGGAAGAAGTAGGTGTCGTAGCGGCGCGCCTCGCTCTCGGGCGTCACCCAATGGGAGCGCAGGCGCAGCTGGTCGCTGCGCAGCACCAGTCCCGCCTCGGCCAAAAACGCACCGAAGGACAGTGATCGGTCGGCCACGGCCGCGCGCTCGGCGGCCCAATGGTCGCCCCGGGCATCATGGGCAGGCGCCCCGCCCGCATCGGAGGCCAGCAGCACGCCGCTCTCCTCGAACACCTCGCGAGCCGCCGCCGTAATCACCGCGCGGGCCCGTTCGGGAGTGCAGCTCATGGCCCGGGCCCACACCTCGGGGGCAGGGCCGGCCCAGGGCACGTCGCCCTCCAGGTCGCGACGGTCCATGCCACCGCCGGGAAACACCACGGCATCGGGCACGAAGGCCATGGTGGAGCAGCGTCGCAACATGAACACGTCCACCGGGGCCGCCTCCACCGTCTCCTCGATCACCGCGCCGCCGGGCAGCGGGCTCTCGAAGCGCCGGTAATGCGACTTGCCCGCGCTCACCAGCATCACCGTAGCCGCCAACCGCGGCTCTACCACCTCGCCGGCGGCAGGGTGCGCCAGATAGGCGCGGGCGCGCTCCACCAGGCCCGGCTGGTCGTCCACGGCGTATTCCACATGACATCCGGGCGTCAGCGCCTCGCGCACGCTCTGGATGCGGACATTATCACTCATCGTAGGCTCCTGCGAGAATCTCGGCGATATCCCTCACCGGCACATCGGCATCTTCCGACACCATACCATCGGAGAGCATCGTGAGGCAGAAGGGGCACGCCGTTGCCACCATATCGGGAGATGCGGCCAGGGCCTGCTGCGCCCTCGCCACATTCACACGCTCGCCGGCGTCCTCCTCGAGCCACATACGCCCGCCGCCGGCACCGCAGCAGAAGCTGTGGGCGCCATGGCGCTCCATCTCCACCACGGCACCGCCTGCGGCGCGCACCACGGCGCGCGGCTCGTCGTACACGTCCTGGTAGCGTCCCAGATAGCACGAATCGTGCACGCACACGCGCTCGGCAGCGGACCGCTCGGCAGCGCGGGGCAGGCGCCCCTCGGCCACCAGCTGCGCCAGCAGCGCGCTGTGGTGAATCACCTCGTAATGGCCGCCCAACTGCGGATAGTCCCGCGCCAGGGCCTGGTAGCAGTGCGGGCACTGCACGATGATCTTCTTCACCCCGCAGGCATCCAGCGTGGCGATGTTCTCGCTGGCCAGCATGAAGTACACGAACTCGTTGCCCATGCGCCGGGCGGAGTCGCCGCAGCATTTCTCGTCGTTGCCTAGAATGGCGAAGCTGACGTTCGCCTCCTTCAGCAGCCGCACCAATGCGGCCGACACCTTGCGGTTACGCGTGTCAAAGGCGCCGGAGCAGCCGGGCCAGTACAGGTACTCGGCATCGGGGTTGTCGGCCAGCGTGGGCACATCCAGCCCTTCGGTCCACTTCGTACGCGTCTGCCAGCCGAGGCCCCACGGGTTGCCGTTGTTCTCCATGTTGCGGAACGTGGCCTGGGCCTCAGAGGGGAACGCGCTTTCCATGGACACCTGATAGGTGCGCATCTTCACGATCTTGGGCACGTGCTCGAGACGAGCCGGGCACACCTCCATGCAGGCGCCGCAGGTGGTGCACGACCACAGGGCCTCGGGCGCCACCACATCGCCCACCAGCGTGCGGTCGACCACCGCCCGCTCGGCATCGGTCAGGTCGGCGGCAGCCACCAAGTCGGCTGCCGTGGCGGGCGCATCGATCGCGGCGCGGTCGGCCCCGTCGACATCCTTGGCAGCCTCGTGCTGCAGACGGTAGATGATGGATCCGCGCTGCTGCAGCTCGGCGCCGAGGTCCTGCATGAGCGCCTTGGGGCTGAGCGGTTTTCCGCAGGCGAAGGCCGGGCAGGCCTCCTGGCAGCGGTTGCAGCGGATGCACGCCTGGGTGTCGAACAGGTCTTTCCAGGTGAGCTCCTCCAACGTGCCCGCGCCCATGGTCAGCAAGCCCTCGTCCTCCATATCGATGAAGGGCAGCTCGCCTTTGGGAGCCAGGGAGCGGCTGTACACGGCGCGGGGCACCAGCAGCACGTGCACCAGCTTGCTGTAGGTCCACCAGGCGATGAGCCCGAAGGCCAGCACCATGTGGAAGTACCACAGCCCCTGGTGCAGGGCGCTGATCTGCCCGGCGCTCCAGCCGACGAACAGCTGGGCGAACAGGTCGCCCACCGGCGACCAGGCGCTCCACGGGTCGTCGGTGCCGGCGATGCGCAGGCCCTCCAGTACGAAGCCCGTCACGCCGATGGTCAGCAGCAGCCCCAACACGACGAAGTCCTCGGGCTTGGAGTCGAGGCTCTTGTTCGCCAGCCGTCGCACGATGCAGGCCACCATGGCGATGCAGAACGCCGCGCCGGCGATATCGACGGTCAGCGAGAGAAAGTACAGGTAGAAATCGCCCTGCACGAACGGCAGCCCCAGGTCGGCCTGGGCGGCCACCGTCACCGTGGCGACGAGCAAGATGATCATGGCCGTGTACATGGCCACGTGCACCAAGCCCGGGCCACGCCGTTCGGCCACCTTCACCTGCAGCAGCGCGTCGCGGACCATGCCGGCCAGACGCTCCTTCGGGTGATCGGAGCGGTTCTCGGGCTGACCTATCTTCCACAGGCGCCAGCGGCGCACGAAGAAGAACACCGCACAGCCCAGGGCCAGCAGGAAAAGCGGATAGATGATCCAGTGCGCGGACACGTTCCACAGCACTTCGCGAGTGGGCACCTCTCCCATGGGGCCGACCTTTCTCGAGATACTTTACGCGCGGGAGGCCAGCTCGGCCTCCAGCAGGGGCACGGCCTCGAAGAGATCGGCCACGATGCCGTAGTCGGCCAAAGCGAAGATCTCCGCCTCGGGGTCTTTGTTGATGGCCACCACGCACTTCGAGGCGGCCATGCCGGCGGCATGCTGAATGGAGCCGGAAATGCCGCAGGCGATGTAGAGAGTCGGAGCCACCGTCTTGCCAGTTTGGCCCACCTGGTACTGGATGTCGATCCAGCCGCCGTCCACGGCGGGGCGCGAGGCGCCGATGGCGGCACCCAGCTTATCGGCCAGCGACTCGATGACGGCGAAGCCCTCCGGGCCGCCCAGGCCGCGGCCGCCCGACACCACAATGTCGGCCTCGGTCAGATCGACGCGACCCGAGGTGGCGCGCACCACCTCGGCGATGGCGCGGGCCAGGGCGGCGGAATCGGCGGGCACGCGCACGACCTCCGCCGTGCGGGCCACATCGGCCGCGGCAGCGGGCATCGCAGCGCGACGCACGGTGGCCACCACGGTGGCCGTGCCGGGAGCGGCCTGGGCGCGCTCCACCACCTTGGCGGTGTAGGGCTCGCGCACGAACACCGGCGCAGCGCCGGCGGCGGCTTCCACGGCCACCACGTCCGAGAACAGCGGCGCACCCAGCGTCTGGGCCAGGGCCGGTGCGGCGGCGCGGGCCTCCGCACCGTCGGCCAGCAGCACCACCGCCGGCGGCTCGGCGGCATCGGCAGCCATGCGCGCCAAGGTGCGGGCCAGGGTCTCGGGGGGCAGCGGCGCGCCCTCCGCCTCCACCACGGCCACCCGGTCGGCGCCCAGCGCCGCCAGCGCGTCGGCGTGGCGCCCTGCGGCGTCGTTGTAAAGCACGGCGGTCACCGAGGCGCCGGCCGCATCGGCCAGCTGGCGCGCCGCGCCCATCAGTTCCGCATTCACCTGGCGCAGCGCCTCTTCGGCACCGTTCACGCCCACCCACATATCAGCCATAGCTCTATCCCTTCTCCGGTGAAATCGTCTTTACAGCACCTTCGCCTCTTCGGCCAGCAGGCGCACGGTCTCGGCCACGGCCTCGGCCGGCGCGCCCTCCACGATGCGGCCGCCCGTGCGCGCCGGCTTCAGCTCGCGCGACAGCACGACCACGCCGGAGCCATCGGGCACCGCCGCCGGACGCGTATCGATCTTCTTGCGGCGTGCGCCCATCACGTCGCGCACCGAGGGGTAGCGCGGCTCGGCCAGGCCCTGCTGCGCAGCCACCACGGCCGGCAGGGGCAGATCGGAGGCCTCCACGCCGTCGTCCACCTCGCACAGAACGCGAATACCGCCGTCAACGACCTCGCAGGAGGTGGCCATGTTGGCCAGCGGAAGGTCGAGCAGCGTCGCCACGCGCCCCATCACCTGGGCCGCCGCCGTGTCGCCCGACTTCCAGCCGCCCATGATCAGATCGGCACCCAGCGGGCGGATGGCCTCGGCCAGGGCGGCGGCCACCTCGGCCGCATCGCGCGCGAGCCAACCGTCGTCCTCCAGCAGCACGGCCTCCGAGGCGCCCATGGCCAGGCCGTGGCGCAGCGCCGATGCGCAGCCCGCGTCGCCGAGGCACACCAGCGTGACGGTGCCGCCCTGCTCCTCGGTGATCTGCACGGCCCGCTCTACGGCGAACTCGCTGTAGGGATCGATGACCAGGGTCTGGCCCTCCAGGCTCACGGCCCCCTCCCCGTCCAGCTCGATAACGGCCTCGGTGTCTATTACCTGCTTCACGCACACGACGATGTTCATCTCTCACCTTTCCGCTCTGAAAACGGTCTCTTTCCCTATTTTAGATAAGCAGGTGCCGATGAAACATACATACTCAATCGCTTTTGACCATCATTGATGGACGGTAATTCACTTTTGTCCAAATAAGTGAAAGGCTGCTTCCTGCCTCAACGGGACAGAATGCAGCCTTTTGTTTACTATTGGAATTTCTTATTCCCTAATAAGGGAAATTTTGTCCTACTTTTCCGCTGCCAGCTCTGCATAACGGCGGCGCAGCGCATCCTCCACGCAGGGGCTCACGAACTGCGAAACGTCGCCACCGAGCGACGCGATCTCGCGCACGATGGACGACGACAGGTACATGTGCTGGGGCGTGGACATGATGAACAACGTCTCCAGCTCTTTGTCCAGCTGGTAGTTGAGCGCCGTCATCTGGAACTCGTACTCGAAGTCGGTGATGGCCCGCAGGCCCTTCACGACGGCCTGGGCGTCCATCCGCCGGGCGAAGTCGACCAGCAGCTCGTCGAAGGGTTCCACGCGCACGTTGGGCAGATCGCGTGTGGCCTCCTCCACCAGCGCCACCCGCTCTTCCAGCGAGAACAGCGGCTTCTTCTTCGCCGATACGGCCACGGCCACCACAACCTCGTCCACCAGCTGCGCCGCGCGGCTGATAACGTCCAGATGCCCGACGGTGATGGGATCGAAAGTGCCGGGGGTAAGCGCACGTTTCACGAAAGCTCCTTTTCCCTCAAAGGTCGCCCGCGCCGATCGGCGCGGTGTTCCCGACGAGTGTACACGATGCGCGCGCGGCCGTCCCTCATTCCCCTCAGGCGGCACGCGAACTCCTTTTCTGATTGTAGGCAAGAATGCTCGCGACAGATATAGACATAAACTGTCTTATGTCCCATAAATAAACCCCGTGCATCTATTTTTCCTCTCGATAACGCGCCATCGGCGCTCCATTTACACGGATTCATTGCTAGAATGTGTCCCATAAGGAAGAGCTGATCGAGAATCGAGGCAGCCATGCAAGTGCACACTATCCACGGGATCGATTGCGCGGTGGAGAAGATCGACCCCGCCGTCGTCGAGGCATTCCTCGACGCCGCCCTGTGCGACGACCCCATGCTGGGCGATTCCATCTGCGCCATGGCCGACGCCATGAGCGCCGAGCTGCACCCCCGGGGCGTGTACAAGCTGTTCAACCCCGCCACCTGCACCCTTCCGCCGAAGTACACCGAACCGGCCATCAAATTGGTGGGCACGCTCGCCGTGCTCTACGGCGAGGCCGCCTACGAGCGCATGAGCGAGGCCGAGCACACCGCCATGGCCGTATCCACCGTGGGCACCGACGAGCAGATCGCCCGACTGCGCGACCGCCTGGTGCACAGCGACATGGAAAGCCTGCTGTTCGACGCCTGCCTGGAGGCCATGACTTCGCTGGCCGCCGACAAGCTGGCCGCCGCCATCGCCGACGACGCCCACGAGCGCGGGCTGCACCGCGGCAGCACCCTGGAATGCGGCACCGAGGACTTCCCCCTTACCATGAACAAGACGCTGTCGTTCTTCGTGCAAACGGAGAAGCGCCTGGGCCTTACGGCCGACGAGGACGGCACGCCATCGGATCGCTGGAGCACCTGGGGCGTTATCGGCCTGTACAACGAGACCCAGAAGAAGCGCCGCGGCTGCGCCTACTGTCACAACGTGCGTACCTGCACCATCCGCAAAGTGGGCATGACCTGCCATGGCCGCCGCACCAGAAAGAAGGCGAAGGCCCCCAAGCCGGCGCAGGACCAAGCATAGCCGAAACGATCGAAGGGCGCCCGCGGGCGCCCTTTTCGTATGCCCTCATTCGCATCTGTCCCAGATCGGAAACGGTGCCCCGGAGGGCGCTACCCGCCGACCTCTGATCGCCCCGCGGAGAGCGCGGCTGTTAAGAATCAGCTTCTACTTCAGCAGCAACGATGCTGGGATGGTACCGACTCATGTGCGTCATCTTCGCTGATTCCGTAGCCGCGTTCGCAGCGGGAAAAGCGATCAGCGGGCGGCGGGCGGCGCCCTCCGGGGCGCCCCACCACCGCCAACAAAGAAAGGGACCCGCTTTCGCGGGTCCCTTTGCTTCCGAGTTGGAAATCGCAGAGGCGATTTAGATGGTCCAGAGGTAATCCGGATCCTCGGCAGCCTTGGCGTACTCCTTGAGGATGCCACGGCCGGAGATGTGCACCATGATCTCCACGGTGCCGCCACCGATCTGGAAGCCACGGCAGTCCAGCATGAGGCGGGACACGCGGGTCTCGTCGGTGAAGCCCAGGCCGCCCATGAGCTGCAGGGCGCGAGAGCACACGTCGGTGAGCGCCGGGGCGCCGTAGCGCTTCAGCATGGCGGCGTCGTTGTTCACCGGAATGCCGTTGTCCATCTTCCAGCAGGTGCGATACAGGAAGTTACGGGTGTTGGTCAGAGCGATCTGCATCTCGACGATGTGCTCCTGCACGAGCTGGAAGGTCTTGATGCCCTTGCCGAACTGCTGACGCTCGTTAACCCAAGCGCAAGCGTCGTCCATGGCAGCCTGAGCCTCGCCGAGGAGCTCGGCCAGCAGCACGCAGCGCTCCCACTCGAAGTTCTTCATCAGCTGCAGGAAGCCCTTGCCCTTGATGCCCAGCAGAGCGCTCTCGTCCACCACGACGTCGTCGAAGATGATCTTCGAGAAGGGCATGATCTGCATGCCGATCTTGTTCAGCGGCTCGATGGTGACGCCCTTGGAGTTGGCGGGCACCAGGTACATGGACATCTCCTTGTTCTCACGGGAGGGGTCCTCGTCCTTGCACACCACGATGAAGCCGTCGGAGTTCTCACCAGAGGTCACCCAGGTCTTCGTGCCGTTGATGTGGATCTTGCCGTCGGCGTCGCGGGTGGCGCAGGTGGTCATGCCCTGGTTGTCGGAGCCGGCGCCGGGCTCGGAGATGGCCAGGCAGTACGGCGGGTAGCCGTTCTCCTTGTAGTAGTCCATGGCGTACTGGATCTGCTCGGGGGTGCCGAACTCAGCCATGTCGAACATGATGAGCAGGTTGGGAGCCATGGGGATGTTGCCGCCGCAGTGGTTCAGCTCCTCGATGATCATGGCCATGGTCTGCTTGTCGACCGGCTTTCCACCGTACTCCTCGGGCAGACCGTAGAGACCCCAACCCTCGTCAACCCAGGACTTGGCAACCTCGGGGGCGATGCCACGGTTCTTGTAACCGGCGGCGATGACCTCCTCGGTCAGGTGCTTCTTGCCCCACTCGCGGATGCCGCGCTTGATCTCGAGCTGCTGCTGGGAATAGCTGAAATCCATTTCTTCCTCCTTTAAGGCTTTGACTTTATTCAAAACGCTGCTGCGTTTGAACCGAAATTGGAAAGCGGGGCGCCGCGCCGACGGGGTGCGGCGCCCTGATTATCGGGGTTAAGGCCCGATTTAGATGGCCATCGAGGCCTCGTAGCCGCCCTTGACGGCCTCGAGGGTGCGGTACACCTTGCCGGCCGGGGTGGTGGCGTCGCCGATGAGCTTGGCATGCGGCCACACCTTCACGACCTCGTCGTACAGGGTGGTGTTGGCCTCGACGCCCACCGAGGTGAGCACGGTATCGCACTCGAGCAGCTGCTCCTCGCCCGTTTCCACGTTCTTCACCTTGGCGCCCTTCTTGGTCACCTCGATGAGCTCGGTGGAGGGCATCAGCTTCACGCCCTTCTTCTTGAGCAGGTTGATGGTGGGGTTCTTGTCGATGATGCCGATGCCGTTGCCCATCTTCTTGGCCGGATCGATCACCGTGATCTCGCGGTTGTCGCACATGGCCTCGGCCACTTCCAGGCCGGCGAAGCCGCCGCCCACGACCACCACGCGCTTGCCCACGATGGCCGTGGGGCCGGTGGCCATGTTCAGGCCCATGCGCATGAACCCGACGGTGCCGCCCTGGGCCTTGATGGCGGCCACAGCGGCCTTCCACAGCATGCCCTTGCCCTCGGGAACCACGCCGTTGCACATGGCCTTGATGTCCTCGGACTTCACGACGTTCTTGCCGTCGATGCCGGGCACGTCGATGGGGATGATGCCGCCGCCGGGCGAGAGGATCACCTGGTCGGGGTTCAGAGACTTCAGGTAGTCGACGTCGACGTCCTGCTTCAGCACCACCTTGATGTTGTCATGCAGGCCGGCCTCGCCCTGCCAGTAGGACACCAGAGGCTCGATGTTGGCGTTCAGCACCTGGGCCATGTTCAGCAGGCCGCCCACACGGTCGGAGTGATCCACCACGGTCACCTTGTGGCCGCGCAGAGCCGCCACGCGAGCCGCCTCCATGCCGCCGGGGCCGGCGCCCACGACGACCACGTGCTGCTGCTCGGTCGCCGGATGATCCTCGGGCAGGCCCACTTCCACGCCCTGCCACACGTTGGCGTTCACCGAGCACTGGCACGGCTTGCCGATGAAGATGTTGTCCAGGCAGCGCGAGCACACGATGCAGGGACGAACCTGCTCGGGATGGCCCGCGGCCACCTTGCCGGCCGTGGCCGGGTCGGCGATGAACTGACGGGCCATGCCCACCGCGTCGCCATAGCCCTCGTTGACCACCTTGTCGCACATGTCCAGCGTGTTGATGCGGGTGCCGGGGAACACGGGCTTGCTGGTCACGGTCTTGCACTGCTTGGCCAGGCCGATGAACTCGCCCTCGGGAACGATCTGGTTGGCCACGGGGCGCGGAGCCTCATGGAAGCCGGCCTGGATGGACCAGGCGTCCACACCGTGGGCCTCGATGATCGGGATGAGCTCGAGGGTGTCCTCGATGCGGTTGCCGTCGGGCATCAGGTCGTCGGCGGAGATGCGCACCAGGATGGGCATGTCGTCGCCGCAGGTCTTGTGGATCTCGTCGATGATCTCGGTCAGCAGGCGAGCGCGGTTCTCCGGGCTTCCGCCGTACTCGTCGGTACGGTGGTTGGAGTACTTGGACAAGAAGCGCATCACCATGTAGCCGATGCCGGCGTGAATCTCGATGATGTCGATGCCGGCGTCCTTGCAGCGACGGGCAGCCTCGCCGTACTGCTTCACGACCTGGGCGATCTCCTCTTTGGTGTACTCGCGCTCGGGCATGCCCACGAACGGGCCGGAGGGCACGTCGGCGGAAGGCGCGTAGGACAGCAGCGGGTCATCGCCGGAGGCGCGCCACTCGTAGCACAGCTGCAGCTGGGCGGCAACCTTGGCGCCATGAGGATGGCACACGTCGGCGATGCGCTTGAAGCCGGGGATGAACTCGTCGTCCCAGCAGCCGCAGGCGCCGGTGGTCGTATGGTACTTGGGCTCGGTGCCGAAGCAGTCGCACACATAGCAGGAGCCGATCTCGATCAGGCCGACGCCGCCCTTGGCGCGCTGCTCGTAGAAGTCGACCAGGTCGTCGGTCACGTGGTAGTTGTCCACCTTCTCGATGGTCATCGGGAGCATGATGAAGCGATTCTTCAGCTCCACATTGCCGATCTTGAGCGGCTCCAGCAATTTCTGGTACTTTGCCACAGCGTAACTCCTTTCCTTATTCCCCATAGAACGTAAAGGATATCGGGCAGTTTCACCGTACTGCGTAGGATGAATCCCCAGGTTCGTGATCCTGTCCCACGCGGTGTGGCGCTTGCCACCCAATGCGACCCGTCTTGACCGGTACTGTGAGCAACCCGTCTTCCCAAGTCTCCTCTTGGCTCCTTATTCTACGGACTTCAGTTTCTTTTTCGATGGACAGATATTTATAATTGTGTAGTCAAGTATCGGTAATTCCTTTCCCACCATAGGCAATTCATTGATTTTTCCTTTCATTTGACCCTCAAAACCATCAAATTTAGTGGTCTGTTATCCGCTCAAATTGCCCACTCTCGGAAAAATGACCGCATTTTGACCGGAAAAGGCCTTTATAATAGGTGCATCGTTTAACGCTGGGGCGCTTCCGTCCCGCAAGGTTTTCGGCCATACGAGGGAGGGGCCCGCATGAATGCCCTCAACACCATGCTGTTGATCTCCGACGCCTTTGTGTCGCTGTGCGACGAGATACCGCTGCGCAAGGTGTCAATCAGCGACATCGTCGCGAAGACGGGCAAGAACCGCAAGACGTTCTACTACCACTTCGAGAACAAGGACAAGCTCATCATCTGGATCTTCCGCTACGATCTGGGGCAGGTGCTGAAGCAGCACTTCTCCGAGTCGGTATTGCTGTACGAGGAGCCCAGCGACGACCCGGTGGCGCGCTTCCCCTACTACATCACCCAGAAATCCGGCGTGCGCTCGCTCGACCACGCCGAGTTCTTCCAGTGCTTCGCCGAGGTGCTGCAGGGACGCCGCAACTTCTACCGCCAGGCGCTGGTGGACAACGGCCCCTACTCGCTGCGCAACTACCTGTACGCGCTGTACCTGGCCGCCATGAAGCGCGACATCGACATTATCCTGTCGAACCGCTACCTGCCCCGCGAGAACATCGACTTCCTCGCCGAGTTCTACACCTGCGCGTTCCTGTACTACTACATCCGCCGCTGCGACCAAAACGGCGTGGAGAACCTGGCCGCAGACTGCGGTCCTTTCGCCAACATCATCCACAGCTCGCTGGAAAATGAGATCAAGGAAGCCCAGATGCGGCGGAACCTGTAGGCGCGGCCTTTCATCGTTTGTTCCTATTTCGCGGTTTATTTTTTCGATGCATTCCTATTGGACTTCGTTCTCGGCGGCCTGTCAAACTGGCTCCAGGGAACACGCGCGCACGCGCACGAGCGAACAGGAGGATTCATGGGTAAGCTTTCCGAGGAAGAGTTCCGCGCCTTTTTGAAGCAGGTTCGCGAATTGGCTGAAGGGCCGTTCGAGGAGATGCAGAAAGAGGTGGAGGTCACCAATAAATTCCCGCAGGAATTCATCGACATGGCCATCGCCAACAACCTGTACCGCTACGCCCTGCCCGAGCAGTACGGCGGCTGGGGCTTCACCGAGAAGGAGATCCTGCAGGTGCAGGAGGAGTTCTCGCGTGGCCCGGGCGGCATGCGCATGCATCTGCACTACGCCGCCGACCTGAACTGGCGCATCCTGGATGACTACGGCTGCGACGAGCTGAAGGCCGAGTTCATGCCCCAGTTCGCCGACAAGTCGGTGTTCACCTGCTTTGCCCTGACCGAGCAGACCGGCGGCACCGGCGCCGACGTGCACACCACCGCCGTGAAGGATGCCGACGGCAACTGGGTGCTGAACGGCGAGAAGTGGCTCATCTCCCACACCGACGTGGCCCAGTACGCCTACGTCATCGCCGTGACCGACCCCGAGAAAGAGGGCGACGAGCGCCTGTCGGCCTTCTGGGTGCCCATGGACGCCCCGGGCTTCGAGCTGGTGCCCATGCCGCACATGATGGGCTGCCGCGGCGCGGGCCATGCCGGCTTCCAGATGACCAACGTCACCCTGCCCCCCAAGTGCCTGCTGGGCGAAGAGGGCCAGGGCATGGAAGTGGCGATGCACTCGCTGGCCGTATCGCGCGTGCATATCGCCGACTCGAACCTGGGCATGTGCCAGCGCATGCTGGAGATTTCCATCGCCCGTGCCCGTGACCGCATCACCTTCGGCAAGCCCATCATGGAGCGCCAGGCCATCAAGATGAAACTGGCCAACATGGCCACCATGATCCACGCGCTGCGCTGCATGGTCATCGAATTCGCCGACGAGTACGACCGCGACCCGCACGGCCCCTACATCGCCGAGAAGGCGGCCATGGCGAAGCTGTTCTCCATCGACACCACCCGCGTGGTGTCCGACGAGATGCTTGAGATCTTCGGCGGCGACGGTTACTTCGAGGACTCCCCCTACGGTCCCACCGAGCGCTTGTACCGCGACGTGCGCGCCATGTGGCTGGAGGAGGGCGCTCCCACCATCCAGCGCATCACCATCGCCCGCGAGCTGAACCGCCACAACGGCGTTTTGGAATACCCCGAGCAGAACTGGATCGCCGGCACGAACCTGTAGGCGGCTTCCACACCCCAACGAAAAAGACCCCGACACGGGGTCTTTTTCGTATGCTAGTCTTTTCCGCTTTCGACTCCTGCTGCAGTGGCGGCCCTCAGCCCCTCCGCATCCCGCAGGGGCGGCTTTCAGCTCCTCCGCATCCTGTAGGGGCGGGCTTCAGCCCGCCCTCGGCCGCGGGCAGCGTTTCCGGCAGGAGGGGCGGCTGAAGCCGCCCCCTACGGAGAGCCCGCCCGAAAGGCCCCGCGCGAGGTCCCGCGCGGACGGCCG
>NZ_JAYMFF010000008.1:0-64503 GCF_035989245.1 Adlercreutzia wanghongyangiae | reverse complement strand
CCTTGAAGAGCAACGCCAAATCGGCTCCCTCTTCGCCAAGCTCGACTCGCTCATCACCCTTCATCAGCGTGAGCGTTTTTGCCGATCTAGATGAGACTTGAAATAGAGCGCATTACGAGGTCGACATCCTGGTTTTCAAGTTCCTGGATGATGTGCAGGTAGGTTTTCTGCGTCGTGTTCATGCTGGCGTGGCCCAGCCGCTTGGCAACGCTTGCGATGGACACGCCGGCGAACAGGAGAAGCGAGGCGTGCGTGTGCCTCAGCCCGTGCACCGATATCACGGGTATTTCCGCGCGCCTGCAATGGCGCTCCAACACGTCGTTGGCGGTCGAGTTGTAGACCTTCCCCTTTACGAAGATGGGTTTGTCGGGAGGGAGCGACTTGGTGAGCTCGGAAAACTGGATGACGAGCTGCCAGTCGAGTTGCACCTTGCGCACTGACGAGCGGTTCTTCGTGGGCACGAAGCCGCCGCCGCTCTTGTAGTCCCAGGTTTTGTTCACCGACACCACCTGCCTTCCGAACTCGAAGTCGGCGGGGGTGAGCGCGATGGCCTCGGAGAACCTCAGCCCGGTCTTGGCGATAAGCAGGATGAGCCAGTCCCACGAGATGTTCGCCCCGAGGTCGAGATCGTTGAGCAAGCGATGGAGCTCGAACTGGTTCAGGTATTTCTGCTTCTTGGCGCGCGGCGCCTTGCCTTTGATGATGGCCTTTCGCGTGGGGTCTCTGTCGACAAGGCCGTCATCTACGGCATCGAGCACGGCGCCTTTGAGCTGGTGGTGGAAATCCATCGTAGTTTGCCGCTCATGGCTTTGAGCATAGTCGTTGAGAAGCTGCTGGTAGGTGATTCGGTTGAGCTCTGCCAAGGTGAGCAGCGGGATGAGCTTTTGCAGCCATGCGCAGGTGAGGTGGTATTTGTTGAGCGTCACGTCGCGCACGGCACCTTCCTTGTACATGGCAACCCATTGTCGATAGTAATCGCAGAAGGTGTGCTGGGGTGTCATCGCGTTGATCATGGCCTTCTCCTATCTTCGTTTCGGGGTTCGTTTGGATTGCTCACGCTGATGAAGGTTCTGCGAGCATAGGCGAAGGGAACGTGCGCGCGCAATGGCTCTGCGCTTGCTGATTGCGTGGGATGGCCGCTTGCCGCAGGCAGTGCGTGGTATGATGGCGGCGAAATTACGGAAGGCGCCCGCGCCGGCGCCGTGCACGATGAGGATGGACGATGACAGCGTATCGCACGGGTGGCTCGGAGCCGCAGCAGCCCCACGACAGCTGGGGGAGGCCCACGGCCGAACCTCAGCAGCCGGGGCCCGACGCCACCTACGAGGTGCCCTGGGACGATCCGGCGCCTACGGGGCAAACAGGCAGTCAGCCGGGGCCCCGGTCTGGCGCAGCCTCCACATTCGAGCCTGGCAAGAGCCCGGTGCCCGGCATGTCGGCCAAGGACTTCGAGCGGATGTGCCGCTCGGTGGACAAGGCGTTCACCCAGTTCGCCAAGGCCGTGGAGAAGGGCGTGGACGAGGCTGCCGCGGCCCTCGGCCAGTCGCCCGATAAGAACCTCAAGGCCCACCAGGAGCTTCAGGAGAAGCGCAAGCAACAACGGAAGCAGGCGAGGAAGGCTCAGAAGGAGGCCCGGCGCGCGGTGCAGCAGGCCGCCTGCCAGCAGTCCCAAGGCGCCGTGTCGGGCGGGCCGGCCCCGGGCTACCATCCGACAGCGGCCTACGTTGCCCAGCAGGCGCAGCAGTGGGCGCCGCTCGCCAAGGCCAAAGGACGATTTCGCTCGTCGGCGGGGCTGACGGTGTCGGGCACGCTGATGACGGCCGCCGGGGGCGTGGGCACCGCGTTCTTCGCGATTCCCACGCTGATCGCCATCATCACTGAGGCGACCGCGGGCGTTGAGGGCGTGGCCACGGCAGCGGTGCTCGGCCTGATCACCGCCGGCTTCGCCGCGCTGCTTGGCTTCGGCATTCGCAGGCTTCGCCGCGCCTCGAAGCTGAAGGCGCTCGCAAGGGCCGTGGGGGAGCGCGAGGCCGCCGCTTTCGAGGATATTGCCGCGCGCATGCAGGTAAGCCCCAAGGCCGCCCTTGCCGCGTCGCGCAAGCTCATCAAGGGCGGCTACCTTCCCCAGGGCCGCATCGACGACGAGCAGACCACCCTCATGGTAACCGACAACGCCTACCGCCAGTACCGCCAGCTGCAGATGGCCCGGCGCCAGTCGCTCGAGAACCAACGCGCCGCCGAGGAGGCCCGCGCGGCCGAGGCCGCGGCCGCTGCAGCGCGCGAGCAGCACCTGTCCGAGAACCTCACGCCCGCCCAGCGGGCCTTCATCGTGCAGGGTCGCGACTACGTGCAGCGGATGCGTACGCTGAACGCTGCCATCGCTGACGCGGCCGTGAGCGAGAAGATCGCCGCGATCGAGGAAGTGGTCGACCGCATCCTCGCGCGCGCCGAGGCCGAGCCGAAGGTCATCGCCGGGCTCGACCGCCTGAACGCCTACTACCTGCCCACCTGCGTGAAGCTGCTCGAAGCCTACGACAATCTGGAAGAGCAGCCTGTGCAGGGCGAGAACATCTCCAGCTCGCGCCGCGAGATCGAGCACACGCTGGACGTGCTCCACGCCGCCTTCGAGAAGCTTTTCGATGACACCTATCAAGATTTGTCGCTGGATGTGTCAGCCGACATCTCGGTACTGCATGCCATGCTCGCTCAGGAGGGTCTCACTGATGGCCCCTTCGATGTAAAACCCTAATCCTCGCGAAGGAGGGGTGTCTTACCCGATAGGCTGCCCTCCCCTCAAGCGATACCGCCGAACCTTCGAAAGGAAACCCATGAACAACGACCTTGCGAACCTCGAAAACATTCCCGCCCCCACGCTGACGCTCGATCCGGTGGAGGCTGACGCCGTGGAAGCCACCATCGTGGAGACCGAGGCCCCGGCCGCCCCCAGTCTCGCCGATTCGCTTTCCGCCGAGGAATTGGCCCAGGTGGACGCCTTCGCCCAGCAGATCGACATCGCCAATTCCCAGCAGGTGCTCACCTTCGGGTCGGGCGCCCAGAAGAAGATGGCGTCGTTCTCCGAGACGGCCCTGGAGCGCGTGCGCACCCAGGACCTCGGCGAGGCCGGCGACCTGATCGCCGGGGTGGTGACCGAGTTGAAGAGCTTCGACGTGGAGGACGAGGGCAAGGGCATCCTGGGCCTGTTCAAGAAGTCGGCGAACAAGATCACGGCCCTGAAGGCCCGCTACGACACCGCCGAGGCCAACGTGGAGAAGATCGCTCGCGCGCTCGAGAGCCACCAGGTGCAGCTCATGAAGGACGCCGCCACCCTGGACAAGCTCTACGAGCTGAACCTCACCTACTTCAAGGAGCTCACCATGTACCTTCTGGCCGGCCGCCAGCGCCTGGCCGAGGTGCGCGAGGGCGAGCTGGCCGAGCTGGCCGCGAAGGCCCAGGCGTCGGGCTCCACCGAGGATGCCGAGGCCGTGCAGAAGCTGTCGGCCGCCTGCAACCGCTTCGAGAAGAAGCTCTCCGACCTGGATTTGTCCCGTACGGTGGCCATGCAGATGGCCCCGCAGATTCGTCTCGTGCAGAACAATGAGATGCTCATGATCGAGAAGATCCAGACGACGCTCGTGAACACCATCCCTTTGTGGAAGAGCCAGATGCTGCTGGCCTTAGGCCTTGCCAACAACGAGGCAGCCCTGAAGGCTCAGTCGGCCGTCACCGACATGACTAACGAGCTTCTGCGCAAGAACGCCGAGAAGTTGAAGCAATCGACGGTGGAAGTGGCCCGCGAGTCGGAGCGCGGCATCGTGGACATCGAGACTCTGAAGGCCACCAACGAGAACCTCATCCAGACCTTCGACGAGGTGATGAAGATTCAGGCCGAGGGCCGGGCCAAGCGCGCCGAGGCCGAGGTGGAGATGCGCCGCATGGAAGCCGAGTTGCGCGCCAAGCTGCTGGAGGTCAAATAGTCGTAGGGATGCCCCGTAGGGGCTGACCTTGGTCAGCCCTCGCGAGCGAGACAACCATGTGCGACAAAAAGAGGGGCGACCGAGGTCGCCCCCTACGAACCGGGCTGTGCGAGAAAGAGGAGCTAGTATGCGCGTGATGGCGCTGGATATCGGGGAAGTGCGCGTGGGGGTTGCGGTGAGCGACCCGGGCGAGCGTGTGGCGAGCCCGGTGTGCGTGCTGCCGGCATCCGAGGTGCTGGCCGGCGCGAAGCCCTTCCGCCGCGTGCTGGAGGACTGGGAACCGGAGCTGCTCGTATGCGGGCTGCCGCGCACGCTGGCCGGCGAGGAGGGCCCCCAGGCCGCGCGCATACGGAAGGCGGCCGCGCGTATTAGCCGCGCCTGCGACATTCCCCATGTTTTCGCAGATGAACGGCTCAGCTCGGCCGAGGCCAAGCGGAGTTTGCGTGAAAAGGGCTTAAGCGAGCGCGAGATGCGCGGAAAAGTGGATATGATAGCCGCGAGTTTGTTTCTGCAATCGTGGCTCGACGAGCGCGCCCGCAGCTAGGGGAGCAGGTTCGCCCGCGGGCGAGCGCTGCGCGGTGCCGAAGTTTCGAGGCAGCAAAGGCTATAGAGAAAGGCGTTCCCTTGGCTCTGCACAAGAAGTCGACGACCTATTCCTCCCATCCCACCTGGGCCGCCCGCGCGGCCCACGCGAAGGGCGATCGGGAGTTCCGCACCTATGATACGAGCGCCATTATGCCCAAGCGCGATCCGAAGCCGGCCATCTTCGTCGCCGTGCTCATTGTCATCGTGCTGGCCGTAGGCGCGTTCTTCCTGTTCAAGGGCTGCTCGCCTGCGGTGGAGCTGCTGCCCGCCGGCCAGTCGGTGGAAGTGACCATCGAGGAGGGCGAGAGCGCCTCGTCCATCGGCGATGCCCTGGTGGCGGCTCATTTGGTGGGTTCCTCCCAGGAATTCGTGAACGAGGTGAACCGCCTGGAGGCCGCCTCGTCGCTCATTCCCGGCACCTATACCTTCCAGGGCGGCAGCACGCCCGAACAGCTGGTGCAGACCATCATGGCCGGCCCGGCCTTCGTGGGCGATAAGCTGGCGGTGCCCGAGGACATCACCCGGGCTGCTCTGGCCACGCTGGTGGAAGAGGCCACGGGCGGCCGCGTGGGCGCCCAGGCATTCTTGGACGCCTCGGCCGATGCCAGCGCCTATGCGGCCGACTATCCGTTTTTGGAGACGGCCGGCACCAATTCCCTGGAGGGCTTCCTGTTTCCCAAAACCTACGGCGTGACCGAGGACATGGATGCGGCGGCCGTGGTGCGCATGATGCTGGACCAGTTCGCCAAGGAGACGGCGAACCTGTCGTGGGAGTACCCCGAGAGCCAGGGCCTGAATCTGTACCAGACCGTCACCTTGGCCTCCATCGTGGCCAAGGAGTCTTCCGATGACGCCGAGGTGCGCGCCCACGTGGCCGGTGTGTTCTACAACCGCCTGGCCTCCGACCGCCCCTATCTGGAGTCCGATGCCACCACCGCCTATGTGGTGGGCCACGACCCCACGGGCGAGGAGGTGCACGCTGACGACCCCTACAGCACCTACACCAACGAGGGCCTGCCGCCCACACCCATCTGCTCGCCGGGGTTGGCCAGCTTGGAGGCCGTGTGTGCGCCGCTGGAGACCAACGACATGTTCTTCTACTTCACGCCGGACGAGAACGGCACGCTGCAGCACTACTTCAGCGAGACCTACGAGCAGCACCAGCAGGCCATCGCCGAGCATTCCGGCGGCACGGGCAACGCCGACAACGCCGACGCCGGCGACGAGCAATAGGCCGCCGCGCGAAGGCGTCCCATGGCTCTGCTCACCCCCGACCGCTACTTCTCGCGCATCAGCTCTGTGGACATCGACCGCGACCTTCTGGGTTGCGGCCGTACCCACGTGCTGCTTGACATCGACAACACCATTCTCACCCGCGACACCCACGAGATCCCCCGCGACGTGGGGATGTGGCTCGGCCGTGCCCGCGAGGCCGGCGTGGCGTTCTGCCTGGTGTCGAACAATTGGCACGACACGCCCCACCGCCTAGGTGCCGAGCTGGCGATGCCCGTGGTGGCCAAGGCCATGAAGCCCCTGCCCCCGGCGTTCATCGCCGGTATGAGGAAGGTGGGGGGCACCCGCCGCGACACCGTGGTGATCGGCGACCAGCTGGCCACCGACGTGCTGGGCGCCCATGCCGCCGGTCTTCCCGCCTACATGCTGCAACCGCTGGTGGAACAGGATCTGCCCCATACCCTGCTGCTGCGCAACGTGGAGCGGGTCATTCTGGGCGATCGGGTGCCGGAGCCGGCGGTTAACATCCAGAAGACGGAAGGGGAGCGACTGTGACCGAGAAGCTTTACGTGCTGGGCCATCCGGTGGGCCACTCGAAATCGCCGGCTATGTACAACGCCGTGTACGAGAAGGCTGGCCTGAACTGGCACTACGGCCTTATGGATCTGCCCACGGCCGCAGAGGCCGAGGCGTTCCTGGCTGCGCGCGACTTCCTTTCCATCAACATCACCACGCCCTACAAGCCGCAGGCTTTGGCTGCTGCCGACAGCCAGGCCGCTTCGGCTCGTCTGGCTCATGGGGCCAATGTGCTGGTGAACGCCAACGGCGCGCTGATCGCCTACAATACCGACGGCCAAGGGTGTGTGGCCTATCTGGAAGGGGCCGGCGTGTCCTTCAGGGGGAAGTCGGTGGTGGTGTGCGGCACCGGCCCCACGTCGCTTTCCATCCTGCATGCCGTGGCCCAGGCGGGGCCGGCCGAGGTGATACTGGTGGGCCGCAGCAAGGATCGGGCCCGCGATGTGCTGCGCATCTATGTGGATGAGTTGGGCGCGTTGGTGGGCCGCACCGTGGATATGCCGGCCTTCAAGGAAGGTCATCTCAGCTTTGCCGAACTGTACGATCGCGTGAACTTCAAGTATGGCAGCTACGACACCTCGCGCCAGGCCATTGCCGGGGCCGACATCATCATCGATGCCACGCCCTTGGGTATGAACGAGGGCGACGGCGCGCCTTTCGACCCGGCGCTGCTGAGCGCGCGTCAGACGGTGTTCGATGTGGTGTACGGCCATGGCGAGACAGCGCTGGCGCATGCGGCCCGGGCGGCCGGCTGCGCCTTCCTCGATGGCGCCGGCATGCTGGTGGGGCAAGCTGTGGTCACCGTGGGCATTCTGCGCGACATCACCGGCGAGGAGGCCTTAGGTATGCCCGAGGACGAGCTGTTCTCCCTCATGGCGGCCGCCGCCGGTTTCGATCTGGCACGATAGCGCTTCCACGCGGGGCATCGCTGCGCACTTTACCGTCTCGAAACGGCGGGGCGGGCACAGCTGCGCTACAATGGGTGCGATCTGTTCTGGGCGCCGGCTGCGCGCGCCCTGCGAGAAAGCTGCATCTATGGAGTACATCACAGCGGGCGAGAGCCACGGTCCCGAGCTTACGGCCATCGTGACCGGCGTGCCGGCCGGGCTTCCCGTGTCGGAGGAGCACATCAACGCCGATCTGGCGCGCCGCCAGGCCGGCTACGGCCGCGGCGGTCGCATGGCCATCGAGAAGGACAAGGTATGTGTGACGAGCGGCGTGCGCTTCGGGCGCACCATCGGCAGCCCCATCGCGCTTACCGTGGCCAATCGCGATTGGGAGAACTGGACCTGTCGCATGGCCGCCTTCGGAAACGCTCCGTCCGACCTGGTGCGCGAGGTGACGCCGCGTCCGGGTCATGCCGATTTGGTGGGCGCCCTGCGCACGAACACCGACGACTGCCGCAATATTCTGGAGCGGGCGAGCGCCCGCGAGACGGCGGCCCGCGTGGCCGCCGCCGGCATCGCGCGAGAGTTTCTGGCCGAGTTGGGCGTGGACATCATGAGCTATGTGGTGTCGGTGGGCGATGTGTCCATGGCCGAGGAGTCCATGGCCGATGCGGCCGAGCACAAGCCGCTCGATATCGAGCTCTCGGAGATGCGTTGCCCCGATGCGAAGGCTACGGTGGCCATGAAGAAGGCCATCGACAAGGCCAAGGCCGACGGTGAGAGCCTGGGCGGCACCTTCCGCATCGTGGCCACGGGGCTGGTGCCGGGCCTGGGCACCTACGCCACCGGCACCGATCGCCTCACCTCGCGCATCGGGGCGGCGCTGTTCTCCATCCCCGCCATCAAGGGCGTGGAATTCGGCCTCGGTTTTAAAGCGGCGGTCCGTCCCGGCAGCCAGGTGCACGACCCCATCCTTCTGGACGGCTGCGACTTCATTCGCGCGTCGAACAACGCCGGCGGCCTGGAGGGCGGCATGACGAGCGGGATGCCGCTCATTGTGACGGCGGCCATGAAGCCCATCCCAACCTTGATGACGCCGCTTCAAACGGTGAACCTGGACACGCTGGCCGTGGAGGAGGCCTCCAAGGAGCGCTCGGATGTGTGCGCGGTGCCGGCAGCGGCCGTGGTGGCCGAAGGCGAGGTGGCCTTCGCCCTGGCCAACGCCTACATCGAAGCCTTCGGAAACACCTGCATGGCCGACATCAAGGCCTCGATCAAAGCCTACAAGCAGCGCTTGCGCACGATGGGACGGTAGCGATGGATCAGGAAAACAAGGAAAGAGCGCCGCGCCGGCGGCCGGCGACACGGCCCATGGCGGCCGAGCCCATGACGTTGACGCGCCCGGTGTTCTTCGTCGGGTTCATGGGAGCGGGCAAGACCTCGGTGGCCCGGCGCCTGGCGCGCACGTGCCGGGTGGCTTCGGTGGACATGGACACCTACATCGAGCGACGCGAGGGCTGCCGCGTGAAGGATATTTTCGCGGCTTCGGGCGAGGAGGGCTTCCGCGCCATCGAGACCGAGGTGCTGCGCGAGCTGGGCGCCGCCGAGGCGCCGATGCTGGTGTCGTGCGGCGGCGGCGTGGTGGTCACGCCCGAGAACCACGGCATCTTCGAGGATGCGGGGTTCGTGGTGTATCTGCAGGTGACGGCCGACGAGGCCGCCAGCCGCATCAGCGACACGTCAACCCGCCCCCTGTTCCAGAACTTGGAGGCGGCCCGCGCCCGCATCGCCGAGCGCCTGCCGCTGTACGAGGCCGTGGCCGATGCGACCGTGGACACGGCGGGCAAGTCGGTGCCGGCTATCGCCCGTGAAGTGCAGCGCGTTCTTGAAAAGGAGGGTATCCTGTGCCCGCAACCAAAATAGTGGTGAACATCCCCGGCGAGACGCCCTACGACGTGCGCATTGGCGACACGGTGCTCGAGGGGTTGGGGGCCTCGCTGAAGAAGCTGCCGGCGGTGGCGTCGGCACCCCACCTGCTGGTGCTGACCGACACGAACGTGGGCCCCCTGTACGTCGAGGAGGCCAAGGCGTCGCTGCGAGCTGCGGGTTTCCGCGTGAGCGACATCGTGGTGCCCGCCGGCGAGGATGCGAAATCGCTTGCCGTGGCCGGCGAGGTGTGGAACGCCATGGCCGGGCTCGGCCTCACGCGCGACTGCGCCGTGGTGGCCCTCGGCGGCGGCGTGGTGGGCGACCTGGCCGGCTTCGTGGCCTCCACCTACATGCGCGGCATTTCCTTCGTGCAGGTGCCCACCACGCTGCTGGCGATGGTGGACTCCTCGGTGGGGGGCAAGACCGGCGTGAACCTGGACGCGGGCAAGAACCTGGTGGGCACGTTCAAGCAGCCGGCCTACGTGGCCGCCTGCACGGCTACCTTGGCCACGCTGGACGAGCGCGAGTGGGCTTGCGGCTGCGCCGAGATCGCCAAGGCATCGGTGATCGACTCCGACGAGTTCTTCTTCTGGATGCTGGACCACGCCGAGGCCCTGGCGGCCCGACAGCCCGAGACAGTGTCCGAGGCCATCGCGCGCTCGGTGGTGTTCAAGGCCAATGTGGTGGCCGAGGACAAAACCGAGAGCCGCGGAGTGCGCGAGTGCCTGAACTACGGCCACACCCTGGGGCATGCCGTGGAGGCGCTGGCCGGTTACGGTACGTTCTCTCATGGGGCGGCCGTGGCCGAGGGCATGCGCTTCGCCGCGCGCCTGGGCGTTCGGGTGGCGGGCACTTCCGAGGAGCTGGTGGCCGCTCAGGACGACCTGCTGGACGCGCTCGGCCTGCCGGCGCTTGCCTGGTCGGCTCCGGCCGACCAAATGCTGGCGGCCATGAAGCGCGACAAGAAGACCCGTGCCGGCGAGGTGCGCTTCGTGGTGCCCCGCGACATCGGCGATTGGGAGCTCGTCGCCGTTCCCGACGACGTGATTCTGGAGCAGCTGCGGCAGTGGGAGGCGTCGAAGTGAAGAAGATTTTGCTGATGAACGGGCCGAACCTGAATATGCTCGGGCAGCGCGACCCTCAGTTCTACGGCACCGATACCTTGGCCGACATCGAGGCCATGGTGGTCGCCTACGGGGCCGAGCGCGGCGTGGAAGTGGACTGCTTTCAGTCGAATCACGAGGGCGCGCTCATCGATCGGCTGCATGCCGCCCACGGCAACTACGACGGCATCGTGTACAACCCGGGCGCTCACACCCACTACTCCTACGCTCTGCACGATGCGGTGGAGACCATCGATGTGCCGGTGGTGGAGATTCACATCTCGGATATTTCCCAGCGCGAGGAGTTCCGCCGCACGTCGGTGATCGCGCCGGCCTGCATCGCCCAGGTGAAGGGCTTGGGCAAGGACGGCTATCTGCGCGCGCTGGATATACTGCTGGAAGAGGGGTAGATCCGTCCGTCCGGCCGTTGGCGGGGCGGGACTACCCGTGCTCAAGCAATGGCTCGCTCGGCGGAACAGTCCACTGGACTGTTCCGTTCGCTGCGCAACCTGCGCGCGGGCAGCCCCGCCCCGCCAGCGGCCTGCCGCCCTTCCGCCCGGACATCCCTCCGGCAACGGCCTGCCTGTACTCGGTCGAGAAAGGAAGACTCATGACCGTCTTCGACGAACTGCACAATCCGGTAGCCTGCGAGTGGCACATCGGCCAGCTTCTGCGCACCATGAACCAGTTGCGCGACGGGCGCCCCTCGCCCATGGTGGTGCGCGACACCTCGAACATCCGCTGGCTCACGGCCTTCGACGGCGTGTTCGACGACGAGCAGGCCCATGCCCTGTACGTGGCCCCCGACCGCGTGGTGCTGCACACCGACTCGCGCTACGCCAAGGTCTGCGAGCAGGCTGCCCGCCGCACGCCGGTGCGCGTGGACGAGACGCGCGAGAGCCATGCAAGCTTTGTGGCGCGCCAGTGGAACGGCTCATGGTTGCACGGCATGCCCGGGGCCGAGTTGCAGATTGAGGACACCATTACCCTGGCCGAGTACCGCGCCCTGCAGAAGGCCTTCCCGCCCGAGTTTCCCATCGGCGAGACCGACGGGGTGGTGCGTCGGCTGCGCGCGGTGAAGGAGCGCTATGAAGTGGCGCGCATGCGCGGGGCCCAGTCCATCACCGATGCGGCTTTCTCCCATATCGTGGAGTTCATGCGTCCCGGCATGATGGAGCGCGAGGTGCAGCTGGAGCTGGACGAGTGGATGCTGCGCCACGGGGCCCAGGGCCTGGCCTTCGCCACCATCGTGGCCACGGGCGAGAACGCGGCGAACCCCCATGCGGTGCCCGGTATCGCCATGTTGGAGGCCGGCCAGTGCGTGGTACTCGATTTCGGCGCGAAGTCCTACGGCTACTGCTCGGACATGACGCGTACGGTGTTCCTCGGCGAGCCCGAGGGGCAGATGCGCGATGCATGGCGCACGGTGCGCGAGGCCAACGAGACCGTGGAGGCCATGCTCGCCCCCGGCGTGACGGGTAAGGAAGCGCACGAGCGGGCCGAGGCGGTGCTTGCCGCGGGCGGCTTCGCCGGCGCCATGGGCCACGGGCTCGGCCACGGCGTGGGGCTCGACATTCACGAGGAGCCGGTGCTCTCGACGCGCAACGATGAGCCGCTCGTGGCCGGCAACGTGGTCACCGTGGAGCCGGGCATCTACCTGCCGGGCAAGTTCGGCATGCGCTTGGAGGACTTCGGCGTTATCACCGACGACGGCTTCGAGGTGTTCACGAAGTCGACCCACGACATGGTGGTCATCTAGCCTCGTGCTGGCGGGCGCGCGCATACTGGTGGTGGAAGACGACGCGGCCATCAACCGCGTCGTCTGCTCCTATGCGGAAAAGCGGGGTGCTGCGTCCACGGCGGCCTTCTCCGGCACCGAGGGCCTTATGCATCTGGAGGGCGGCGCGCCTTTCAATCTGGTTATCACCGATCTTATGCTGCCGGGGGAAAGCGGGGAGGCAGTGGTGAGCGCTGCCCGCGCGGGCGGTGTTCCCGTCATCGTGTTGTCTGCCCGGACTACGGTGGCTGACCGGGTAGGGCTTCTGCGCCTCGGCGCCGACGACTATCTCACGAAGCCCTTTGATTTAGAGGAGCTGGCGGCCCGCTGCGAGGCGGTGCTGCGCCGGGTCACGCCCGTGACGGCCCCGGGCTCCTCGGTGCCGGGCATGCTGCGCTTCGGGGTGTGGGAGCTTGACGAGGACGCCCGCAGCTTCGTGGTCGCCGGCGTGCCCGTACGCCTGACGCGCACCGAGTACGAGATCGTGCGCGCGCTTATGGCCGCGCCCCGCCAGGTGCACACCAAGCGAGCCCTGTCGGCGGCGGCCGGCGGTGACGCGGCGGCCTTGGAGGACAAGACCGTGGCCACCCACATCGGCAACATCCGCGCCAAGCTGCGCGGCACCGGCACCGAGGACTACGTGGAGACCGTCTGGGGCGTCGGCTTCAAGCTGCGCGACGGTGTTTGAGGCCTCGGCTCCGCGGGTGGATGTCTGAGAAACGTCATTTCTGTACCAATCTTATGACCTGCTGAAACAATGGGAAACCGCAGGTCATTTCCCCTGTCTTGACGCGGAAAAAAATCACGTTTCTCGGACATCCGGCCTATCTTGGCACTTTCTTGGAGCTTCCTGGGAGGTTTCTGGGCGCACGCGTCCTAAGATGGAAATCGCTGGTTATCAGAGAAAGGACGTGCTCATGGAAGCACTGCGCTGCGACCGCCTCGCCCGCGTCTTTCGCACGAAGCGAGCGGTGGACGATGTGTCGCTTTCCCTTGCGGCGGGGGACGTTTACGGCCTTGTGGGGCGCAACGGGGCCGGCAAGTCCACGCTGCTGAAGCTTATCGCGGGCTACCTCGCGCCCACTGCCGGCACGGTGGCGGTGTGCGGTGAGATTTTGGGACCCTGCCAGACGAGCGCTCGTCTGGGCTGCCTCATCGAGCATCCCGCCGTGAATCCCGGGCTTACGGGGTTCCAGAACGTGATGGTGCGGGCGCTGGCCCAGGGGCTTGCGAATCCGAAGGCCGAGGTGGCCGAAGTGGTGGAGGCCGTGGGGCTCGGCTTGGTGGCCGACAAGAGCGCGCGGGGCTATTCCCTTGGCATGAAGCAGCGCCTCGGGTTGGCCCTTGCGCTGGTGGGGCGACCGGATGTGCTGCTTTTGGACGAGCCCTTCAACGGGTTGGACCCGGAGGGGGTGCGTCAGGTTCGATGTCTGCTGGCCGATCTTGCCTTGCAGCGGGGGTGCGCCGTGCTCATCAGCTCTCATGTGCTCGATCAGCTTGAGCGTTTGGTGAACCGCTACGGAGTCCTTCGCGATGGACGTCTGGCGATCCAGATGACCGCAGAGGAAGTGGAAGATGCCTGCGCCGACTATCTGTGCGTGGAAACGCCGGAGACGCCACGAGCCTTGGCGGTACTCGAAGGGGCATTCCCCGATGCCGTCTTTACGGTGATGCCCGATGACGCCATCCGGGTGGCCGGCCTCGACGCCGAGGCAGTAGGCCGTGTCCTTCTTACGGCCAATATGCCCGTGAGCGGGCTGTACGTCCACGCTCGCGATATCGAGGATTATTTCGTCGACCTCATGGGAGGTGCGGAAGTCGTCGATGGTCCGTCAAGGTATTCCGACACGAAAGGGGGCGGGAGCCATGCTTAATGTCTTGCGTGCCCAGTGGTATCGCATTGTTCGCAATCGCGCGTTCTGGGGGCTGCTTATCACGTTCGCCGTCATCATGGCGTGGGATATGGTTTCCGTTGGGCAGAACTACCATGGGCAGGAGGGCTATTTCGACGGCATCCCGCCGATCGGTCAGGACGGCGTGAAGGTGAACTTGGATGCAGGGGCGTATTTGGGCAAGGGCGGCGTCGGTTACTTCCTGCTGACGCTCGTGCTGCTGCTCGTGGCATCGCTGTTCGCCGAGGAGTGGCGGGAGGGCGCGTGCCGGTCGCTGGCCGCCGCACCTTCGTTCCGGCGCGATTACGTGCTGGCTTCGGCGCTTACGGTAGCGCTGATTACGCTGCTGTTCATCGTCGTTGCCTGGGTGGCGGTACGGGCTGTTATTCCCTGGTTTCCGCTGCTGGGTGTGGGCGACGAGATGGGCCGCTTTGCACGGTGGGCTGCGCAGATGGTGCTCGCTCTGGAAGGATACGGGATGCTCACGATAGCCGTGGCGGCAGCGACGAAGCGGCTCGGGCCCACGCTGCTGGCAGCCCTTCTGTTGGGAACGGGCCAGTTCGAGATACTGCTGGCGAACGGGTACGTGATTGCGGACCAGGTGGCGCAGCTGGCGGGACTTCCCGCGCTGCCGGGCGCGTCGGGGGTGGCAGCGGCGTTCTTCGACAGCCCGGCGATGCTGCCCTCGTGGTTGCCCGCGGCTCAGCTGCAGTGGATGATGGGCGAGGGCGCTACCCCGACGGCGGCCGATGTGGCTCCGGTGGCCCTGCTGGCAGCAGTGGCGATTGCGGTGGCGTGGTTCGCGGTGAGAAGGAGGGCCCTGTGATCTGGCTGGGCGCGCTTTGCCTGCTGCTGGCGGTGGCGCTGGTGGGGTACGTGGCGGCCACTGAGCGTCAGATGCGTGCGATGGCCGACGCTCTGGCCGTGCGCGGGCGCGATCTGCGGCGGCTGCGGCTCAGGTTCCCCACGCCGGCAGCCCGGGCCTTGGCGCGGGAGGCCAACGGGCTTATCGACGAGGCCGATGCCGCGCGTCGGGAAGCGGCCGAGGAGCGGCGGCTTCTGGGAGAGAACCTGGCGTCGTTCTCCCACGACGTGCGCACGCCGCTGGCCGGCGCTCAGGGCTTCCTGCAGCTGTATGGCGTGGCGGCTGGTGATGAGGAGCGCGACGAGTGCGTGGCGGCCGCCGCCGAGCGTCTGGGCGCGATGAGGGGGCTTGTGGATGCCCTCTTCGAGTTTGCGAAGGTGGATGACGGCGGTCGTGAGTTGGCGCAGGAGCCGGTGGATGTCGGCGAGTTGGTGGCCGGGGTGCTGGCCGAGCTGTATCCCGCCTTCGTGGCGCGCAGTTGGGAGCCCGCGGTGTCGCTTGCCGAGGGCGTGGTGGCCGAGGTTGACCCTGGGGCCTTGGGGCGCATCGTGGAGAATCTGCTCGCGAACTGCCTGCGCCACGGCTGCGCCGCGCCCGTGATAGAGCTGAGGTTGTGCGACGCTGCGACGGTTGGCGACGATGCGGAGTCGATGTTGCCTGGCGGCACTGCGCCGGCCGGTTATCGATTCGTCTTGGCGGTGTCGAACCGCGCCGAGGGCTTGGACGGGGTGGACGAGGGCCGTCTGTTCGAGCGCTTCTATCGCGGCGACGCCTCACGCCGCGCAGGCGGCAGCGGGCTGGGGCTGGCCATCGCCTTCGGCCTGGCACGTGCTTCGGGTCTGGCACTGGAAGCCTCTGTTGCCGATGCCACCTTCGCGGTGACGCTGTCCGGCAGCTGTCGCTGAGCGGGGGCTAGCGGGCCATGGCGCTCGGGTACTGCTCGGCCACCCATTGGCGGGTGACTTCGGCGAAGGCGCGGGTGGCCGCCGAGGCGGTGTCCTGCGACCGTACCGCCAGCGATATCTCGCGGGCGCATTCGCGCTCGGCCGGCAGCACGGCCAAGGGAAACAGCGTGCGCCGCAGGATGAGGCTCGGCAGCACCGAGAAGCCCAGCCCGGCGCTTACCATGGACATGACGGCGTAGTCGGAGTCCACGGTGAAGCGCACGCTGGGGGTCACGCCGTTGGCCTCGAACAGGGCCTCCATCTCGGAGGGGCGCGCGTTGCCCTGCAGCTGGATGTAGGGCTCGCTGGCCAGGGCCTCGGTGGGGAACACGGGGGCGTCGGCCAGGGGATGGTCGGGCGGCAGTACCACAAGCAGGGGATCGGTGTGCAGCGGCACTGCGTCCAGGTTTCGCTTCTGAGGCGCGACGGAGAACGCGCAGTCGGCGCGGCCCTCCCAGGCGGCATCCAGCAGCTCCTCCTCGTCGTCCACGCACAAAAGCTTCAGGTCGATTTTCGGATACCGGTCCAAGAACGCCTTGGCGATGCCGGGGAACCACTCGATGGCCACGCTCGTGAACGAGCCCACGCGCACGAGGCCCCCTTCGAGGTCGTTCAGCTCGCGCACGCGGGTGGCAAGTGCGTGCTCGTCGGCGTTGATCGCCTGCACAAGGCCGAGCACCTCGCGCCCCTCGCCGGTCAGATGCACCCCGCCGTACTCGCGCACGAACAAGGTGAGGCCGAGCTCCTTTTCCAGCGCGTTCACCAGATAGCTGATTCCCGCCTGGGTATAGCCCAATTCCTCGGCGGCTGCCTTGAAGCTTCCAAGGCGCGCCACCGTCAGGAACGCATCGTATTTCTGATTGGCCACAGCGGGCCTCCTTGTCGCCTCGTTTTGTGGTGCAGTTGCACCAGTATAAGACTTTCTTGAAAAGTTTTACAAGAAGTCTCGTTTTACTTTCATTGGTGACGAGATTAGTATGTCAATCGTTCCTAATCCAGAAAGAAAACGCCCTTGCGGGGGCTTGGAATCGTGCGCTTTGGAGCGGGCGGCTGCTGGGACGGCGGCCCTGCGCCGACGAGGTGCCCCGCGCGATGAGGCCGAAAGGAGGAGCCATGAGCCATTGGAAGCAAGCACGCTGGCCGTTTGTGGCCTTCGTGCTCATTGAAGTGGTCATCTTCGGATCGGGAAGCGCCGTGACGAAGTTCGCCTACGAGTCCATCACGCCCCTGTGGTGTCTGGCTGTCCGCTTCGGCCTGGCCACGGTGGTGTTCGCCCTCTTCTTCGGCCGTCGCATGGCGCGCGGTCTGCGGAAGGTGCGCGTGCGCACGTGGCTGCCCCAGGCTGCGTGCATGGCGGTGTCGTATCTGTGCTGCAACGTGGCGCTCGACCTTACCACCGCCACCAACGTGGGCTTCCTCGTGGCGCTGCCGGTGGTGTTCGCGCCTTTCCTCTCCACGCTGGTGGAGCGCGGGCGCTACCCGCGGGCTGTCATTCCCTTCCAGGTGGGCGTGGCCGGCGGCCTGTATTTGCTGTGCAGCCAGGGCGGAAGCCTTGCGGTGGGCCCGGGCGAGCTGATGGCGCTGGCGTCTTCGGTGGCGCTGGCCGGTGCGCTCGTGTTCGGCAAGCAGGCCCTGGCCGAGCTGGACGCCGTCACCGTGGCGGGCACGCAGATCGCCGTGGCCTTCGCGCTGTGCCTGGGCTGCGCGCTTCTGTGGGAGCCGGCGCTGAACGTGGCGGCGGTGCAACCGGTGGCCTGGGGCATCATCGCGTTTTTGGCCCTGCTGTCCACCTGCCTGGCGTTCTTCCTGCAGAGCCTGGCGCTGAGCCGCCTCACCTCTACCACGGTGTCGCTGCTGCTCACGGGCGAGCCGGTGTTCACGGCTCTGTTCGCCTATTTGTTCCTGGGCGAGACGCTTACGCCGGTGGGCCTGGCCGGCGCGGCGCTCATCGTGGGCACGGTGGTGGCCGCCACTTACGTGGACGGCCGCAAGGACGCGCCGGCTGCCCCCGCTGCTCCCGTGCCGTCTCCGACACCCGGCGCCCTGGCGGCCGCTCCTGCCGCCGTCTCCCCGCGCGTCATGCCGCGCCCGCGGCTGCTCGTGCCCGGCCGCCGCAAGGACCGCATGGCCGCCTAATAGCAGAAGCCCTCCTGCAAGGAGCGTTTGTCAGGGGCGGTTCGACAGCACGAGGCCGGCGATGGTGAGGACGAGGCCGGCGGCTATGGGGGCGGTGAAGGGCTCGCCGAGCACGATGACCGAGGTGACGGCGGTGACGGCCGGCACGAGATAGATGTAGGTGCTTGTGGTGACGGCGCCCAAATGCTTCACGGCGAATCCCCAGGTGGCAAAGCAGGCGGCCGAGGCTCCCAGGCCGAGGAAGGCCAGGTTGGCCAGGTTGACGGGGTCGGTAAGCGCCGCCGCATTTGGCAGCGGCCCTCCGAAGGGCAGCGCCGGCAGCATGAACAGAAGGCCCCAGGCGAAGATGCGCTTGGTGGAGGCCAGAGTTTCGTAGCCGGCCTCGGCGATGCGCGCGACGATGGTGGAGTAGGCGGCCCACACGAGCGCCGCGCCCAGCGCGAGGCTGCACCCTGCGAGGTTGGCGAGCGGGCTGCCGCCGATGGCGCCGCCGCTTGCGAAGCTGACGAGCGCGATGCCTGCCATGGCCAGCGCGAAACCGACAACGAAGCGAACGGTGAGGGCCCCGCGATTTCCGCGCGCCCAGCTCATGAGGGCGCAGAAGAGCGGAGAGGTGGCCACGATGACCCCCACGGCGGTGGCGCTCGTGAAGGTGAGTGCTACGTTCTCCATGAGGAAGTAGCAGGCCACGCCCGCAAGTCCCGCCAGGGCGAAGAGCCGCTCGTGGTGCCGCTCTTGCAAGCGCAGCAGGTGCGGGCGCGCGCAGCACAGGGCGAGAAAGCCCAGGGCGAAACGGACGAACAGGATCCATACGGGCGCGAAGTCAACGAGGAGCACCTTGGTGGACACGAAGGTGATGCCCCACACGAACACTGTGAGCGCCGCCAACGCATGGGCCTTCATCGCGCGTTCCCCCTCACGGCGCGCTGGTAGCGGCCCGGCGTCGTGCCCAGCCGCTCCTTGAAGGCGCGCGTCAGGTGGGCCTGGTCGGAGAAGCCGGCCGCGCAGGCGGCCTCGGCGCAGCTCGCCCCGGCGACCAGAAGCTCGCGGGCCCGTTCCACCCGCAGGGATGCCAGGTAGCGCATGGGCGTGAGGCCGAAGGTGCTGCTGAAGGTTCGCAGGGCGCGGTACTTGTCGAGGCCGGCGGCCTGGGCCACCTCTTCCAGGCGCACGCTCTGCGACGCGTGGTCGCGCAAATATGCGGCCATGGACTGTGCCGCGCGGTCGTCGGGCGCCGTTGCCGGCGCTGACGCGAGCCGTCCCACGAGCAGGCAGAGCGCCTCCTCGATGCGTGCGTTATCGGGCTCGGGCGCTTCCATGAACGCGACGACAGCGCCCATGTACGCCGCGGCCTCGGGGTCGTTCGCAACGGGGCCGGCGAGCGGCGGGCAGTCGGGAATGCCGATGAGGGCCACGCTGTCGTAGGCGAGAGGGGAGGCGCCCTCCTGCGTGCAGCCGTGGGCGTCGCCGGGGTTCAGGGCCAGCAGGTGCCCCGGCCCCAGACGGTAGCGCCGCCGGTTGCATTCCATGAGGCGGTGTCCCTGCCGCATAAGGCCGATGACCGGGTAATCGTGGGCATGGGGCGCGAACGGTTGGTCGAGGCCGGCGAAGCGGCGCAGCTCAATCGTGCCGTTCAGGGTACGGCGCACCGATTCGGTATGTGGGGCGGGGGCTGCTTCCATAACGTGACCATGATAGGCGTTCCGCCGCCGATTTCTTGCACGAAATTGCAGGGTGTCGGGCGGTGAGGGGCGCCCGGTGCGCATCCGGCTGGCGGTCGCGATAGCGAAGCGGCGAAGGGAGCCAGGCTGACGGGCGCAGGGGCCGAGGTGACGGCTCGTTGCTAGCGCCACCAGGCGATGGCGATTTGCGTACGGTTGCGCAGGCCGCATTTCTGCAGGATGGCCGAGATGTGGTTGCGCACGGTTCCCTCGGACAGGTACAGCGCGGCGGCTATCTCGCGGTTGTCGAGCCCCTCGGCAATAAGCTCGGCCACCTCGCGCTCGCGCTCGGTTAGGCTGCCGGCCAGGGCGCTGCCGCCTTCCAGGCTGCGGCCCGCGAGCGCCCCTACGCGCCCGCTCACCTCGGCTCCCATGACGATCTGCCCGTCCATCACGGCGCGCAGGGCGCCTTCCAGGGTGGCGACATCCTGCTTGATGAGGTAGCCGCGGGCGCCCAGGGCCAGGGCGCGCACGATGTAGTCGTCGTCGGCGAAGGTGGTGAGGAACACGACGCGGGCATCGGGGTCGCTAGCCAGGATGCGCTCGGCCGCGGCCAGGCCCGACGTATGCGGCATGCGGATGTCCAGCAGCGCGATGTCGGGACGGCTTGCGGCGTACAGGCCTGCGGCCGCGCAGCCCTCGGTGCTCGTGCCCACCACCTGCACGGCGTCGCGGGCCTCCAGGATGGTGCGCAGCGACTGCACGATGAGCGGGTCATCGTCGACGAGGATCACGGTGATGGCGTGGGCGTTGCCGGTGCAGTTGCCGGGGCGGTTGGTGTCGGCGTTGCCGGTGCTGCGGGTGCTACTGGTCTCGGCGTTCATGCGTCCTCCTGGGGCTTGGGGAAGGTGGCGAACACGCGGCTGCCCGTGCGCGGGGCGGCAAGCGGCGTGAAGGAGAAGGTGCCTCCGAGGGCGTGCGCCCGCTCGGCCATGGAAGTGAGTCCGAGGCCCGCAGCCGCTGCGCTCGCATCGGTCGAGGCCGCACTGCCCGCGCTCGCACTGCCAGCGCGCCCGTCGTCTTCCACGACAAGCTGGTAGAAGCGGGGAAATTCCGTGACGCGCACCGTGGCATGGCGCGCCTGCCCGTGGCTTGCGGCGTTGGAGAGGGCCTCGCGGACGATGGCGAGCACGGCGAGGCCTATGGGCCGCGGCAGGGCGCCGGCCTGAAACGAGAGGGTGCCGGCAACACCCGGGAACTCCGCGACCAGCGCCTCCAGGGCCGTGCGCGTATCGAGGGCCGCGTCGTGCAGGTCGTGCACCGAGGCGCGCACGGTGTCCAGGGCCTCGTGCAGGGTTGCCGTCACCGCATCCAAATCGCGGGCCACGGGCGCATCGGCTCCGTGGGCCACGCCGGCGGCCTGCACCTGCAGCACCGAGCGGGTGAGCAGATGCCCCACGTTGTCGTGGATCTCGCGCGCAATGCGCGCCCGCTCATCGAGTACCGCGCAGTTAACTTCCAGATCCTGCCGTTCGGCCAGGTCGCGGGCGCGCTCGGCAAGGACGAGCCGTTCTTCCTGCACGGCATCGCGCAGCGAGCGTAAACGTTCCCGCTCCTCGGCGTTTCGCCGGGCGCGCCATCCCATAAGGCAGGCGAGCAGTCCTAAGGCCAGCGCGGCTGCGGCCAGGGTGAAATGCCCCGCCGCCGCAGTGCAGGCGAGCGGAAGCGGCCACGCCCAGCGCAGGCCGCGCAGGTGGAAGGCCCAGGCAGCGTAGGCCGCGATCGCTGCGAAAGCGCCCAGCGGGGGTACGACCGCCGCTGCCGCGAGCAAGACGATGGCCACGGTGATGCGCACCGGCGCGCGTCGGGCAAGTTCCAGGGCGCAGGCCGCGCACACGGCCGAAAGCAGCGCGGCGACGCTTGCAGGCCCGACCGGTGCCAGGAGCATGACGGGAATGCCCAGGGCCAGAAGCACGGTGTTGTCGATGGCGCGATCCATGGGGCCATTATAAGGGCGCGTCGCCGAGCTAGGCGAAAACCGTGACATTTGGCACTTCTGCCGCGCCCGCTCCCTTGAAATAATGCAACCAGTGAACCTGACGAAGGAAGGAGGCCCCGTGGACGAGCGCGCAGCATCCGACGGCGCACGGGCCGCAGGCGATATCGTGGTGGTGGAGAACCTGGTGAAGCGCTACGGCGACGTGGTGGCCCTGGATCACTTCAACCTGGCAATTGCCCCGGGCGAGATATTCGGGCTGCTCGGGCCCAATGGCTCGGGCAAGACCACGGCCATCAACTGCATCCTGCAGCTGCTCACCTACGACAAGGGCTCCATCTCGCTGTTCGGGCAGCCCATGGGCCCCACCCGCTACGATCTGAAGCGCATGATCGGCGTGGTGCCCCAGAACGTGGCGCTGTTCGAGGAGCTTACCGTGCGCGAGAACATCGACTTCTTCTGCGCGCTGTACGTGGGCGACCGCCGCGAGCGGGCACGCCTGGTAGACGAGGCCATCGCATTCGTGGGGCTTGAGGACTACGCGTCGTTTCGCCCGCGGAAGCTGTCGGGCGGCCTGCTGCGGCGCCTGAACATCGCCTGCGGCATCGCGCACAGGCCCCGCCTCGCGTTCTTCGACGAGCCCACGGTGGCCGTGGACCCCCAGAGCCGCAACGCCATTTTAGAGGGCATCCGCGCCATGAACGAGGCGGGCTGCACCGTGGTGTACACGAGCCACTACATGGAAGAGGTGGAGGAGATCTGCTCGCGCATCATGATCATGGACCGGGGTCGCTCGGTGGCCGTGGGCACCAATGCCGAGCTGAAGGCCATGGTCGGCGCCGGCGAGCGCATTCTCGTAGAGGTGGCGGCCCTTCCCGACGGGGCGCGCGGCCAGCTGGAGGCGCTGCCGCATGTGCGGCGCGTGACCTACACCGAGTCGGAGCTGGTCGTGCAGTGCGAGCAGGGCGCGCACAACGTGGGAGACGTGCTGGCGGTGCTCTCGGCGGCGGGGCTGCCCCTGGGCCGCGTGTACGCCGAGCCGCCCACCTTGAACGACGTGTTCCTGGAAATCACCGGCAAAGCGCTGAGAGACTAGGGGGCGCTATGGGCACGCTGTTTGCCGGCACCCTGCGCGCGCTGCTGCGCGAGAAGGGGCTGTTCATCTGGTCGCTCGCCTTCCCCATGCTGATGGCGACCATCTTCATGTTCATGTTCGCGGGCATCGAGGACGCCACCGCGTTCGACCCGGTGCCCACGGCCGTGGTGGCCGATGAGGCGTGGGAGGCGTCGCCGTTCGCACAAGTGGTGGAGGCCCTCGGCGAGCCGGGCGACGACCAGCTGCTGGATGTGCGCCCCTTCGCCGATTCCGAGGAGGCCCTTCGTGCTCTGACGAGCGGGGAAGTGATGGGGGTGCTTTCGGTGGACGGGGGCGGCGAGCCGGAGCTGGCGCTGTCGCCGGGACTCCAGATAGGGGCCAGCACCTCGGCCGATGCCGTCAATCGCAGCATCTTGGAGTCGGTGGTGACGGCGTATGTGCGCGATGCCGACCTCATGGCATCCCTTGCTATGGCCGACCCGGCCCTGCTCGCCGATCCCGACCGTGTTGCCGCGGCCTTCAGCGGGGGAGATGTCACCGAGGAGGTGTCGCTCACCCGCAACGCCCCGGCCCAGACTGTGCGCTTCTACTACGCGCTCTTCGCTATGGCCGCCCTGTTCGGGGCCCAGATTTCCGTGTTCGCCATCTGCTGGACCCAGCCGAACCTGTCGCCTTTGGGCGCGCGCCGGGCGCTGGGGGCCATCGGGCGCACGCGCACCCTGGCGGCCACGCTCGCGGCCTGCTGGCTCGTGAGCTTCGGCTGTCTGGTTATCGCGTTTCTGTACACGCGCCTGGTGGTGGGAGTCGATTTCGCCGGCCGCGAGGGGTGGTGCATTGCGGGGCTGGGCGCCGCCGCGCTTCTGGCCTGCGCGCTGGGCACGGCGCTCGGGGCCCTTCCCAAGATCGACCTGGGTTCGAAGACGGGCATTCTCACCGGTATCGTGTGCCTGCTGTCGCTGTTCACGGGGCTCTACGGCGAGCCCTGCATGGAGCTGGCCGATCTGGTGGCGCGTGAGTTTCCCGTGCTGGCGTCGCTGAATCCCGCCAAGGCCATTTGCGACATGTTCTACAGCCTGTACTACTACGACGGGTTGGAAGTGTTCGCGGCGAACGTGGCCGAGATCGGCGTCTTTGCGGCGGTGCTGTTCGCCGTGGGCGCCCTGTTCATGAGGAGGCAGCGCTATGCGAGCCTGTAGATACGCATTGGAGATAGTGGCGAAGCATCCCATCTACCTCATCATATACGTGGGGTTCCTAAGCCTCATGGGCCTGTTCGTGACGAGCGGTCTGTACCCGCCGGCCGCATCGGGAGAATACGAGTCGGCCGAGATTCCCTTCGCGGTGATCGACCGCGACCAGTCCGACCTCTCGCGCTCGGTGGCGGCGTTTCTGACCGAGCAGGGTCCCTCGGTGGAGGTGCCCGACGAGCTGCGGGCGTGCCAGGACGCCGTGGCCACGGGCGAGGTGCGCTATCTGCTCATCGTGCCCGAGGGATTCGAGGAGAGCTTTCTTAAGGCAGCCCGTGAAGGTACCGCCTCGCCGCGCCTTGAGACGGTGTTCAGCTTCGAATCGATGGGGGCGACGCTGGTGGATACCCAGGTGAGCCAGTATCTGCAGCTGGTTCGCGCCGCCGCTGCCCTGAAACCGACGGCCGATGCGGAAGCGGTTGTGGCCCAGGCCGAGGCCGCATCCGAGAAGACCGCGACCATCCGCGAGGTGGCCGCGCCCGGCGAGGTGTCCGGCTGCGAGGCCTTCATCTTCTACCTGCAGTGGAGCGCGTACCCCCTCACGGTGGCCGTGGTGGTGTCGGTGGGCATTCTCATGGGCGCATTCAACCGCACCGACGTGCGCCGGCGCGTTGCCGTATCGCCCGCATCGGGGCTGTCCATGGGACTGCAGAAGGCCCTGGCGGGGCTCGTGGTGGCCCTCGGGGTGTGCGCGGTTATCGTCGGCATCGGCCTGGTGTTCTTCGGCGATGCGGCCGCGGCGCTTCCCGCGGGGGCGTTGGCCTTCGTGCTGGGGCTCGTGCTGGCGTTTCTGCTGGTGCCGCTGGCCATTGCGTTTCTGCTCGGGCAGCTGGGCTGCGGCGAGAACGTGTCGAACACCGTGGGGAATATCACCGGCATGGTGCTGACGTTTCTCGGCGGCGTGTGGGTCAGCACCGACCTCATGCCCGAAGCCGTGCGCACCGCGTCCATGTTCACGCCGGTGCACTGGCTCGGCACGGGGCTGAATGCCGCGGCCGCATCGGCGCCGGCGGGCGAGGTGCTGCTCTGCGCGGGGGTGATGGTGCTGTTCGCGGCGGCCATCTTCGCCGTGGCATTGGTGGCCGGCCGCCTGCGCGCCCAGACGAGCGAGGCCGGGGGCAACGCGGCTGCCGCGACCCCGCGCTAGGGGAGGAGCCTGCTGCCGAAGGGCTCCTATGGCGCCATAGGAAAGGGGAATGGCCATGCGCCCCGCCCTTCCCCTCCTTCGCGTAATCGTGCCCGTGGGCGTTCTTCTCGCAGTGCTATAACTGTAAGAGTCATAGTAAAACGTAAGCGAGAGGACGGTGATGACATGGCGATACGGTCTGCGATCAATCGGGGAAGCGAGATTCGGACCAAGGGCAAGTCCATGGGGCGTGATCGCTCCGGCGCCCCGTCGCGTCTGCCGTCGCGTTCGTTCTCGGCCAGAGCCGCCCTGTTCATGGCCGGGCGCGTTGCTCTCATGCTGGCGGGTATCGCGGTCATGGCTTTGGGCATCGATGTCGTGGTGAAGGCCGATTTGGGCAATTCCCCCATCTCGGCCACGCCCAACGTGCTCAGCATCGGGTTTCCCGCCGTCAGCTTCGGCACCTTCATGCTGGGGTGGCAGTGCTTCCTCGTGCTGGTGCAGGTGGCCATCTTGCGGCGAGAGTTCCGCCTGGTCGACTTGTGGCAGATTCCCATCTCGGTGTTTTTCGGCGTGTGCATCGACGGGTTCATGGCCCTCATCGGGCCGGCCGAGCCGGCAAGCTATGTGGCGTCGTGGCTGTGGCTTGCCGTCGGCATGGCGGTGCTCGCCCTGGGCGTTGTGATGACGGTGGTGTCGGGCACGGTGATGAACTGCGGCGAGGCTGTGGTGCAGGCCGTGGTGCGCAAGACGGGCATCCGCTTCGGCACGGGCAAGGTGCTATTCGACCTGTCCTGCGCGCTGCTCGGCTGCATCTGCGCGTTTCTGTTCGTGGGCCATCTGGCCGGCGTGCGTGAGGGCACCCTGGTCTGCGCCGCGTTCACCGGGGTGGTGGTGAACTGGTACATGGATCTGTACGGGAAGCTGCGGAGCGCCGTTCGCCGCCATCGGCCGCGCCCGCAGACAACCCCCGGGCCGAGAGTCGCCGAGGCCCCCGTACCAGAGGAGGCCCGCGAGCTTGCCGGATGCGACGGCTTGCGAGCCGGCTGACGTACGGCACGGGCAACGGCGGTGGCTCCGGTCTTTGCAGAATGCCCGCAAGACGGCTATACTGTAACGGTTTGAGTCAGGCGCGACGTGCGAGCAAGAGGTTTCCACGGCGCGTGAACATGAAAGGAAACATCCGTGGCAAGCATTTCTACCGCCGATTTCAAGAACGGCATGTGCATCATCAACAACGGCAAGATGTGCACCATCGTCGAGTTCCAGCACGTGAAGCCGGGCAAGGGCGGTGCGTTCGTGCGCACCAAGCTGAAGGACATCAAGACCGGCCGCGTGGTGGACTACACCTTCAACGCGGGCACCAAGTTCGATTCGGTGCGCCTGGAGTCCAAGAAGATGCAGTACCTGTACAACGATGGCGCCGACTACTGGTTCATGGACAACGACACCTTCGAGCAGATGCCCATCGCTGCCGACGTGGTGGGTTCGGTGTCCGACTGGCTGAAGGAGAACGACGAGGTCACGCTGCTGTACGCCGGCGACGAGCTGATCAGCCTGGAGCCGCAGATGTTCGTCGAGCTGGAGGTCACCCACACCGAGCCGGGCTTCAAGGGCGACACCGCCACCAACACGCTGAAGCCGGCCACCCTGGAGACGGGCAAGGAAGTGCAGGTGCCCACCTTCATCGAGATCGGCGATGTCCTGCAGATCGACACTCGCGACGGCCGCGTCATCAAGCGCGTCTAGCAGTCGCGGAAAAATCGCAGGTTGAGGAAGCCTCCTTCGGGAGGCTTTTCTATTTCAGCTATGGCGGAGCGTAGAGGAGGTGGCGGGTGTTTCCACCGAGCGAGTTCCGCAGCGAACGAGACAGGACTTAATGTCCTGTCTCGCAGAGCGAGGACTGTTTGAGCGAATGGGAATACCCGCCACCTCCGATTAGGGGGAGTCGCAAACAGAATGTTCGATTACGGTTTCTGCTATTCCCTCGCGAAGAAGGCGAAGGCGACGCCGTCGGGGCCGACGTGGGTGCCGATGACGGCGCCCACGAGCGTGAGGGGCAGCTCCACCGCGTCCTGCGTGGCGATCATGCCCTCGGCGGCGGCGCGCTCCAGTGAGTCGGCGATGTACTTGCGGCCGATTTTGTCGGACAGCCCCGAATAAGCCACCCATGCCGGGCGCGTGAAGTCGATGCCGCCGGCCTTCTCGATCTCCTCGAACACCATGGAGCGCGAGGCCTTCGAGCCGCGGGCCTTTCCCAGCACCACCACCTTGCCGTCCACCACGCCCACTACGGGCTTGATGGAGAGCAGGCCGCCGATGGCCGCCGCGGCGCCCGAGATGCGACCGCCGCGGCGCAGGTACTCCAGGCCGTCGAGGGCCGCCACGAGCCGGATGTCCTTCTTTTCCCGATCGAGGCAGTAGGCGATGTCGGCTGCGGCGAGCCCCTCGTCGCGCAGGGCCCAGGCACGTTCGGCCACTAGGCGCTCGCCCACGGTGGCATTCTCGGAATCAACCACGAAGATGGACTCCTTGAAGGGAGCGGCGGCGATGCAGGCGCTCTGGTAGGTGCCCGAGATATGGCTCGAAAGCGTGATGACCACAGCGGTATCTCCCGCAGCCACCACCTCGGCGAAGATGTCCTGGAACACCATGGGCGGGATCTGGCTCGTGCGGGGCAATTCGTCGCTCTCGATGAGGCGCTCGAAGAACTCGGTGCGCGAGATATCGACGCCCTCGGCGAACTCCTCGTTGCCGAAGGTGATGGTCATGGGGATGATCTGGATGCCGTGAGCGGCGGCGTACTCCTCTTCCATGTCTGCCGACGAGTCCACGATGATGCGAATGGCCATGCTGCCTCCAAAGTTGCGTTTGCTTCCCCGTATTTTATAGTGCAGGGGCGCTGGGCGGCCAAATCCTCGAAAAGGCGAGTAAATTGTTCATAATTCGCAGACGGTTTCTCGATTGACAAACCCGCGCAAAAGTGGCCGCTGGGGACAAAGACGAGAGCGACCCCATCTGGGCCGCTTCTTTTTGTCCGAGGACAGGTTTCTCGCGTTTCATGTAAGAAAAAGTGCGATTGTGCGAGTATTTTGCGTCTAGAGAGACGACGGATGCAAGAAAAAGTGCGATTGTGCGAGTTTTGAACAGTGAAAAACTCGCACAATCGCACTTTTTCTTACCTCAGACGGCGGAAAGTGTGTTCGGCGCCCGTTCTGTTTCTTCCGCCTCCCACCTTCGGCCTTCGCTGCCCGCGCCTCCGTCCCTCGTGCCCCTCAGCCTCCTAGCCCTCCACCAGATCGATGAGCTCTTGGTGCGAGTGGATGCCGAGTTTCGCGTAGACGTGCTTTACATGGGCCTTCACGGTGTTGCGCGACACCACGAGCGCCTCCTCGATGTAGCTGCGGTCGCGCCCTCGGGCCAGCATGGCGAACACCTCGGCCTCGCGCGGGGTCAGCGCGTACTCGGCGGCCACGGTCTCGCAGCGGGCGGCGAAGGCTTCCTCGGGCGTTTGGGCCGCCTCCGACGCCGTTGGATCGGCGGTTACCGGCTCGATGCCGTCGATGGCGCCCGCGAAGGTGAAGCGCTTCAGGCCCACCATCACGTAGGCGGCGAACACCAGCAGCAGCACGGCGGGGATAGCTGCCCGCAGCAGGGGGTTTCCCGCCGTTGCCCCGTTGGCGATCATGCCGGCCGCCGCCCCCACGAGCGATCCCAGGGCCGACACGCCGTTTCCCCAGGCCACCGTCGTGATGGCTCCCAGAGGGTTGCGGGCGGCGATGGCCACCAGCGCCATTTGGGCCGCCATGGAGAACAGCCCGTTGCCGGCGTTCAGCAGCGCCACGTCGGCCGCGGGCCCGTCGGCGGCGAGCAGGGGCTGGGTCGACAGCAGAAAGCCCGCCATCACCACGAGTGCCGACAGCTGCACCACGCCGTCGGCAGGAAAGCGCCGCCGCGAGAAGACTACGTAGAGGGCCACAAGCGCCAGCGGCACCGCCGAGAAGAGCGAGGTGCGAGGCGCTCCCGCCACCTCGTCGAAGCGAAGCGCGAAGCCGAAGGCCACCTGGAACAGGAACAGGCAGCCGAACAGCGCCGAGAACGGGGCCAAAAACGAGGCCGGCCGCGTGACGGACAGGTCGCTCGGAGAGGGACGGTGGCAGGCGGCGTCGAAGAAGAAGCCGGCGTCGCGGGCTGTAAGGGCGAGCGCCGCCAGCGGGAAGGCGAGGAAGAGGACGGTGGCGACCGCCGGCGAGACCGCTCCCGCGACGGGGCTCGCGGCCAGCTGCAGCGTGTAAGCCGCGGCGATCACTACGGCCGCCTGGTGCGATGTCAGCCGCGCCACGAAGAGGGCCGTCGTCACCGTGGCCACGGCTCTTCCCGCCGCCACGATGCTCGCTCCGGCCACCAGGGCTGCCGGCGAGGCGAGCGCGAGTCCTGCGGCCAGCACAGCGCCGCCGACTACCAGACAGCCTGCTGCAGCCCCCACCAATGCCCGATGTCGCAGCATATGGGGCATCCGATAGGCCGCCAGGCCCAGCCCCAGCAGCGTGACCGCCGAGCAGGTGACGGAGATGTCGCGGGCGAACATGAAAATGGCGTCGAACTGCGGGAAGATGGAGCCGTTCATGAGTGTGGTGGCCCCCAACGCCAGCAGCAGCGCCGCGAACCCGCGGATGGCCCCGGCGGGGCGCTTCTCTTCTTGCAACGCCTCCATGGCGCCTCCCTTCCCGTTTCCTCCATTGTACACGCGAAGACCCCCGATCCGCGCGGGATGGGGGGTCTTGCGTTTTATAACCGCTGGTCACTGGAGGGGGAGGCAACCGGCGGCATCCCTGGAAGGGCGAGAGGGGAAAGGCAGGCTTTAGGCTTGCCCGGTGGCGGCCAGCATGCCGGCGCGGCGCCCGAAGGTCATGGTGCGCCCGCAGGCCAGGCCGGTCATGAGGTTCGGGTAGCTCACGGAGAAGAAGCCGCCCGAGTCGTTGCCCGTCAGGTACAGGCCCTTTATGGCGTCGCCGTTCTCGTCGCAGGGGTGCATGTTCGTGTCGATGGTGACGCCGTCGAGCGTCGCCAGGAACCACGCGCCGGTGCGCACGCCGTAGAACGGCGGCGTGTCGATGGCCATGAGGCGGTGCTTCTCCTTGTTGTAGTCCTCGTCCACCCCGGCGGCGGCCATTTCGTTGTAGCGCTTCCACGAGGCCACCGTGGCGTCCACGGGCAGGTTCAGCTTCTCGGCCAGCTCCTCCATGGTGTCGGCCTTCTGCACGTAGCCGTCCTCGATGAGCTTCTCGATCATGCCGTCCACCACCTGCATGGGGATGTTGTTTCTGGCCCCGTTGTCGAAGGGGAACAGGCGGCAGCAGCCCACCTCGTCCATGGCCTCGGCCTGGGCGGCGTGGTTCGCGTCCCAGATGTCCACGTAGGTCTGGTGCGGCTGCATGATGGTGGAGTGCAGCATGTAGTCGTAGGGGCCGCTCTCGTTGCAGAAGCGCTCGCCCTTCAAATTCAGCTTGAGGAAGGGCTGCTCGCCGAACCAGAACCAGCGGCCGAGCACGCCGTCGCCGGCGGTTTGGTCGGGCTTCACGCAGGCGCGGTTGAAGGTGCAGGCCGCGCCGAGCGGGTCCATGGTGGCGCCGAGCCACAGCGCCGCCTTGATGCCGCTGCCGGTGGGGTTGCCGCCGGAGCCGGGGGCCGCGATGCGGATCTTCTGGTTCCAGGCCTGACGGTCCTCCATCATCTCCAGGTTGTTGCTGTAGCCGCCGGTGGACAGGATCACGCCCTTGCTGGCGTTGATGCGCAGGTAGTGGCGGTCGCCCTTCACGTCGCGGGCGATGACGCCGGTCACCCGTCCCGTATCATCGGTCTCGCACTTGATGAACTCGCAGTACCAGCGCACCTCGGCGCCTTGCTCGGCGGCGTAGGCCAGGATGGACTCCGCGAAGCCCCATTCCTCGTCCTCGCCCACCGCGTCGGTCAGCTGCGGGCTGTGGCCAGTGGCGTAGGCCTTGTCGCGGCCGGGGTCGGAGATGTCGCCCACGCCGCCCTCGAACTCCATGACCATCTTGCCGTCGCGCTGCACGATGTCGGTGAGCCAATCCACCATGGCACCGGACTCGTTGGCCCACAGCTTCACCAAATCGTAGTTCACAAATCCGTTGGCGTAGCGGACGATGTCCTCCATGGCTTCCATTTTGTCGATGCAGAACTGGGGGAACTCGTCGAAGGACGCCTGCTGCAGCCGCGAGTCGATGGCGCCGATGTCCTCGCGCACGTTCCTCGGCTCGCCCTGGCGGTCGATGCCGAGCACCTTCGCGCCGTTCTCGGCGGCCGAGATCATGGCCGGGATGCCGCCGGTGCCGATGCCCACGACGAGCACCTCGGTCTCCAGGGTCTCGGCGATGTCGGACTCCAGAATCTCGGGCGGTGCGCCCAGCCACGAGGGGCCGCCGAAGTCGCCGGTGCGGGGGTTTGCGGGCTCCTCGGCCGCGTAGCCGTGGCCGCACCCGGAAAGCGCGGCGGCGGAAAGGCCGCCCAGGGCCGCCAGGCCCGCGCCCTTGAAGAAGCTGCGACGGGAAACGTTACTCTGCATGGGGGGCCTCCCATCCTTCGGGCAGGGTCAGGTCGTGGCACTCGTTGCACACGAGCACCTGGTTCTCGTGGATCTTGTGGCAGTCGCCGCACTCAAGGGCCATGTCCTGATGGCTCGCGTGCGGGTTGTACTTCTCGTCGTTGCCCGCAAATCCCCACAGATTCGCCGTGATCTCATCGAAGGAGGTGCCGGCGGCGTGATGGCATTCGGGGCGGGCGCAGAACTCCTCGCTGGCAAATTCCTTACCTGTGGCGAGCATGGTGCCGTCCTCGGTCATGGGGTAGTTGTCCGACATCCAGGCCATGACCTCGGATATCTGCGTGGTCAGTTCAGCGGTGTGGCAGTCGAGGCACGCCTCGCCGGCCTCGGCGTGGGCCGTCACGCCCAGCTGCGGGTTGTCGCTTTCGTAGGTTTCCACGTAGTAGTCCATGGGGCTGTGACAGATGGCGTTGCAGAAGCTCGGCTGCTCGTGCCACACCCAGAACCCAGCACCGGCCACAATGATCACGGCCGCCACGACGCCCGCGACGATCCACCCGCGCTTGCGGGGCCTTCGCGGCGAGGTACCTCCCTCCGTCGGCGTCCCGGTCGCCTGCGCGACCTCGTTCTCTTCGATGCTCATAATCGCATCCTCCCTTCCTGATGTTCCTCGGAGACGATGCGCCCAGTGTGCGCCGCCCGAGGGCGAAAAGCCATTACCCCAGCGGGGTAAACTTTGTGTTTAGCCTGATGAGAGCGGGGTATAAAATGCAAGATGCTCGTCTTACGCCTTTCGGCCCCAGCGAAGGAAAAGCTCGGGGTGCCTTTGCATCCGCGAGCGCCGGGCAGGGACGAGGCGGGCGCCCGGGCTGCCTGCCGCCGGCCCCCCTCAGCCGCGTGCCTTCCGCCGGCCCCCCCTCAGCCGGCGGGCTGGGCTGCTCCTTTTCTCTCGCGGCCCTCCTTCCGCCGCTTCGTTGATGTTTCTTGTCGGCAAATCGCGGCATCGCGGGTCGGGCCGTGGCAGGCGTCCCCTATAATGCAACAATTGATCTTTGACTATCTATAAGGAGGTGTGAGTTCATGCCACGGCTTCAGATCATGGATACGACGATCCGCGACGGTCAGCAGAGCCTGTGGGCCACCCGCATGCAGATCGGCGACATGCTGCCGATTCTGCCGAAGATGGACCGCGTGGGCTATTGGGCCATCGAAGCGTGGGGCGGTGCGACGTTCGACTCGTGCCTGCGCTTTTTGGACGAGAATCCCTGGGAGCGCCTGCGCGCCATTAAGGCCAACACGCCCAACACCCCGCTCGCCATGTTGTCGCGCGGCCAGAACTTGGTCGGCTACAAGCACTACTCGCGCGAGATCGTGAACCGCTTCATCGGAGCGGCCCATCGCAACGGCGTCGAGGTCTTCCGCGTGTTCGACGCGCTGAACGACATCCGCAACGTGGTGGACAACGCCGAGGCCATCAAGGAGCACGGGGGGCTGTTCGAGGGCGCCATCTCCTACACCATCTCGCCGGTGCACACGCTGGACTCCTACCTGGAGTACGGCCAGCAGCTGAAGGACCTGGGCGCCGACACCATCGCCATCAAGGACATGGCCGGTATGCTGACGCCCTACCGTGCCGAGCGCATGGTGAAGGCCTTCAACGAGGAAATCGGCCTGCCGGTGCACATTCACTGCCATTACGTCGGCGGCATGGCCCCGGCCAACATCCTGAAGGCCGCCGAGGCCGGTGTGGCCGTGGCCGATACCGCCCACGCGCCGCTCGCCTTCGGCAACTCGCATCCGGCCGTCGAGATGATCGTGGCCGCTCTGAAGGAGAGCCGCTACGACACCGACCTGGACCTGGACCTGCTGTTCGAGATCTCCGAGTACTGGGAGGAGATGCGCAAGCGCGGCCACTACAAGCGCGGCGTGTCGTCGCTCATCCACATGCAGGTGTACTCGCACCAGGTGCCCGGTGGCATGATGAGTAACCTCATCAGCCAGTTGGAGGTGCAGAAGGCCGTCGACCGCCTGCCCGAGGTTATGGCGGAGATCCCGAAGGTGCGCGCCGAGGTGGGCTACCCGCCGCTCGTGACCCCCATGTCCCAGATCGTGGGCACCCAGGCGGTGTTCAACGTGCTCACCGGCAAGCGCTGGAGCGTCATCTCCAAGGAGATGAAGGACTACGTGTGCGGCTACTACGGCAAGGCGCCGGGCCACATGGACAAGGAGATCGTGGCGAAGGTGGCCGGCGATTCCGAGATCTTGGATCCGAACATCGCGCCGGGCACGCTGGTGACTACCACCTACGACGAGGTGGCCGCGGAGATCGGGGACTTGGCCCACAGCGAGGAGGACGTGCTCATGTACGCCCTGTTCCCGAACGAGGCCCGCACCTACCTTTCCAAGCACCGTGTTTCCGAGAAGGTCGATTTCATGCTGGAGCAGGAATCCAGCGGCACCAAGGAGGACGATTACGTGGATATCAATCAGATTCGCGAGCTGGTTCGCGTTGCCGAGGAGAGCGGCGTCGGCGAGATCGTAGTTGAGGAAGAGGGCGTCCGCATCGCGGTGCGCATGCCCGGTCAGGGCGCGCCCGCTGCCGCCCCCGCGGCTGCCGCGGCTCCCGTGGCCCAGGCCGCGCCGGTGCCTGCTGCCCCGGCGCCTGCCGCCGAGCCGGCCAACGACCGCCCGGCCAGCTGGAAGCCCGTGGTGGCCCCCATGGTGGGCACCTACTACGAGGCCCCCGCTCCCGGCGAGCCGCCCTTCGTGAAGGTGGGCGACGAGGTTGCCGCCAACGAGACGCTGTGCATCGTGGAGGCCATGAAGCTCATGAACGAGATCACCGCCGAGGAGATGGGCACCGTGCGCGAGGTGTGCCTGTCGGATGCCACGCCTGTGGAGTACGGCACCGTGCTCTTCTACGTGGAGCCCCACGAGCCCGTGCCGACCCTGCCGGAGAACTAATCATGTTCAACAAGATTCTCGTCGCGAACCGCGGCGAAGTGGCCCTGCGCATCATGCGCGCCGCCCGCGAGCTGGGCGTGAAGACCGTGGCCGTGTACTCCACCGAGGACGCGGACACCTATCCGGTGCAGTACGCCGACGAGGCCGTGTGCATCGGCCCTGCTCAGTCGGCCAAGAGCTATCTGGTGATGCCGTCCATCATTGCGGCGGCGAAGAACACCGGCGCCGAGGCCATCCACCCCGGCTACGGCTTTTTGGCCGAGAACGCGGATTTCGCCCGCGCCTGCGCCGACAACGACATCGTGTTCATCGGTCCGGCCGCCGAGTGCATCGAGCGCATGGGCGACAAGTCCAGTGCCCGTGAGACCATGAAGGGCTGCGGCGTACCCACGGTGCCCGGGTCCGACGGCTGCCTGGATACCGTGGAGGAGGCGGCCGCCTTTGCCGAGCAGGTGGGCTACCCCGTGCTCATCAAGGCCACGGCCGGCGGCGGTGGCAAGGGTATGCGCGAGGTGCACGACCCGGCCGATCTGGCTGCCCAGTACAAGGCCGCCCGCACCGAGGCGGGCGCCGCCTTCGGCAACGACGGCGTGTACCTGGAGAAGCTCGTGCTGCGCCCCCGCCACGTGGAGGTGCAGGTGCTGGCCGACGACCACGGCAACGCTGTGGCGCTCTGCGAGCGCGACTGCTCCATCCAGCGCCGTCACCAGAAGCTTCTGGAAGAGGCCCCCTCGCCGGCGCTGACCGACGAGCTGCGCCGCGCCATGGGCAAGGCGGCCCTGAAGGCCGTGCGCGCCGTGGACTACCGCAATGCCGGCACCATCGAGTTCCTGCTGGACGAGCGCGGCGAGTTCTACTTCATGGAGATGAACACCCGCGTGCAGGTGGAGCACCCCGTCACCGAGGAGATCACCGGCACCGACATCATCAAGGAGCAGCTGCGCATCGCCGCCGGCGAGCCCATGAGCTGCGCCCCCCGCGCGCCCTTTGCGCCTGCGGGCCATGCCATCGAGCTGCGCATCAACGCCGAGGATCCGGCCCACGGCTTCCGCCCGTGCCCGGGAACGGTGACCGCCTTCATCCCGCCGGCGGGCCCGGGCGTGCGCGTGGAAACTTATTTACGGCCTGGTTCTAAAATCTCGCCGCACTACGATTCCCTCGTCGCAAAGGTTATCGTGCATGGACAGGACCGCGAAGAGGCCGTGGCCCGTGCGCGCCGCGCCCTGGACGAGTTCGTGATCGAGGGCATTGCCACCACCATCCCGTTCCACCAGCGCGTGCTGGAAAACGAGGTGTTCCTGGCCGGCGACGCCACGACGGACTTCATCGAAACCCAGATGGGAGACGTACTATGACCAATGAAATGAACGTCGAGGGACTGTCGATTGCCCCGGGCGTCATGGAGACCATCATCTCCGTGGCCGCCAGCGAGGTGGACGGCGTCGCCTCGCTGGGCAACTTCGCCACGAGCGGCATCCGCTCCATGCTGGCGAGCAAGCCCTCCACGAGCGGCATCGAGACGAAGATGGGCGACGACGGCAAGCTGTACGTGGCCGTGCACGTGGAAGTGTACTACGGCTTTGTGCTGCCCGAGCTGGCAAGCGCCCTGCGCACCGCCATCGCCGAGTCGCTGGCCACTCAGGCCGGCGTCGAGGTGTCGGCGGTGGATGTGTACGTCGACGGCATCCAGTTCAAATCCTAGGGAGCGTCGATGGCTTCAAGGAAACACGAGAGGACTCGCGACCGCGCCTTCGCGGTGCAGGTTCTCTACACGAGCGAGCTGCAGGGCGAGTCGCCCTCGAAGCTGCTGGACGAGGGGCGCTGCCTGGTGGCCACCGAGATGGCCCCCGAGCCCGCCCCCGAGGCGGCGCCCGATGAGGCGCCTTCCGAGTTCGGACGCATCCGCGAGGGCGCGCTGACCGATTACGCCTTGGGTCTCATTCGCGGGGTGGAAGCGAACCAGGATGCCGTCGATGCGCGTATCGAGGGGGCGTCCGAGAACTGGGCGCTCTCGCGCATGCCCATCGTGGACCGCTCCATCCTGCGCCTGGCCGTCTACGAGATGCTGCACTGCGAGGACGTGCCGGTGTCGGTGTCCATCAACGAGGCGGTGGAGCTGGCGAAGGACTTCGGCGGCGAGGAGGATTCGCCGCGCTTTGTGAACGGCGTGCTGGGCCGTATCGCCCGCACCATGGACGAAATGCCGCCCGAGGGCGTCGCCGGTACTGCCGTGGAGGGTGCGCCGGAGGTCTCCACCGAGACCGCGGGCGCTCTTGTGGGCGCCTCGGGCGCCGCCGCATGCGTTCAGGTGGGGGTGTAGGCCATGGCCGATGAAGCCGGGCGCAACTTCGAGGACGTGCAGACGCGCTTGGCGCAGATCGTCGACGAGGTGTCCGCAGAGGATATTTCCCTGGACGACGCGCTGAAGCTGTACGAGGAGGCCGTGAAGCTGGGGCTTTCGGCCTGCGATCTGTCCGAGCAGGACATCGACGCCTATCGGGGATCCGAGCCCGCCTCGGCGACCGATACCGGGGTCGAATCCGCCGCGGCGGTCGATATCGGGACCGATCCCGTAGGGGGCGACCTCGGTCGCCCCTCGGCTACGAGTGCGGATGTTTCCTCAGTCGAGGAGGGCGGCGCAAGCACCGCCCCCACGGATTCAACCGATACGGCCTTTCTCGCTGTTCCGCTCGCGCCCAACGAGGCCTAAAGGATAAGCTATGGATGTCCCGCGTATTCTCGATGCCATCAACTCTCCCGCCGACCTGAAGGTGCTCACCAACGAGGAATTGGCCATTCTCGCTTCTGAGATTCGCCAGGAGATCGTCGCCACCACCTCGGTGACGGGCGGTCATGTGGCCTCGTCCCTCGGCGCGGTGGACATCATCGTGGCACTGGAGAGCCTGCTCGATATGCCACGCGACCGTGTGGTGTTCGATGTGGGGCACCAGTCATACGCCCACAAGCTGCTGACCGGCCGTCGCGAGGCGTTCAAGACCCTGCGCACCTACGGGGGCATCTCCGGCTTCACCAAGCCCACGGAGAGCGTGTACGACGTGCACTTCTCCGGCCATGCCTCCGACTCGCTGTCCATCGCCACAGGTTTGGCGAAGGCGCGCCAGCTGAAGGGTACCCACGAGAAGGTGGTGGCGGTTATTGGCGACGCGTCCTTGGCGGGCGGCATGGCCTTCGAGGCGCTGAACTACATGGGCAACGAGCAGCTGCCGCTCGTCATCATCCTGAACGACAACGAGATGTCCATCTCGCGCAACGTGGGCGCGCTCATGAAGCATCTGGGCAATATCCGCGCGAACAACCACTACCGCGAAGCGCGCGAGAGCCTGCAGGAGGCCATGGAGGCCGGCGGTCCGGTGACGCGCGGGTTCCTCAGCCTGGGGAAGAACATGAAGGAATCGCTGAAGCAGATGGTGATTCCCCACAGCATGCTGTTCGAGGCGCTGGGCATCGTGTGCACTGCGCCCATCGACGGCCACAACATCGCCGAGCTGCGCGACATTCTCTCGCTGGTGTTGGAGATGGACGGTCCGGCACTCGTGCACGTGGTCACGCGCAAGGGCGAGGGCTACGAACCCGCCCGACGCGACCCTGAAGCGTTCCACGGCACGGGGCCCTACGACATTGCCACGGGCAATGCCATAAAGAAGGCTGCCAAGCATCCCACCTACACCGAGGTGTTCGGCGCGGCTCTGGCCGACGAGGCGGCCCACGATGCCGATGTGGTTGCCATCACGGCCGCCATGACCGGCGGCACGGGGCTTAAAACCTTCGCTGCCGAGTTCCCCGAGCGCTTCGTGGACGTGGGCATCGCCGAGGAGCAGGCCGTGGGCATGGCGGCTGGTCTGGCCGCGGGCGGCAAGAAGCCGGTGGCGGCGCTGTACTCCACCTTCATGCAGCGGGCGGTGGACCAGATGATCATCGACTGCGCGCTGCCTGATGCCAACGTGGTGTTCGCGCTGGATCGCGCCGGTTTAGTGGGCGATGACGGCCCGACGCATCACGGCGTGTTCGACATGGTGTACATGCGCATGGTGCCGCACATGCGGATGCTCGCTCCCTCCGACGAGGCCGAGCTGGCATGCGCCTTGCACACGGCGCTCGCACTGCCCGGCCCGGTGGCCCTACGCTATCCGCGCGGCGAGGCCGAGGGCGCGGTGCTGCCCGATAGGCCCGAGGTGCTGGAGGTGGGGAAGTCCCGCGTGGTGCGCGCGGGCGACGATGTGGCCCTGCTCGCCTTCGGGCGCATGGTCGGCCAGGCCAAGAAGGCCGCCGAGCTGCTGACCGCCGATGGTATCGAGTGCCGTGTGGTGGACATGCGTTGGGTGAAGCCCCTGGATGAGGAGGCCATCGCCGAGGCGGCGAGGACGCGCCTGGTGGTCACTTTGGAGGAGGGCGTTATCTCCGGCGGCGCGGGCGAGGGCGTGTTGGAGGTGCTGGCGCGCCAGGGCGCGACCGTTCCCGCTGTGGCCCTGGGCATCCCCGACCAGTTCGTGGGGCAGGGGCCCGTGAGCCAGCTTTTCGCCGACCTCGGCCTTGACGCCGAGGGCATTGCGACCACGGTGCGGGCTCGCCTGAAGTAGCGCACGCAACAACCTATGTCACGAAAAGGCCCGCGTAATCGCGGGCCTTCGCATGTTCGGGGGTGCCGGGCTACTTCAGCTTCTTCTCCATGACGTAGTCGTCCATGATGAAGCCCTCGCCGATGTCGGTTTCCACGGCGTCGATGGTCTTGAACCCGTGCTTCTCGTAGGCGCGGATGGCCATCTTGTTCTGCTTGTTCACGGTGAGGTACAGCGCATCCAGCCCGCGCTCGCGGGCGATGCGCTCGTAGAAGTGCACGACGGAGCCGGCAAGCTCGCGGCCGCGATGCTCCTTCAGCAGGTAGATCTTCGAGATGAAGAAGCGGTTCGTGTCCGCCTCGGCGTGGCCGCCGGTGTAGCCGATGATGCGCGGCTTGGCGGCCTCGTGGGCGAAGTCCTCGGCGTCGTGGGCCAGCTCGCCGTCGCGGTCGGATTCCACAGCATCGGGGGCGCCCGCGGGGGCCGGTCGGCCCTCATCGTGGATATCGGCCCCGTGAACGGCCTGGTCGAGTTCTCGCGGCGTGGCGTTCTCGCGGTCCATGATGAAGAAATACTCGTAGCCGTTGTCGGCAATATCGGCGCGGAAGGCGTTCAGGCTCTGGAACTTCTCCACCATATAGTCGGTCTGGGCCTGGCCGATCAACGCGGGCCAGTACTCGTTCCAAATATGATGGGCCATGTGGGCCAGGGCCTCGACTTCCTCGTCGCGCTCAACCTGTCGAAATGTAACGCTCATGGGCACATCCTTCCGCGGTATGACAAAGCATTTTGAAAAAAATGGTCACAAAGTCGAGTTTTGCGCCTCTTTTGGATGAAAAACGAGCCAACGAAAGGTTTTGGGTCCCTATAATGTATCGAATCACGATAAATCATAGGGTTTTCTCTCCATTTTGACGCTTCCGAAGAACCAAAACTCGATTTTGTGACCAAAATTGCGCCGATCTCATGCAAAGCGACTCCTTCATTGTAGGGCATTGGGGGTCCATCGCGCGATAGGAGTCGATTTGTTTCCTCGCAGTAACAAGGAATGGTCGCGGGTGTTAACACTTCTTTTTGAGGGGGTTAACAATCATCGATGACCTGAAAGGTTCGCGTGCGCCGTGGAACAATCGACGTGTCCCTGGTTATCGGGCCGACAGGTGGCAAGGGGTGGGAAGGCCGGCGCGGCTTCTCTTTCTCTTTCGGAACGCCACAGGAGCCTTCCCGCCTCTTCTCACCGGGCCCCGCGCAAAGGAGGCTGATTGCCATGCTTGACACCGGATCGACCGGGTTCATGCTCGTGTGCACCATGTTGGTGCTGCTCATGACGCCCGGACTCGCATTCTTCTACGGAGGGCTGTCGCGCCGCAAGAACGTGGTGAACACCATGGTCATGATCTTTGCGGTGATCGGCATCGTGGGTGTGGCGTGGGTGGTGTGCGGTTGGTCGTTCGCCTACGGCGGCGACGGGTCCCTGCCGTTTTTCGGTGGCCTCGATCAGATCGGCTGTCTGTCGGCGGTGAACGATATGGTGGCTGAGGCCCAGGCGGTGCCCACTGCCTTTGCGGTACTGGCCGATCAGGGCGCGCTTGCCGTGGACCCGGCCCTGGGCGCGGCTTACCCGGCCTTGCTCGATGTGGTGTTCCAGATGGCCTTCGCCATGATTACCTGCGCTATTGTCACGGGCGCGGTGGCCGGGCGCATGAAATTCGGTGCTGTGTGCGCGTTTGTGGCCGTGTGGGTGATCGTGGTGTACGCGCCGCTCGCGCATATGGTGTGGGGTGGGGAAGGGTCGCTGATCGGAGAGATGATCGGCGCGCTCGATTTCGCCGGGGGCGATGTGGTGCACATCTCCTCGGGTCTCACGGGGCTTATCCTCTGCCTGATGCTGGGGCGGCGCAAGGGGTTCGCGGTCATGAGCTACCGCCCGCACAACGTGCCCTTCGTGGCCCTGGGCGCGGCGCTTCTGTGGTTCGGTTGGTTCGGGTTCAACGCGGGCAGCGAGTTCGCCGCCGACGGCGTGGCGGCGCTCGCGCTGCTGAACACGGCGGCGGCCAGTGCCGCCGGCGTGCTTTCCTGGATGGTTGTGGAGCGGGTGCGTGTGGGGAAGTGCACGCTCGTGGGCGCGGCCACCGGCCTGGTGGCGGGGCTGGTGGCCATCACGCCGGCAGCCGGGTTCGTGGAGCCGTGGGCGGCCGTTGTGATGGGACTGATCGTGAGCCCGGTGGTGTACCTGGCCATCTCCCAGGCTAAACGGCGTCTGGGTTACGACGATGCGCTGGACGCCTTCGGCTGCCACTGCGTGGGCGGCGTCGTGGGCGGGGTGCTAACGGGCCTGTTCTGCGTGCCCGGTCTTTCCTGGACCGATCACGGCGGGCTGCTGTACACCGGCGACTGGACGCTGTTGGGCGCGCAGGTGCTGGGCATCTTGGTGACGATCGCCTTCGTGGCCGTGGCGGACATGGTGCTGGCGCTGATCGTGCGGGCGTGCTTCAAGGGCAGTTTGCGGGTGAGTGCCGAGCAGGAGGCGTCGGGTTTGGATGTCGCCGTGCACGGGGAGTCGGCCTATCCGGCCTACTTGGGCTTGGACTAAGGGTCCGTTCGTCCTGCGACACGAACGGACTTGTCAGGCCCTCGCTGATTTTGCCAAGAAAGTTAGATAGCGCAATAGGAGGATACCATGAAACGAGTGACGGCCATTGTGCGGCCCGAGAAGATGGAGCCGCTGAAGGAGGCGCTGTTCGCGGCGAACGTGAGCGGCATGACCATATCCCAGGTGCACGGCTGCGGCGCCCAGCACGGCTGGAGCGAGTACGTGCGCGGCACCGAGGTGCTGCTGAACATGGTGCCGAAGGTGAAGTTTGAGATCGTGGTTGAGGACAGTGCGGTGGATGCGCTGGTCGGCATCATCGTGGACGCGGCGCGCACGGGCGAGGTGGGCGACGGCAAGATCTTCGTGGCACCGGTGGAAGAGGTGGTGCGCATCCGCACCGGCGAGCGCGGCGCGGCGGCAGTGTAGGAGCGCGCTTGCGATGAGCCCGGCGATGTCCTCGGTTTCGGGGACATCTGAAAATACGGTACAATCCCGTAAAAGAGGAGGATCGGAATGACCCTTCCCCGAGGATGGCTCCGCAACGCTCGCGCTCGAAAGGAACTTTCGTGATCACGCCTAAGGATCTCGTCAACCTGCCTGTTATCGGGGATGTCGTCGTCCTCGCGGCGCCCGAGGCTACGCCCCATCGCGCGGTGAAGGAGATTGCCATCCTGGATGCCGAGGCCCTGACGGGCGATTACGACAGTTTCTATCCGGGGGATGCCGTTTTCTCGTCCCTTGGGTTCTCCGGCGGCAACGAGGCGTTTATCGATGAGGCGATTCTCGGTCTGATCGGCCGCGACGTAGCCTGCATCTTTATAAAGGGCGCCATTCCCTACGAACCGTCAGAGCGGGTTATCGCTGCAAGCTGTCGGCGCAGGGTGCCCCTCGTTCGCTACGGTTCCGGGCCGCTGGAGCAGATCATCTCGGAGGCGAGAAGCCTTATCGCCGAAGACGCCCGCGATGATCGCGCCGAGGAGCAGCTTCGTCAGCTGATGAAGCTGCGCGGGACGTGCGATTTGCGCCGCCGTTTTGCCGACGTCACGGGACTTGGGGGTTCGGTGGTGCAAGCCGTGGCCCTTGTCGCCGACGAGGGCGATCCCCTTGTGCTCGCCGCGTTGAAAAACCAGATTGCCTGGGTCCTTCCGAAGGTTTCCCCGTGCTTTGTCACGCGGTTCGGGGACGGTCTGCTGGCTCTGTTGGCCAGCGACGACCTTGCTCCTCTGGGGGAGGCTGATGCGGAGGCGCTGACGGCTGGGTTCGGGACGCGTTGCGCTGCGGGGCTTTCCGAGGCGCTGGGCGTCGATTGGGCTGATGGGGCCATAGCCGAGGCTCTCGGCTGCTGCGCTATCGCTCGGGCAACTTCACGGCTTGTTGTGTCGTGGGGGACGCTGGGCCCGGATGCCTTCCGTATTGCGCGGGGGAACGGCTTGCTGCTCGAGCGCGCGTGCGCAGCGGGCCTTGGCCGGCTTGTCGCCTCCGATGCGGAAACGGGCTCCAATCTTGTCGAGAGCATGCGCGCCTACGTGGAGTGCGGGGGAGAGACGACGCTTGCGGCCGAGCGCCTCTGCCAGCACCCCAACTCGGTGCGCAACCGCGTCAACCGCGCTCGCGCGGTGCTGGCGATGGAGAATGCCACGGACAAGCAGCTGTTCGCCTATTTGTCGATGATTTTCCTTTAGGCATCGCGCCTTCGCAGAGCGCTGCGAGCGACACGGCGCGCGGCTCGTCTGCGCGCCGTGTGCGGCCGACCCCAGCCGGCCGCGCGTGCCGTTGTGGCTGCTCACAATTGCTGGTCCCAGAGCCTGTGACTACCTCCACCCTCTGCTCCTGCTTCGCCTTTTATGCTGGAACCACGTTCCCAACGGAGAGACCGGAAACCAGCAGAAGGAGAACACCCATGGAGATCAAGGATTTCGAAGTCGAGCAGTGGATGAACCTCTGGGAGACCAAGTGCACCTACAACGTCGCCGAGACGTGCGTGTACTCGCTTTCCCTCGACCAGCTCTTCGAGCTTACCGGTGGCGACAAGCAGGCGTTTCTGGACGCCTTCGCGACGCGCCGTCTCACCTACGGCGACATCGAGGGCCGTCCCGATCTGCTTTCCGGCATCGCGAAGCTCTACCGCACGGTAGAGCCCGAGCACATTATCCCCACCCACGGTGCCGCAGGCGCCAACTCGCTCGTGCTCTCGACGCTGGTGAATCCCGGCGACCATGTGGTGTCGGTTATGCCCACCTACCAGCAGCTCTATTCCATTCCCGAGATGTGCGGCGCCAAGGTGGACGTGCTGCATCTCGAGAAGGAGAACGGCTACCATGTGGATGTCGAGGCGCTCGATGCTCTGTGCACGCCGGAGACGAAGCTCATCTGCATCAACAACCCCGACAACCCCACCGGCGCCCTGCTCGATGGCGAGACGCTGCGAGCCATCGTGGAGGTGGCGCGCAAGAACGACGCGTGGCTGCACTGCGACGAGGTGTACCGTCATCTGAACCAGACCGACGAGTACGCCGAGTCTGTTGCCGACCTCTACGAGAAGGGCATCACCACCAGCTCTATGAGCAAGGTGTGGTCGCTGGCGGGCATCCGTTTGGGCTGGTGCATCACTAAGGACGAGCAGCTGCGCCGCGATCTTTTGTCCCACCGTGATTACAACCTCATCTCCTGCGGCATGTTCGACGAGGCGGTGGCGGCCTACGCCTTGGCCCATGCCGACGCGATTCTCGATCGCAGCCGTCGCATTGTGCGCGAGAACCTCGCCACTCTCTTGGAGTGGGTCGATTCCGAGCCGCATCTGTCCATCGTGAAGCCCGAGGCCGGCACCACGGCGCTCGTCTACTACGACTACGATATTCCCTCCTATGACTTCTGCACCGATATGGTGAAGTTCAACGGCGCGTTCGTCACGCCGGGCGATTGCTTCGAGGAGCCGAAGAGCTTCCGCGTGGGCTACGGCTACTCCGACGACCCCGATGCCCTGCGCAGCGGCCTGCTCGCTATCAGCGAGTATCTGCGCACGCTGGAGTAAGTTACGCCGAATTGAAACCGGAAGGCGGTGAGCGCCGTGAGCCAGTTCCTCAGCAGCCGTTACACCAACGTTCAGCCCTACCGGCCGGGCCTGCAGCTCCACGACCGGCCCTATGTGAAGTTGAACGCCAACGAGACGTCGATGCCGCCCTCGCCCGCCGTGCGCGCGGCGCTCACTGACGCGCTCATCGACGGGCTCGGGCGCTACGCCGATCCCCATTGCCTCGCGTTTCGGGAGGCTGTGGCGGAGGTTCTTGGCGTGAGCATCGAGGAGGTGTTCGTGGGCAACGGCAGCGACGAGGTGCTCGCCATCGCCTTCCGCACGTTTTTCGACGACGAGACGCCGGTTGCCTTTCCCGATATCACCTACAACTTCTACCGCGATTGGTGCACCACCTTCGGCACGCCCTTTACGGAGGTGCCCCTGAACGAGGACTTCACGGTGAACGTGCGGGCGCTTGAGGCGTTCGAAGGCCCTGTGGTGCTGGTGAACCCGAACGCTCCGACGGGGATCGCCCTTCCGATCGAGGATATCGAGCGCATCGTGCGGGCGAGGCCGGACAGGTTGGTAATCGTCGACGAGGCCTATGTCGATTACAGCGACGGGACCTGTCTTCCGCTGGTGAGGCGCTATAGGAACCTCATCGTCGTGCAGACCATGTCGAAGTCGCGCAACCTGGCCGGCGCCCACATTGGGTTCGCCGTGGCCCGCAAGGAGATTATCGACGATATGCGCGACATCAAGTTCAGCACCAATCCCTTCAACGTGAGCGCGCTTACCGCCGCTGTGGGCATCGCGGCCGTGAAGGACACGGACTATTTGGAGCAGTGCATGGAGGCGGTGGCGAAACAGCGCGCCTTTCTCGCCGACGAGCTGCGCTGGCGCCGTTTTACCGTGCTTCCCTCGAAGGCCAACTTCCTCTTCACGAGGCCCGTCGGCATGGGCGCCGCAGAGCTGTGCCGCGAACTGCAGCGCCGCGGCGTGCTCGTCCGCCATTACGATCAGCCGCGTATCGCGGACTGGCTGCGTATCACGGTGGGCTCGCCGGAGGAGAACGAAGCTTTGCTTGATGCTCTCGATGATTGCCTCTTCGAGGCCGTGGGACTTCGTTAGACGATTGCGCGGGACGCTGGCACGACGTCCCGCCCGCTTAAGGGGCGCGCTTGCGTCCCGGAACAGGAGATGAACATGAGCGAGATTCGCATTTTGTCCGCCAAGGACGTGGCCGCCTGCCTCACCATGGGCGAGGTGATCGACGCCGTGCGCGCGACCTACGAGCAGAAGGCGACGGGGGCGGCCGAGGCGTGGCCCATGGTCTACCATGCCTTCGAGCCCGGCGTGGCCGACATGGACATCAAGTCCGGTGTGTTGGGTGGTGCCGGCGTGTTCGGGCACAAGACCGTGGCGTGGTTCTCGAAGAACCCCGCCCGCGGCCTGCCCGACCTGTACGGCCTCATCGTCGTGCTTTCCGCCGAGACCGGCGAGCCGGTGGGCGTTGTTGACGGAGCGGGCATCACGGGCATGAGAACCGGTGCGGCCGGAGCCCTAGGCGCTCACGTTCTTGCCAATCCCGAATCGGAGAGCCTGCTCATGGTGGGCGCGGGGCACCAGGCGCTCTACCAGGTTGCGGCCACCCTCTCGCTGTTCGATAGCATTAAGACCGTGCGCGTTGCCAATCCCCACAACCCCGACCGTGCCCGCGATCTGGCGCAGCGGCTGCCGCAGAAGCTGGCCGACCAGTTCCGCATCGAGCGCCCCGATGTGCGCTTCGAGGCGGCAGGCGACCTCGCCCAGGCGGTGGATGCGAGCGATATCGTCATCACGGCTACGATGTCCACAACACCGCTTATTGATGCGGATTGGGTGCGCTTCGGCACGCATTTCTCCTGCATGGGCGCCGACATGCCGGGCAAGCAGGAAATCGACCCGGCCATCATTGCCGGTGGGCGCCTGTTCGCCGACGATACGGCGAATTGCATCGGCAACGGCGAGATCGAGCTCGGGCTGGCCCAGGGCGTCTTCGATGCCGACCACGTGGCCGGCGAGCTCGGCGAAGTGCTTGCGGGCAAGGTGGAGGGCCGCACCGACCCCGACGAGGTGACGGTGTTCGACTCAGCTGGCACCGCGCTGCTGGATATCGCCTGCGCCAAGATGGCCCTCGATGCTGCCGCCGAGCACGGGCTCGGCACCGTGGCAGCGCTCTAGCGCCGGATCGAGCGGGTTTTGCTTTCACAGCAGATTTGATAGCGAGAAGAAGGGGAGGTCCATGGAGTTCTACATCGTTGATTGCTTCGCTGAGGAAAAATATCAAGGCAATCAGTTGGCCGTTTTCTTTTCTGAAGGAGAGCTGGCTACAGAAGAGATGCAAGCCATCGCTCAGGAAATGCACTTCTCGGAGACGACGTTCGTCTGTTCCGGCGATAAGGGCAATTGCACCTTCGATGTGCGCATCTTCACGCCGGATGTCGAAGTGCCTTTTGCGGGTCATCCTACGTTGGGCACAGCTCATCTGCTACGCGAGGTGTACGGTATTTCCTCCGATGAGACGATTTACCTCGATCTGCCCGCGGGGAAGATTCCTGTGCGCGGTGAGGGCGAGCTGCTCTTCATGACTCAGAACCAGCCAGAGTTCGGTCTTTCGGTTGATTCTGCCGATGTAGCACGCGCTCTTTCCTTGGAAGTGTCCGATGTCGTCGCGGGTGCGCCTGTTGAGCTGGTGTCAACGGGACTGGAGGCCATTATCGCGCCATTGGCCTCTTTGGACGCCTTGCGTCGCAGCCATGTTAACTATGACGCACTTCGTCTTGTGCACGAGCGGTATTGCAAATGCAACGTGCTGGTCTTCGTGCCGACGGAAGAGGGAATTGAAGTGCGCGTATTCATGGACGATTCGGGCTTTCCGGAGGATCCTGCCACGGGGAGCGCCAACGGCTGTCTGGCTGCCTATCTGCTGCGCCACAAAACGCTCGGCAGTGCCGATCTGGCGTATACTGTGGCGCAGGGCGCTGATGTGGGACGCCCATCGAGGCTCTACGTCAGGGCCGCGAAGGATGGCGAGTGCTGTCGCATCGAGGTCGGCGGCAAGGCGCGCACCGTTGCAAAGGGCGTTTGGCTCGGTTGAGGATCGGGGATGCCCTTAGAACAGCATGAACAGTTTGGCCAGGCCCCAGCCGATGAAGCCGCAGCAGGGGAAGGTGAGCACCCAGGCCCACACCATGCGCCGGGCCACGCCCCAGTTCACGCGCTTGAAGCTGCGCGAGGCGCCCACGCCCATGATGGAGGCGGTAGAGCAGTGCGAGGTGGACACGGGCATGCCGGTCATGGACGCCACGAACAGGGTGATAACGGTGGAGGCGGAGGCGGCCACGCCCTGGTATTTCTCGAGCGAGACCATGTCCATGGCCACCGATTTGATGATGCGCTTGCCGCCGAGCAGCGTGCCCAGCGACATGGCCAGCGAGCAGATGATCATCAGCCACAGGGGGAAGTCGGTGGCACCGCTCGTCTCCATGCCGAAGGCCAGCGCGATGCCCAAAAGCCCGATGGACATGAACTTCTGACCGTCCTGGGCGCCATGCAGAAACGAAAGCGCGCAGGCGCAGATGTCCTGCAGCACCACACACACCTTGTCGCCGCGGCGTCGGTCGACGCAGGAGAAGAGAAACTCGATGATCTTGGTGGTTGCCATGCCGAGAATGAAGCCTCCCACCAGCGAGAACACCATGCCGTAAATGACGAGCATCCACTCGGAGAGCACCACGCCCGCCAGGCCGTTCAGGGCAATGGCCCCGCCGGTGACCCCGGCGATGAGCGAGTGGGATTTCGAGGCGGGGATGCCCCAGAACCAGCAGAACACGCCCCAGCCGATAGAGCCTATCATGGCGGCTATGAGGGCGAGCAGCGCCTGGTGGGTGTTGCCCGAGAAGTCCACCATGTTGAACATCGTGTGGGCGACGGCGGTGGAGATGTAGGTCATGCCCACCAGACCGACGAAGTTGAACACGGCGGCGAGGCCGAGCGCTACTCCGGGCGAGAGGCAGCGGGTGGACACCGCCGAGGCGATGGCGTTGGGGGCATCAGTGGCTCCCGAGATGACGGTCACGCCGATGACCAGTGCCAGAATGCCGAGCAGAACGGGATGGTCGCCTGCCTGTGCGAGGAATACCGAAAGCGTCAATTCCATGCGGAGCCTTATCTCGATGAAACCCGATTCAAAGAAGCGTGTCCGATCATTCTAACGCAAAGTATTCCGCTCGTCTTGCGGTACAATCGCGTGCGAGAGAAGACAAGAGAAAGGAACCTGCTATGCATACCTATACTCCGCGCGGCGTGTGCTCCCGTCAGATCGACGTTGAAGTGAGCGGCGACACGGTGCAAAACGTGCAGTTCGTCGGCGGTTGCGACGGCAACCTGAAGGCCATCTCCAAGTTGGTGGCCGGCATGAAGGTGGACGAGGTGGCCGCGCTTCTGGAGGGCAACACCTGCGGGCGGCGCTCCACGTCCTGCGCCGACCAGCTTGTGCACGCCCTGCGCGAGGCCCAGGCGGCCGAGTAGCGGAAGCGCGGTGTTCAGGCGAGCATCTCTACGGCGCAGAGCATAAGCGTAGCGGCGAAGACGAGGTTCGCGGCGCGGAAGTGGCGCAGGTAGGCTTTCTGGAGCGCCACGCCGAAGGCGATCCAGACGAGGGTTGCCACGGTTCCGATGGAGGCGATCACCATCTCAACGACCATGAGCGTGGGAAGATCGCTCGCGTGGCCGACGATGAAGCCGACGAGCGCCGTGATGCCGAACAGGTATATCTTCGCGTTGACGAATTGCAGGAGGAACCCCTGGACAAACGAGGGCCTCCCGCCCGACCCGTCCTCTTCGGGGCGACTGCGCGCGATGTGCACGGCGAGCCAGACCACGTAGGCGGCGCCCGCGTACTTCAAGATTCCGAGCGCGTCGGGCACGGCCGAGCCTAAGAAGAACACCGTGAGCGCGCAGATCGCCTGAACGGCGAAGTAGCCGCAGAAAATGCCCAGGTACAGGGGCATCCCGCGTCGCCAGCCGTGGCTTGCCGCTGTGCTGAGGGCGAGGATGTTTCCCGGCCCGGGAGTAAATGCGTTGACGAGGCAGTAGATGAGAAACGCCCCTGCCGCCTGTGTTTCCATGTTCGGCACCTCCTGATACCATGCTAGCCGATGGCCTTTGCCGTTGGGTAATACCTGTTCGCGATGGAGCGGCATCGCTCGCGGCGATAGCCATTGCGTTCGGGCTCCCCGCTGTTTGGCGCGGCTTTGCCGTGCAGCATCGGTGAGCTCTGTGGGCGCCCTGCGAAAAATGTCGGCACTCGGGCAAAATTCACAATTCTTCATGGGTCGGCGGTGCTATACTGGGCGGGCTTGCCGAAACCGGCGAGTGAAAGTATCTGCTGGCCCCCGAGACATGTTTGTTGCACCGCGATCTCTTGCTTCTGCAAGCGAACATGGTAAGTATCAACCATCATGACGAAGGGTCCCCGATTTAGTTTTTGAAAGGGGTCCGTTTTGACCGAAATCAAGAACACCTCCGTGATCGACTTCTCCGACATCTCCGATGAGCAGATGAACGAGATGATCGACGGCACGCTGACCGAGTTCGACGAGGGCGATCTCGTCGACGGCACCGTCGTCAAGCTGGAGCACGATGAGGTGCTGGTGGACATCGGCTTCAAGAGCGAGGGCGTCATCCCCTCCCGCGAGCTGTCCATCCGCAAGGACGCCGATCCGTCCGACATCGTGAGCCTGGGCGACAAGATCGAGGCTCTGGTTCTCCAGAAGGAGGACAAGGACGGCCGCCTGATCCTCTCCAAGAAGCGCGCCGAGTACGAGCGTGCCTGGATTTCCGTCGAGGAGAAGTTCAAGGCCGGCGAAGTGGTCACCGGCGAGGTCATCGAGGTGGTCAAGGGCGGTCTCATCCTGGACATCGGCCTGCGCGGCTTCCTGCCGGCCTCTCTCGTGGACCTGCGCCGCGTGAAGGATCTGGACATGTACCTGGGCACCGAGATCGAGGCCCGCGTCATCGAGATGGACCGCAACCGCAACAACGTCGTGCTGTCCCGCCGCGTGCTGCTGGAGGAAGGCCGCAAGAACGAGCGCGCCGAGATCCTCTCCAAGCTGTCGAAGGGCATGCGCCTCAAGGGCAACGTGTCCTCCATCGTGGACTTCGGCGCCTTCGTGGATTTGGGCGGCATCGACGGCCTGGTGCACATCTCCGAGCTGTCCTGGAACCACGTCAACCATCCCTCCGAGGTCGTCAAGGTGGGCGACGAGGTGGAGGTCGAGGTGCTCGACGTCGATCTGCAGCGTGAGCGCATCTCCCTCGGTCTCAAGCAGACCACGCCCGATCCGTGGATCAAGCTGGTGGAGAACTACCCCGTGGGCACCATCGTCGACGGCAAGGTCACCAAGATCGTCCCGTTCGGCGCCTTTGTGGAGCTGGGCGACTCCATCGAGGGCCTGGTGCACATCTCCGAGATGGCCGGCCGCCACATCGACACCCCGGCGCAGGTCGTGCACGCGGGCGACGATGTGAAGGTGAAGGTCATGGAGATCAACCCGGACCGCCGCCGCATCTCCCTGTCCATGAAGGCCGCCGCCGAGGAGCTCGGCTTCGAGATCGACGTGGACGAGTCGGTGCAGGCCGAGGAGAAGCCGGCCCGCCGCAAGAAGGACGAGGCTCCGGCCGAGGCCGAGGCCGAGGTCGTCGAGGTGGAGACCGCCGACGCCGAGTAGCTTCCAGCGCAAAAGCGTGAATTTGACGGGCCGCCCATCGGGGCGGCCCGTTCTTTTTCGTGTATCATGATGCCAGCGAATTCGAAATTCCGAAGGAGAGGTGCGACATGAAGAAGCTGTTTCTCATCGGCGGTATGGGGGCCGGGAAGTCCACGGCGCGCAAGGCGCTGACCGACGAGGGCCTGGCGTGGATCGATTTGGACCAGGTGGGGCACGAGGTGCTCACGTGGGATACGGTGAAGGACGATCTGCGCGGTGCTTTCGGCGATGACATCTTCGACGAGAACGGGGAAGTGGTGCGCAGCGCCCTTGCGGCCAAGGCCTTCGCGACGCCGGCGGCCACCCGCAAGCTGAACACCATCACCATGCCCCGCATCGAGGAGCGCTACACCGATCTCATCGACGGGTTCACCGCCGAGGGCAAGCCCGCCGTGGTGGTGGAGTACTCGGTGTTCCGCAACCGCCAGAGCTCGCTGGCCTACGGCGCCGATGTGGTCATCGCCGTGCTGGCGCCGCTGGAGACCCGCATCGAGCGCGCGGTGGCCTCGGGCTTTCCCGAGGAGGACGTGCGCGCCCGCATCGCCCGCCAGATCACCGATGCCGACCGCATCGAGGCGGCCGACGTGGTCTTCAACAACGACGGCACCCCCGACGAGCTGCGCAACGAAGTGCTCGCCTGGTGGAACCAATATAAATCCTGTTGCTAACGCAACAGGATCAATGCCGACGCTACGAGGCCCTGCCGCATTTCATGTCCTGCGCAGTTTGCTGCGCAGGACGCTCCCTCTCGGTCGCCTGAAAGGCGCTGAACAGCCCACCGGGCTGTTCACTGTTTTGGCCACGGCGCGTACCGAAGTACGCTTGGGCCAAAGGCGGACGAATCTGAAACGCGGCAGGGCCTCTCGCTGACTCCCTTGGGCGAACCTACGTCGCCTGGTTGTTCGCTACCACAGATTTAATATATGCTGCATGCCCAAGCTCACGGCGGCAATGCAGATCCAGCAGATGGCGCCCATGAGGATGGGCTTGCCGCCGCTTTTTACGAGCTTCACGATGTCGGTGTTAAGCCCGATGGCGGCCATGGCCATGCAGATGAAGAACTTGCTCGCCGTTTTCAGCGGCGCGAACACGGCGATATCGGCGCCCAGCGCCACGGCGACGGTGGTGGCAACGCTCGCCAGCAGGAAGAACAGGATGAAGGTGGGGAAGGCGCGCTTGAGCGAGAAGTTGCCGAGCAGGCCCTCGCGCACGATGGGGGCTCCGGCGGCGGTGGCCTGGGCGGCCAGCTCCGCATTGTCCTTGTGGGCCATGAGGATGCCGAGCGCGAGGGTGATGGGGATGATGGCGAGCGTTCGCGTGAGCTTCACGATAGTGGCGTCGTCAAGGGCATTCGCGCCGGGATGCATGCCGTCCCAGGCGGCCGCCGCGGCGGTGACCGAGGAGGTGTCGTTCACGGCGGTGCCGGCGAACAGTCCGAAGCCCTCGTTGGACATGCCGAGCATGCCGCCCAGGGTGGGGAAGACGAGCGCCGCGGCCACATTGAACAGGAAGATGACCGAGATGGCTTGGGCCACCTGCTCGTCCTTGGCGCGGATGACCGGGGCGGTGGCCGCGATGGCCGAGCCGCCGCAGATGGACGAGCCCACGGCGATGAGCGTGGCGATGGCCGAGTCCATGCGCAGCACCTTGTAGAGGATATATCCCACGATGAGGGCCGTGGCGATAGTGGAGCAGATGATGGGCAGGCTCTCGGCGCCCACGGCCGCGATTTGGGCCAGGTTCAACCCGAAGCCGAGCAGGATGACGGCGTACTGCAGCACCTTCTTCGCCGTGAAGGCAATGCCGTCCTGCACCGCGCCGCGGGTCGGTTGCTTCCATGCGAGGGCCACGGCCATGCCGAGCAGGATGGCGAACACCGGCGCGCCCACCACGGGCAGCGCCTCGCCGAGAAACCAGCAGGGCAGCGCCAGGGCGGCGCAGATGCCGATGCCGGGCGCCACGTTCTTTGGATTCACGGAATCCTCCTCCTACTCGGTGACGCGATGATTGTAGCAGAGAGCCTGGGGAGGATTCCGCGGAAGAGACCCGGGGTGGCCGGGAAATGTCCTTAGGCAATGTCCTTGATTTGGGAAATATGCTGCGCAGCGGCCCGCCCGAAAACCGCCCCATTGGTCATCGAGGATCCCGTGCCTATATAGGCATGGCCGAATAGCTGTGCCATGGTGACTGCTCCGGCGGCATACAGACCCTCGATTGGCGTTCCGTCGATGGAAATCACCTGGGCGTTCTTATTGATGCGCGGTCCGCTTGCGGTGTCGGTGAGATCAAAGGCGCAGGTAAGGGAGTGCAGAGGGCCTTCGAGCTTGGTCAGGTACTGGGAGTCTTTTCCGTAGTCCTCGTCGACGCCCTTGTCGCACAACTCGTTGTAGCGCTGCACGGTTTGCGCGAAGCGGTCGGGGTCGATGCCCATTTGCCGCGCAAGCTCCCGGGGGTCATCGGACGAGAAAGAGCGGCCGTCGGCAGCGGCGCTGTCGAAATCGGCTTTGAATGCCTCGTACTGGCTTTCGGTGGCGATAATGTACTCGGTCGTGATCCCCCGGGCCATCATGATGAAGCTGCGATCGAAGGTGCTGATAGATTCGTCGCAGTATCGCTCGCCCTCGTCTGTTACATAGAATAGGTCTTCACTGAAGGCCCCCACCCAGTTTTCTCCCTGGGTGTCGCTTGTTGTGACGATTGCGGCGTCGGTATCGAGCATTGCCGATCCGGCCGCTTTCGCCAGACGGTATCCGTCGCCGGTGTTAGGGTTCATGGTGCTGCTGCTCAACAGGAGTGGCGTCGCGTGTTTCGCGAGCATTTCCTGGGCGCTCGCGAAACCCCCCGTGGCCAGAATTATGTAAGGAGAGCGGATGGAGACGCGATCACCGGCTTGTTCTCCCCAGGCACCGATCATGCGGCCGCTTTCGTCCTTGACCAAATCGGTGACACGCAAGCCGGTCTCAACGGTCACTCCCTTGTCGCTCAGGTGGGCACCGAGAGTTTCCATGACGACGCTTCCGCCCTCGGTCATGTGAGATATCGCGGGCAGCTCGAGCCGCGGGCTGGTAAGTTCGGTGAACGTCACACCGTGATCCTCGAGAAAACGGCAGGCGGAGGCGGCATTGAAGGCGAAACGCTGGATGATATCTCGATCGGTGGTTGACGAGGCATCCAGGGAAATGAGCGTGTTGTAGAAATCATTTACCGTGAGGGTGACCCCACTGCTTTGGGTCAGCGTTGTCCCGGCGGCCATGAAGGCACCGCTGCAGAGGGCGGATGTGCCTCCCAGGTTCTCGCTCTTTTCTACGAGGAGTACGTCCATTCCTCTCTCCGCCGCCTCTAGCGCCGCTACGGTACCCGCTATACCTGACCCGATGACAAGCACGGTGGCCGACAGGTCTGCCGATTCGGGCAGTGCTTCGGAGCCCTCCTCTGCGTTCGATCCAGCTGTTTGCGCGAGCTCGCTGCCTTCTTTCCCCTTTTCCTGGGGCGAGCATCCAGCAAGTGCGCCAAGTGCGACGGCGGCTCCCGCGATAGCGCCGCTCTTGAGAAAGGTACGGCGAGTCTGATCCATGGTCATAATATCCCTCTCACTTGGTGGTTTCCCAGGTGGGGCGAATCCCAGCCTGCGATTGGGATTCTAGGGATTGTCCGATGCGGGAGGAAGAATCCATCTCTTAAGTAGTATGATGTTAAAACTTAATGCGGAGAGAGAGGAGGTGCCAATGAATGAGAGACAGTTGGGGTCCTTTTTGCTTGCTGCCGATAACGGAAGCTTTTCCAAAGCGGCGGCGAAGTCCTTCATCTCGGCGCCCGCGTTGCTCCAACAGATCACTTTGCTGGAGAGGGATCTGGGGTTCAGCTTGTTCGATCGAAGTCCCAGTGGCGTGACCCTTACCGAGGCAGGTGCCTCTTTCTACCAAACGGCTCGGGAAATCTTGCGTCTATACGAGGAAGGTCGGGCGTCGGGCCAAGCGCTGGAGAAAAAACGATCCCAGGTTCTGCGAATCGCCTGCGCCGATGGGGACGCATCGATCTCGCTGCTCGAGTTGTGCTCGGGTTTTGAGCGGGAAGAGAGACGCGTGACGTGCCAATTTGTCGATATTCCTTACGACCAGCAACTCGATGAGCTGGAAAAAGGAACGATAGATATCGTTTTCCTCCCTTGGATGGAGCGTTTGGCGGATGCGGGGTTCTGCTATACCGAGCTGTACCGCGATACGTATTGCTGCGCCGTCGGCGAAGGTCATCGGTTGACGAAACGCGAGACCGTTCGCCTTGAGGACTTGGACGGCGAGACGGTTTACGTCGAATCGATGTACCGCGAGGAGCCGCAGATGAGGCTTTTCGAGAGCACGGTCGCCGAAAAGCGCCTCGACATCGTTTTCGACGAGTCGGTTTTCAGTACAGCGCTTCTTATGAGAGTGGCACTCGAGGGGGGAGTTGTGCCCGTGCCGACCCGGTATGCGCCGGCGTGCACCCCGCCGCTTACCTGCGTTCCCTTGGATTGGGGCGAAGCCAGCTATGGCATTGTCGCCAAGGCTGATTGCGGGCAAGCGGCGCGTGCGTTCGCCGATTATGCAAAGAGCTACTTTGCCGAAAGCTAGAGATTGTCGCAGAGGCGAATGGCGGCGAAGTGCCCTGCGAGACTGGCGAGGCTGTTGCCCGCGCCTCCTGCGGGGTACTGACCGAAATACGCGTTTCCGGCCGCCACCTCGCCAGCGGCGTAGAGACCCGTAATGGGCGCGCCGTCGCCGGCCACGACTTGGCAGTTTTCGTCGATCTTCAGCCCTTTGATGGTGCCGAAGCAATAGGTGGTTGCCTTTTCCGCGTAAAATGGCGCGCGCTCCACTTTGTGAGCGTATTCGGCCGGCAAGCCATAGGGGAGCTCTCGACCTGCTGTAGCGTCTGCGTTGTAGGTCTCTATCGTTGCCTTGAGGGCGTCTGCGTCAATCCCCGTGGCAGCGCAAAGCTCTTCGATGGTGTCGAAGGGTACGAGGGATCCTGCATCGATTTTCGGCCGGGTCTCCTCCTCGTTTTGCTCGACGTAGTCGCTGTCGCAAATGCACCAGGCATACGAGTTCTCGGTATGCTGCACCAGGGGCCACATGATGAGGTACCAGTTCTCCGTCTCGTCGCAGAAGCGCTCGCCCTTTTCATTCACGAGGAAATTGCATGCCGTGACGACAATGGTGTCATCGTCTGCGATCATTCCGCCGTAGACGCCGTCGGAGACGAGAGGCGTATTGAATTGGCGCGTGAAATCGATGGCCATTCCCGTTGCGCCCGGGTTGGGTAAGAAGTTGCACTTGCTGAAGGCTGGCAAGTGCTCGCTGATCTTGTCCGGGTTCGCCGCGAAGCCGCCGGTTGCCAGCAGCACCGCGCGGGAGGAGATGGCGGAGGTCTTGCCTGCCTGCTCAATCTCGATGCCGGTTACGGTGGTTCCCTCGGCCACAAGGGCCGTGGCCTGGCAGTCGGTTCGTACGTCGACGCTGGTCTTCTCGAGTTGTTTGATGACGGCATCAGCGAAGGCGCCTCCGCTGCCTTCGGGAGCTGCGGCGAAGATGTCGGTTGCATAGGCGCCGGCAGCGTAAGGGACGTCCACGTCGATGGAATCGGGGAAGGGGACGCCCATGGCCATAAGGGCCTTGATTACCTCTGCTGTTCTGCTGAAGTAGCTCTCCTGAAGTGCGCTGTTCAGGCAGCCTTTTTCCTCGGCGTAGCCATGGCGTTCCACGTCGTTGGCTGCGGCATCGATCATGGTGATGATCTCGTCTGCGGAAGCGCAGTCCGCGGGACTCTCGTTGTAGCGTTTCGAGAATCCGACGAAGTATCCATCCGAGAGTTTCAAAGAGCCGCCAAGCGAGTCTTGCTGCTCAAGAAGGATGATTTTTGCTTCAGGCTTAAGGTCGGACAACGTAATGGCGGCCATCATTCCGGCCAATCCTCCGCCGACGATGACTGCATCAGCCGTCTCTGATGAGCCGGCCGCTTCGCCCTCAGCGGCTTGCTGCCGTTCTTCCGGGGCACAGCCTTGCAGGCCCAGAGCAGCACTGATGCCCGCCAATACAGAGGTGGCCACGAAGCTGCGTCGCGATAGGTTCCTGTCCATGGGTCTCTTCCTTTCCTTGAATAAGCGATCGCTAACTTTTGCCATTGTAGGAGCGGTCTACAAAAGGAGGAATTACCGTATTATTTATTCGTTTTAGGGGCTTCCTTCATTCGATTGGGATTCGAGATTAGTGCCCAAGCAAAGTGTCGGGCGGTTACGCTGCTCAAACAAAACCATGATAATCAAACGAACATCTGTTCATTTCTTGAGGAAGGTGCTAGACTGTTCTCCTTATAGCGAAACTGCGTGAGAAAGGGATGGGCGTGTCTACTCATCTTTCCAATATAGAAGGCATGGCCATGGAGGGGAAGCTCCCCGAGGTGCGCTTGGCCAACACCCCCTTTAAAGTCGTCTCGCCCTTCGAGCCGTCGGGCGATCAGCCCGAGGCCATCGCCGCGCTCGCCCACGGCGTGGAGGAGGGCCTGCGCTACCAGACGCTGCTGGGCGTCACGGGCTCGGGCAAGACCTTCACCATGGCGAAGACCATCGAGGCGGTGCAGAAGCCCACGCTCGTCATGGCCCCCAACAAGACCCTCGCGGCCCAGCTGGCCGCCGAGCTGAAGGAGTTCTTCCCCGACAACGCCGTGGTGTACTTCGTCAGCTACTACGACTACTACCAGCCCGAGGCCTACGTGCCCGCCTCCGACACCTTCATCGAGAAGGACGCCTCCATCAACGAGGAGGTGGAGAAGCTGCGCCACGCGGCCACGAGCGCGCTTTTGTCTCGCCGCGATGTGATCGTGGTGGCGTCGGTCAGCTGCATCTACGGCATCGGCAGCCCCATGGACTACGCCGGCATGGCGGTGTTCGTGGACAAGCAGAAGGAGATGGATCGCGACGAGGTCATCCACGAGCTCATCGACATCCAGTACGACCGCAACGACTACGAGCAGAAACGCGGCACCTTCCGCGTGCGTGGCGATGCGCTCGATGTGTTCCCGCCTTACGCCGACCATCCCATCCGCATCGAGTTCTGGGGCGACGAGATAGAGTCGATCGACGAGATCGACCAGGTCACGGGCGAGGTGCTGAACTCCTTCGAGGCGCTGCCCATCTGGCCGGCCTCCCACTACGTCACGGCGCGTCCCAAGATGGACAAGGCGCTTACCACCATTCAGGACGAGCTGCGCGAGCGCTTGCAGCAGTTCAAGGAAGAGGGAAAGCTTCTGGAGGCCCAGCGTCTGGAGATGCGCGTGAACTACGACTTGGAAATGCTGGAGACCATGGGATTCTGCTCCGGCATCGAGAACTACTCGCGGCATCTGGACGGGCGCGAGCCGGGCGAGCCGCCCTACACCCTCATCGATTACTTCCCGAAGGACTTCCTCTGCATCATCGACGAGTCCCATGTCACGGTGCCTCAGATTCGCGGCATGCACGAGGGCGACCGCTCCCGTAAGATCACCCTGGCCGAGCACGGTTTCCGCCTGCCCAGCTGCCTGGACAACCGCCCCCTGCGCTTCGACGAGTTCGAGGAGCGCATCCCGCAGTTCATCTACGTGTCGGCCACGCCGGGCGACTACGAGGAGAAGGTGAGCCTGGCCCAGGTGGACCAGGTCATTCGCCCCACGGGCCTCTTGGACCCCGAGATCGTGGTGCGCACGAGCAAAAGCCAGATCGACGACATCATCGACGAGGCGAAGGAGCGCGCGGCCCGCGACGAGCGTGTGCTCATCACCACGCTCACGAAGAAGATGGCCGAGGATCTGACCGATCACTTGCTGGACCAGGGCGTGAAGGCGCGCTACATGCACTCCGACATCGCCACGCTGGAGCGCACCGAGATCCTGCGCGATCTGCGCCGCGGCGAGTTCGACGTGCTCGTGGGCATCAACCTTCTGCGCGAGGGACTGGACTTGCCCGAGGTGTCGCTCGTGGCCATCCTGGACGCCGACAAGGAGGGCTTTTTGCGCAACCACCGCTCGCTCATCCAGACCATCGGGCGCGCGGCCCGCAACGTGTCGGGCGAGGTCATCATGTACGCCGATCGCATCACCGACTCCATGCGCCGGGCCATCGACGAGACGCGCCGGCGCCGCGACATCCAGATGGCCTACAACGAGGAGCACGGCATTGAGCCCCAGACTATCCGCAAGGCCATCAACGACATCATGGGATTCATCACCGAGGATGTGGAGGGAACCACGGCCGAGCAGGTGAACAAGGAGCTCGCGGAGCTGTCGCGCGAGGAGGTGCTGCGCCTCATCTCGTCCATGGAGGACGATATGGCGGCCGCATCGCGCGACATGGACTTCGAGGAGGCGGCTCGTCTGCGCGACCAGGTGGTGAAGCTGAAGAGCACCGTGGAGGACAAGTCGGAGGACGACGTGCTGAAGGATTTGAAGAAGAGCGCCCGCAAGGGGAGCGCCTACGGCAACCGCAAGCACGCCGCCTACGGCAGCAGCCGCGCCAACTAGGAGGGCGTCGCTCAGCGAATTTTTGTGGAGATCGCACGGTTTGCGAACTTTACGGAAATGTAAGCAGCCGCAATGACCTTGAACGGGGAGAAGCGCGTATAATTCCCTTACCTGTTGTCTGCTGTCGAACGGCCCTGAGCCGTGCGTGAAGGAAGAGCGATGCCCGATCAACCGATGCCCGCCTCCGGCGGGGCGAACAATCCGCGCAACAATCCCCGCAACCACCGCAAGCCCGTGCGACGCCACGACGGTGCAGCGCCCTCGGCGGCCGGAGCGGCTGCGGCGGGGGGAGTGCCGCCGACGCCCGATGCGGCCCGCGTGGCCCCGGGTCAGGACGCCGCCGCCCAGGAGGCGGCCGCCCGGGCGGCTTACGAGCAGTACGCGGCCGCGACGGCCCAGCCCCATCCCGCGGCACCGGCCCAGACACATCCTTCGGGGCCCGTGCCGCCCCAATACGGCTCACGCTACCAGCAGCAGGGGGGCTATGCGGGCTACGCCCAGTCGGCTGCCGGCAACCCGCGGGTGATGCCGGCCCATAAGGTAGGCGCTCCGGCGGCTCCCTATGCCGATTTCGACCGCTATAAGAAGAAGGGCAACAAAAAGAAGGCCGGCATCATCTCGTTGGTGCTGGTGGCGGTGCTGCTGGTGGGCGGCGGCGTGGGCGCCTACCTCTATTTGAACCCGCCCACGTTCAACGTGACGGTCAACGGTATGACGCGCACGGTGAACCAGGGCACCACGACAGCTGATATCGTGGCCGATGGTGTGGTGAGTCCCAAGGCGGGCAACTTGGTGGCCGTGGACGGCGAGGTGCTGGAAGAGGGCTCGGGCACGCCGTTCGGCGGCACGGTGAACGGCAACGAGATCACCGATACCAACATGGCGCTCCACAAGGGCGACACCGTGCAGATCGTCGACGGATCGGACATAACCGAGGACTACGACACCGAAACCGTCGAGACGGCACCCGGCCAGGCGGAGCTGGGACAGGGCGCCATTCATGTGTACATTCCCGGCGAGGCCGGCCAGACCGAGAAGCGCACCGGCAAGGTGTCGGGAAAGACCGTCGAAGAGGTGGTCAAGCCGGTGCAGAACAACGTGTACCTGCAGTACGACGCGAACCCCGGCGACGAGAAGGTGGTGGCCCTCACGTTCGACGACGGCCCCTGGGCCACGACGAGCGAGCTTCTGGACGTGCTGAAGGAATACGACGTGAAGGCGACGTTCTTCACCATCGGCGAGCAGATCGCCGACCAGCCGAATACCATGAAGCAGATGGCCGAGGCGGGTCATCAGATTGCCACCCACAGCTGGGATCACGCGGCGGGTTCGGGACGCGGGGTCGATATGACGCGCATGAGCACCGAGGAGCAGATCGCCGAGGTGCAGAAGGGCCAGCAGGCCATCACCGATGCCACGGGCCAGGAGGCGTCTAAGGTGTTCCGCTCGCCCGGCGGCAATTACCACGACGAGATCATCTGGACGCTGCAGCCCTACGTGACGGCAGAGATCGGCTGGAACGTGGACACGGAGGACTGGCGCCGTCCCGGAGTGGATGCCATCGTGCAGCGCATCGAGAGCGTGAAGTCGGGCGACATCGTGCTGATGCACGACGGTGGCGGTCCGCGCACGCAGACCATCGAGGCGCTGAAGATCGCCTTGCCCTACCTGAAGGAGCAGGGCTTCAAGTTCGTGACCATCGACGAGTTGATGGCCTACGACGACGTGAAGGCCATCGCCCAGTCGCTGGAGGAGGGCCAGCAGGCCCAGTAGGCTTCCCGGATGGGATGAGCATTGGAAGGGATCCGGCCAAAGCCGGGTCCCTTTTTGCGTTGGAGGTGGAAGAGTGCCGGCAGCTGCGGGAGGGCTGAAGCCCTCCCCTACGGATAGGGCGCCTTGAGGCTGGCGGGATGAGGGAGGGCTGAAGCCCTCCCCTACGGGGGGGGTGACGGGACGGGGTTAGGCGTGGGGCGCGAGCATCTCGCGGGCGTGGGCCAGGGAGGCCTCGGTGGCGCTGCCCGATAGGATGCGCGCGACTTCGGCCACGCGCGCGTCGTCTTCCACAAGCGTCAGCTCGGTACGGGGTTCGTCGCCATTGGTTTTGCTTACCACGTAATGGGCGTCGGCTCGCACGGCCACCTGGGCCAGATGGGTGATGGCGATGACCTGGTGGCTTTCGGCCAGGCGGGCGAGCACGTCGGCCAGGGCGTTGGCGGCGCTGCCGCCCACGCCGGCATCCACCTCATCGAAGATGAGGGTCTCGGTGCCGTCCTTCGCGCCGAGCACCACCTTCACGGCCAGCATCACACGACTGATCTCGCCGCCGGATGCGATGCGGGTCAGCGGTCGCGGTTGCATGGATTTGCCGGGCTTGAACTCGAATACCACCGATGCCGCGCCCTGGCGTGTCCATTGGGCGCGGGGCAGCGGCGCCACGGTGCACACGAGGGCCGCACCGCCCATTTCCAATTGGCTCAGCACGGCTCCCACGGCCTCGGCGAAAGCGGGGGCAGCCTGGATGCGCTGCTCATTGTAGACATCTGCCGCGCGGGCGAGGGCCTCCTCGGCCTCTTGGAGAGCCGCGGTGGCCGCTGCCACGCACTCGTCGGCATCGTCGACGGCGCTGACGAGCCGGCTTGCCTCGTCCCAACGGGCGAACACCTCTTCCATGGTGGGGCCGAAGGAGTGCATGAGGGACGCCAGGACTCCCAGCCGCTCCTGGGCTTGGGCCAGGGATGCGGCATCGAACTCGATATCGTCGCAGTAGCCGGCCATGTCGCGGGCCACGTCCTCCACGACGAAGCACGTCTCGCGCAGGGATTGGGCGTAGGGGGCCAGATCCTCGTCGGCCCGGGATGCCTCGTCGATGAGCGCGATGGCGGTATTCAAGGCGTCAAGGGCACCGCCGTCGCCCGACAGCGCCTCGGCGGCACCGTGGGAGTTGCGGGCGAGCAGCTCGGCGTGCTCGGCCTTGGCCAGCCAGTCGCGCACCTCGTCGTACTCGCCGGGCTGCGGGTTTGCCGCCTCGATCTGCTGCAGGGCGAAGCGGGCCTCGTCCAGTTGGGCCGTTGAGGCGCTCGCCTGGGCCTGTATCTCATCGAGGGCGGCTTGGGCCTGGCGGGCTGCCTCGAAGGCGGCGCGGTAGCGTGCGCCGGCCTCGGCCGCGCCGTCGTGCCAGCTGTCCAGAATGCGGCCGTGCTCGGAAGTTTTCAGCAGGGCCTGGTACTCGTGCTGGCCGCACAGCTCGATGAGGGGGCCTACGGTGCGCGCGAGTTCCGCCACGCTGGCCATGGACCCGTTCAGCGTGGCCCGGCTGCGCCCGTCGGCGCCCACCCTGCGATTGACGACGATGTCGTCGGCGGGGTCGTCGTTGCGGAAGATACGGCCGGCCACCTCGGCATCGGGCGCGCCCTCGCGCACAACGGAGCTGTCGGCCCGCGCGCCCATGAGCAGCTTGCAAGCCGACACCAGGGCCGTCTTGCCCGCGCCCGTCTCGCCGGTGAGCACGGTGAGACGTGGCGAGGGGGCGAGCGACGCCGCGCGGATGAGGGCGATATCACGCACGTTGATTTCGTCGATCATGGGAGATCCCTACCATTCTATAAGGTCGAAGACGATGCCGCGTTCCTGTTCCAGCACCGAGAACAGCTCATCGGGCGCGACGCGGCGGATGGCCCGCGACAGGTCGATGGGACCTTGGCGGGTGATGATGAAGTCGGCCTGGATCTTGCGGGCGCAGGATTCGGTGAGAGCGGCCTGGAAGGGGACGGAGCCGCGATCGAGGGCGAAGCGGATATCGGGGCCGTCCACCGAGCACACCGACAAAAAGCTCATGGTGGAGCGCAGCACCCCCCGCACCTCCTCGTCGGGCAGTACGGCGTCCAGGGCGCGGCGCAGGGTGTCGTAGGTGGAGGCGATCACCCACAGCTCGGCGGCGCCCGTCAGCTCCAGGGCGTGCAGCTTGCCCCATTCCTCGGCGGACGCTTGGCGCTCGGCCACGAATTCCAGCAGCACGTCGGCATCGATGAGCAGACGCATGACTAGCCCTCCTTCTCTTCAGCGCGCAGCAGGGCCGCCCGCTCGTCCCAGAACGAGCGGGGGACGGCGCAGGTTGCGTGGCGCAGGCGGAAGCGCAGCTCGTTGACCTGGGCGTCGGTGAGCGCGATGTGCAGCGGCGACCCGTCGCGGTTTACATCGGGCAGCTCGCCGGTTTTCAGGACGTAGTCGTAGGCGGCGTTCACCAATTCAGTGGCCGACGATCCCATCTCGCGCAGCTGGGCGTTTACCTGGTCGCGGATTTCCACGGGAACGCGGGCGGTTACCATCGCGTGCATGGGCCCTCCTTGTCTGACCGGGCGCGGGGCCCGGATCGGCTGTTTGCGCCAGTATAGGGGATTGGCGTGAGAAATACAACAATAACACG